>NZ_CP039373.1:2204553-2504553 GCF_000179235.2 Synechococcus sp. CB0101
CTTTAAAGATGCAATGCGGGGGCCGCGACATCGGCACTCTGATCGCCTCGGCCGCATGGCCCCTGGGGCTCATGGAGGTGAATGCAGAGCCCCTTGGTGCTGCTCGTGTAGCTCAACCAACCGATGGCTTCTAGATCCTGTAGATCGGCCCTGAGTTCACGGGTTTGCAGATGCCAGGCGTTAGCCAGATCACGGCAACTCAGCCAGACGGGTTGCCCTCCTCTGGCTCTGCATTGCAGGTGGCCGTAGAGCGTCGCGACGCGCAACGCACGGCTGGCACGGCCTGAACCCATGCGTGATCCATCCAGCTTCTGCAGGGCTTGATGGGTCAGCTCAATGGCCTCGGTGCTGACGGCGTAAAAGCGCATGGGCGATGCAGGAATGCCTGCCCGTGGTGGTATCTAGAGGCTATGGGGGTTGCCCCGAACACCAGTGCTGGCCTGGCTTCTTGGATCGGCTCGATGCATCTCCCCCGGCCGCCTTCTGTCTTCTCGGTGTTGTCCCACCCAGAGGAGCGGCTGTTTGGGCTGTTCTTTTGGTTTTCTTCTCTAAGAGTTTTTAGAGATATATAGATGGTGGTGCAATACGCCCTCACCCCTGAGGTCAATACGCCCTCACCCGTGAGTGCAATCTGCACCCACCACTGAGGGCAATCTGCACTCACCTCATCTGGGCATCAAGGTCCAGTGAGGGCAATCTGCACTCACCGCTCACAGGCCAACGCAGTAACCCAACCCGGCCGAACGGCGCAAGCGTGAAACCACGGGGAATGCTCGCGGCAGATGCCGCCGTTTCCCATGCCCCCTCGTCATGCCCCCGTTGCCTCCACCGTGAAGACCTGGCTGAACACCAGCAGTGCCCATCGCCCGCTGTGCGAGCGCACAGTGATGGAACTCTCCCGCCGCATCCAGCGCTGGCAGCAACACCCCGATGGCCCCAGCCACGCCCCCAAGCCCGTGCGCCGCAGTGCCTTGCGGGCGCGGGAGCAACTGGTGCGCCACAACCTCGGCCTGGTGGCTCACACCTGGGGCCGCCACCGCTGCAGCCTGCCCGCCCATGACGACACCACGGCCGATGCGCTGCAGGAAGCCGCGCTGAATCTGGTGCGCGCAGCCGAGAAATTTGATCCGGCCAAGGGCTATCGGTTCTCCACCTACGCCACCTTCTGGGTGCGGCGGGGTTTCACCGAGTTCGAACAACGGGCCAAGCGCGCAATCCGCTTCCCGGCAGAGAAAGCAGCGGTGGTGCTCAAGGCCCTGCGATTGAGCCAACAACATCAGGCCAGCACGGGCGATGAACCCTCGCTGGAGTGGTTGGCCGCCCAGCTCAAGTTCGATGGCAAAGCGATGAGCGCGGAGCAGCTGGCGGAGTTCATCCGCCAGTGGGATGCCACCCGCACCGGATCTCTGGATGGCGCAGAGGACGATGGCGACGAGAAGGGTGGTTGCACCCGACTTGATCTGGCCTCCCTGCAGCAAGCAGCCGAACAGCAGCAGACACAAGAGCCCGACCCACAACACGCGGCCCTGCCGCAGTTGATGAGCTGCCTGGATGAACAGGAGCACCGCCTGATTCGCAACCGCTACCTGCGCCGGCCGCCTCTGAGCCCCTGTCAGCTGCGCCGCTCGATGGGCGGGATGCAGGGCGAGCGACTGGAGCAGTTGGAAGCAACCGCCCTGGACAAGTTGCGCCAGGCCGCCACCGAGCACAACCTCAAGATTCAGCTCTGATCCATCACCAGCCACAGGCTGGCCGTACAACGCCCGGGGACCAGTCGTCCTCGGGCATTTGTCCTGTTGTGGCCCAGGTCTATGGCCTGTTGCTACAGATTGGTGATTGGCCTGGGGGTGATGCAACCCGAGGACTTACTGCTCCATGTTCAGGCCCTGAAGGCAGCAATTGAGAGCCTTCTAGATGGCTGGACTCTGGTGATCTGCAGTCACCACCGGCGCATGCGCGACACCGCAGCTCTGCTCTTGCCGCAGCTGCAATTCAGTGCCAGCTCCACCGCGGAACTCCTTGCGCTGCCGCTACCTGAAACAGGGAAGTTGCTGGTGCTCTGCGATGACGACAGCCCCGATGGCGGGGCCGCAGAGCTGATGACACAACTGCGCGAGCGCCACGGCGCCAAGCGGTGCCGCTTCCTGCTGTGCCTCGATACCGCGATCGGCGGTGAACGGCTGGTGCGGCTCTGGCGATTGAGGCCCGATGGGATCAGTTGCCGCGAGAGCTGCGGCAGTGGCCGCCTGCTCCAGTGCGTAGCTGTGCTCCTACGCAACGGCCGCTACGAAGACCCGCAGCTCTCTGATCGCATCCGCCAACTGCTCGCCAACACGCCGCTGCAAGAAGAAGCCGTTGTGCTGTCTGTGAAAGAGGAGCAACTGGTGCGCCTGGTGGCCGGCGGCCGCAGCACCCGCGAGATCGCCTCACAACTGCAGGTGCGCACCGACACGGTGCGGCGCCGGCTCAGTGCCTTGTACGGCAAAACAGGAGCCCGCAGCCAAGGCGGACTCCTGGTGTGGGGCCTCGAGCACGGGGTGCTCAGGCAGCCAGATCTGGCCTGCGGATTGCATCAAAGGCCGGGGCAAGACCATGGCGCCGCGGCAGTTGGCAACAGGCACAGGAGCGGGGCTATCCATCGCTGAGCCGTTTACCGGCCCCCGGTTTTACCGCCGCCATGACCACACAACGGGCTTAGCGTGGAGAAATGGATCTGCTTGATCGCATCACCATCGACCCCGCCATCCGGTTTGGTAAGCCCTGCGTGCGGGGGACCCGACTCACGGTTGGAGATGTTCTGGGCACCCTGGCCGCCGGGTGCAGTGAAACCGAGCTGCTTGAGGACTTCCCACAGCTCAGCCATGAAGATGTGTTGGCTTGCATGGCCTTTGCCGCTGAACGTGAACGCACCTTGATGGTGTCCACGGGGGTGGGTTGAGCATCAAGCTGCTTCTCGACGAAAACCTTTCTGAGCGTTTGCTTCCACGACTCAGCGAAGCGTTTCCAGATTCGAGCCACATCCGCATCCTTGGCCTGGGCGGTGTCGATGACCGTTCGGTGTGGGAGCAAGCAAGAGCCGGGGGCTATCTGCTGCTGACCAAGGATGACGATTTCCTTGGAATGAGTCTGAGCCTCGGCTGGCCCCCGAAGGTGATCTGCCTGGCCATTGGCAATGCCTCGAATGCAGCCACGGCCCAACTGATCCTTTCAAGGCTGGAGGAGATTCGCTACTTCAACGACCATCCAGAGGCCGGCTTCCTTCTGCTCAAGCCAGCCTCTTGATGATCCACCGTTGAACGGTGATTAGCGTCAACGGTTTCAGGCCGCAGCTCCTGAATGGTGCACTGCAGCTGAAACGGAAACCAATTCGTTCCGCCGTGGCAGGTGGCAACAGGCACCGGAGCCGGGCAACACATCGCTGAGACGTTTGGCCGCCAGCAGTGCCTCGAGTTCGACGATCTGCACCGCCTCGCGCTGACGGGGCAGCCAACCGGCGAGCAACTGGCGATCGCCCAGGGGCAGGGGTTTGGGCAGCTCGAGACGTTGGCCGAGGAACGGCAACCAGCGTTCGATGCCATCTGGCTCACGCCAAGGTTCAAAGCTGGCGACCTCCACCAACTGCTTGAGCGTGATCTCGCCGTAGCTGAGGGAGGTGAGATACATCACGTCCTTGATCTGTTCGGCCTCAAGGGGCAGAGGCATCCAGAAGCCGCGATCGGCGGCGTTCTCGATCGCATCGCGGTGATGGTGGGTGAGCAGAACCTTGGTGGTCATGGCGATAAGAAATCACTGCACCGGTTCTGGCTTTGAGGCCTTGGTGGGCACCGCCCACTGATGTGGCATCAGCTGCGCCACAGCCGTGGGATGAGCAAGCCACAGGTGTGACATGCCTGGAGGTGGTGGAACAGCACCTGCCAGTTGGAATGCGTGATTTGACCCACCGAGCGGGACTGGCAACCAGCCATTCCGTCAGCCTTTCTTCCAGCCAGTTCCCCTCAACCGAAGCCCCAGCCCCATCGCAAAGGGGGGCCCCGCCCCCCTCGGAACCTTTGGGGAGTTGCGATCTGTTGATGCCTGTTGTGTTTCGTGGTGCCGCCATTGGCGGTGTGATCGCTCTGGTGATGCAGGCGTGTGGACCGACACCGCTCGGGGCGGTCGTGCGCCACTCCGTGCACATGGGCGCCAGCAGCATCCTGGAGCGCCCGGCGAAGGCTGGCGCTCTACTCAATCCTGAGGGGTATCAACTCAATGGTGGCCTCTGGAAGAAAAATTCACAGCTGTCATTTGATGGCGCGTAGATCATCAGTCCTGCAGTCAACGCTCTGGCCGTCTAGAAGCAGCCAGGGCCTCAACGGCGCTCAGAGGCCAATACGGACGCCAAGTTGACCACCCCAACTGCCAAAGGAACCGTTGTTCCAGGTTGCGAATCCATCATTGGTTGAGAACCGAGAAGTGCCTCGGTACACAGCTTCCGCAAATAACGCGTCATCAGCACCGATATCCACAGATACACCCGCTTTAAACTGATACCCCAACAAGGATTGCGAGACACCTGCATAAGACCGGCCAGGCTCAGCAAAAGGCTGAACGTAGAGATGGGAGTATCCAATCCCTGCACCCAGATAGGGAGACCAGCTCTTGGAGGCAAGAAGATCCCAGTAGCCACTCAGAAAGGCAGAGTTCATCTGGGTACGCCCTCCGGAAGAGTAGTCAAAATAAATCCCATCCACACTGTTGTAGCCCTTGAGATAACTGGTATCCAAGGCATAGGTGGCCTCGAGACGAATGGCGCCAAAGTCATAGCCCGCACCCAATTCCAAAGCGATTCCAGGGTTTGAGAACTCCTCAAAGGTGCCCAGGTCTCCAGAGTTGGTGCGCATAGTCGGCCAATTAGCGCCAGCGGCTCCGGTTACATAAAATCCAGAGGTGTCTCCTGCTATCTGTGCGGGCTGATCACCAAGGTCGTCCTGGGCATAGGCGGACGGAACACCATTGGTTGCAGTCACGGTGAGAGCAACCAGCAAGAAAGCCGACAGGGACTGTATTGAATCAACCAAAGACCGCATAGATGGTGGGCTCGGATTCTCAGAGCCAGCACCCTAGTCACAGGCACCAGGCGATTCGAGCAGCCCCAAGCCACACGTCGTCGCATGGCAAACCTGCAACAACCGCTCACGGTCTGTCGAAACCACAATCCATTGCAGCGCAGGGAGTTCAAGGCAAGGCCAATAGCCTCCCGCACTTGCACATCCCTCATGTCCAAACGCTGTCTGCGCCGGCCGATGACCAGTGAGCAGCGGGCCTTTGCCTGCCAACACCTGGGCCTGGCGCATCAACAGGCGCATCGCTTTGCTCGCCGCTGGTCGATGTCAGTCGACGACCTGATCGGCCCCGCCTACGAGGGTCTTTGTAAGGGCGCTATTGGCTTTGATCCCACGCTCGGTCATCGCCCCTCCAGCTATCTCGTCCCCAAGGTGAAAGGCGAGTTGCTGCACTACCTGCGCGACACGGGCTTCTCGCTGCGCATCAGCCACCGGCTGCGGGAGCTGTGGATTAAGGCCCGCAAACACGTGGCACAGGGACTCACAGACCAACAAATCGCGGATCGACTGAATGTGCCTTTGCAGCGTTGGCTGGAGTGCCGGCACGCCTGTGGACATCGGCCAGTGCCGCTGCAGGAGGAGCTGATGCGTTCAGGGGATTGAATTAGCGACTCGAGCGCGGTGCCCAGAGCGAGCAGGAATGCAGGGCAACCTCAGCGAGTGTGTATGGACGCTGCCAGATATGACAGTGGCAGATCGGACCAGGAAATCCCAGCAGAAAACGGCAACTCGCGCAGGATCCGCTTCCCATACCAGTGACTGTAGTTGGCATTGAGATCAGAACACCTGTGTTGAGATTGAGCGTGCGAGCAAGAAGCCAGGATCTTGGCCTCTTATGGCATGAGTCCCAATCGGCTACTAGCAGTGGAGCCTTCAGAGCCTGAAACGAGAGTTCAATACACAGCCCTGATCCATAGAACCTGAGCGCAATCGAATCGAGCTGATCAGAAGCGACTTGTCAGAATGAGGGCGACCACCAAAACACCTGACAGGCCAAGCACCTGTATCCATGCGATCTCAGGCGACATCCAGGGGGCGCATGCAAGACAGAAGGAGGAGAAGACTGCTCATGCCGACTGCATCAGTTGTTCGTGCTGCCAGCGGCGTGACTGCGCGGAATCCAGAGGAGAGAACTCAAGCGACTTGGCTGCCCCCTCCGGAAAGGAGGGCGACTGCAGACGCCCTGTCGTGAGCGCACAGCAATCAAACAATTTAATCGCAGGCAACAGGCGAGTTGGTTTTTTTGTGTTCATGGGAGCTCGTGAGGTTAATCATGTGATGTCTGTCGTCTATCAAGACCTGCCTTTCACATCGCAGTGCCGACAGGACACCGCAATGACGCATGTGGACGTTTGAACCCGCTCAAACAGATCTGAATCTCAGCCGCGACTGAGTGGCCGTCTGTGGGCTCAATAGATGGCTGCAGGCGATGCCAGGGCCTGCTCGCTCATCCGACTTGTCTTCTCACCTTACTTGCAGACGCTGCTCGAGGGACTAGGCCCTTCTGAAGGAGCTGCTGATGGCAGGACAGCACAGGGTTCTGCGCATTCCAGACGGCACGCAGGGGAGACACCAGTAGCCTCCCGCACCTGCACTTCTTTATGGGTTCAGCCAAACACCGCCACCAACCAGCCCGTCATCTCCCCGGAAGGGGGCAAACACCGGCCGCCAACACCGATCAAGACCGCGAACTGCTGCAGTTCAATGTGCGCCTGGCCAAGGCCCGCCAGGCCCAGGCCGACACCAACCGGATTGAGCGCAAGGCCTTCCGCGAGCACGCCCGCATCGAGAACGCCGTCACCGCCTACACCCGGGAACTCTGTTCCCTATTGGATGAGCGGGGTTTTACCCAGGGTGTGACGCTCTCCCGCATCCCGGAAGGCGGGGATTCCGTGCTGATCGTGCAACTGAGCGATCTGCACTTCAACGAGCGGGTTGAACTGCCCTCCAACCGCTACGACTTCACCGTGGCGGCGCAGCGGCTGGCC
This sequence comes from Synechococcus sp. CB0101, assembly GCF_000179235.2. Classification (NCBI taxonomy): domain Bacteria; kingdom Bacillati; phylum Cyanobacteriota; class Cyanophyceae; order Synechococcales; family Synechococcaceae; genus Synechococcus; species Synechococcus sp. CB0101. The sequence continues at coordinate 2,211,644 of NZ_CP039373.1, forward strand.
AAGCTCGCCCAACGCGTCAAGCAACTGGGCCAGAGCTATGGCGCCCGCAAGGTGGTGGTGGCCTGTCTGGGGGATTTCCTCAACAGCGACCGGCGCCTCGATGAGCTGCTCTCCAACAGCACCAACCGTTCCAGAGCAACCCTGCTTGCCGTCGACATCCTGCGGGCCTTTCTGCTCGATCTACGCGAGCAGTTCGAGCTCGAGGTCTATGGCATCACCGGCAATGAAAGCCGCGTGAACAAAGAGCTCGGCTGGAGCGATGAACTCGCCACCGACAGCTACGACCTGATGATCTACGAGATCCTCAAGCGCGGCTTTGCCGGCACGGAGGGGATCAACTTCTGCGGCTTCCGCGCCAACGAGCTCCTCTTTGAGGTGATGGGCCGCACCTTCCTCTGCCTGCACGGCCACCAGATCGGCGCGAATGTGCAGAAGTCGGTGCAAGAGATCACCGGTAAGTACGCCGCCCAAGGCATCACGGTTGACTACACACTCTTTGGCCACCTGCACGCCAGCGCCATCGGCGACTACCACGCCCGCAATGCCTCCCTGGTGGGCAGCAACGCCTACTCAGAAGCCGGTCTGAACTTCTGCAGCAAGGCCGCGCAGAACATCCATGTGGTCACACCCGGAACCATCGACGGAATGAAGGTCGATCTCCAGGACGTCACCGGGATCGATCCCTATCCCTTTGCCGCTGAGTGGGAGGCCTACTGCCCAAGAGCGAGCGCAAACTCCACACCCCTTCTGTCGTCTACCAGGTTGTTGTCTGATGACTGTTGCCACTGCCACCGGTGCCATCGGCACCCGCGCCACTGTGCAGCTCGCGACTGAGCTGGCCGCCACCGAGCTCCAAAGCGCCCTGCTCCAGGCCATCACCGGCCTGACCCAACTGGTGAGCCAGCTCAGCCAGCAGTTCCCCATCGCCCAGCCCGCTGCGACAGCTGAGCCCTGGATGGAGGAACGGCCCGCCCAGGCAAGCCAGCCGACATGCGTGCCCAACCTCTCCCCCCTCTGGGATGAGCTCTCCGTCGTCGAACTCCGCTCCCTCCTGCGCAGCTACCCGATCGATCGCACCTCACTCCCCGCCGCCTGTCAGGCGACAGCAAAAACTGGTCCGGCGGCGACACGAAAACTGGTCCACCCTGTGGAGCGAGCCAGGCCTGACGACACGGTGAGCGCAGGGGCGTCATCTCTGGAGCCGATGGCTGCGGAGATGCCGGTGCAGACCCCTCAGGATGTGGAGGCGATGCAGCGGCTTTCGGCAGCAGGCTGGGGCCGTAGACGGATTGCCCGGGAACTGGGCTGTTCGCCGGAGACGGTGCGCAAGTACCTACGGCAGGGTGGCTGGCAGCCCTATGGCAAGCCCTGCCGCACCTCGGTTCTCGATGGTCAACGGGAGTGGCTGCGGCAGCGATTTCTGGCCCACCGCGGCAATGCCGACGTGCTGCGGCAGGAGTTGGCCAGTGAGAAGGGAATCAAGGTGAGCCTGCGCACGGTGGAGCGTGCGGTTGAGCCATGGCGGCGTGAGCTGCGCAACGCAGCTGTGGCGACGGTGCGGTTTGAGACGCCACCGGGCCGGCAGCTGCAGGCGGACTTTGGCCAGTGCGTGGTGCGTATTGGCGGCGAGCGGGTGCGGGTGCACCTGGCGGTGCTCACCTTGGGATACTCCAGGCGACTGTTGGTGCGGGCGTTCCGCAGCGAGAAGCAGGACCACTGGCTCTCAACCCTGGAGGAGGGGTTCCGGCACTGGGGCGGTGTGCCTCAGGAGGTGCTCGTGGATAACGCTCGCGCCCTGGTGAGTCAGCACGATCCGGAACGACAGATCCTGGTGTTTGCCCAGCGGCTTGAGCAGTTCGCCAGCTACTGGGGGTTCAAGCCCCGCGCCTGCCGGCCGTACCGGGCCAGGACGAAAGGCAAAGACGAACGTGGGGTGGCGTACGTCAAACGCAACGCCATGGCCGGGCGGGAGTTCAGCAGCTGGGCGGAGCTGGAGGCCCATCTGGTGCGCTGGACCCGTGAGGTCGCTGACCTGAGGGTGCATGGCACCACGGGTGAGGCGCCGCTGGAGCGGTTTATGCGCGCAGAAGCCCAGGCCTTGCAGCCGCTGGAGGCCAAGCCGTCCTTCTTGGCAGAGCGGGAGCTGGTGCGCGTTGTGCACAGCGACTGCTGCGTGGAAGTGGAAGCGAACTGGTATTCGGCGCCGCAGGCGCTGATCCGCCAGCGGGTGAGCGTGCTGGTGCGCGATCAACAGGTTCTGATCCGCCATGGCGGCAGGATCGTGGCTGAGCACAGGCGTCAGCGGCCTGGTAGCCGTAGCCGCCAGGTGATCGACGGCCATTGGGATGGCCTGGTGCCGCAACGGCAGCGGCGCGAGGCGGTGCGTTCGCTGCGGGACACCAGCGAGCGTTGTGATCAAGAACAGGAGCAAGAGCAGGAGCGGCGCATGGTTCGCAGCTCTGAACTGGCCCGGCCTCTGGCCGTCTATGCCGAGCTGATCGGTGAGGTAGCGGCATGAGCACCAACCCGCGCAACCGATCCACACCCATCACGCCACCGGTGCCGACCGAGGAGCTGGAGGCGATGCTTACCCGCCTGCGGCTACCGGCCATCCGCGATCGCCTCGATGCGCTCCTGGAGGAGGCGGCAAGGCGGGAGATGAACCTGCGTGAGGCGCTGACCTGGCTCTGCACAGCTGAGGTGGCTCGCAAGGACCAGCTGCGGATGGAAATGGCGCTGCGGCTGGCGCGCTTTCCGTATGTGCGGACGCTGGAGGCATTTGATTTCGAGGCTCAGCCGTCGATCGATCCGGCCCAAATCCGCGAGCTGGCCACCTGCCGTTGGGTGGCCAACGGCGACACCTTGCTACTGCTCGGACCGCCGGGTGTGGGTAAGACCCACTTGGCCGTGGCACTGGGCCGGGAGGCGGTGCGGCTCGGTCACAGCGTCCAGTACGTCGGTGCGATGGAGCTGATCACAGCCCTGGCCAAAGCCCAGGCGCAGCACGCCCTGGAAGCAAGGCTGACGCAGTACGCCAAAACCCGGCTGCTGATCATCGATGAGCTCGGCTACCTGCCGCTTGAGCCGAACGCGGCCTATCTGTTCTTCCAGCTGATCTCCCGCTGCTACCAGCGCGGCAGCGTGTTGATCACCTCCAACCGCCCCGTCATGGAGTGGGGCGAGGTGTTTGGTGATCAGGTGGTTGCCACGGCAATCCTCGATCGGCTGCTGCACCACAGCCACGTGCTGACGATCCGGGGCGACAGCTACCGGCTCAAAGGGAAACGTCGCAGCGGTCTCATCCGCCCGCAGGCGGGCGGTTCCTCCTCACAGGACAGCGCTGGCCTACAGCCACCGCCGCCCAGTGAGGAGGCCTGAAGGAAAACTCGAATCAGGCAGCACAGGTTCCGCAGCCCACAACAACCACGTCACGACACACACCGATGAGGCAACGATCGAAAAGCCAACGGAAGGCCCCCATCAGCAGACCATCAGCTGGACCAGATTTCGTGTCGCCGGAGGACCAAAAGCGGATGTCGCTTGACACCGCCATCGAACGCCTGCGCCGCAACGAACTCATCGAAGCCCTCAACCAAATCCAAGCCCTCGGCGCCTAAGGGGCCATAGGCCCCCTTGCGATTCAGATCTCGGCCACTCGCACACACCTCACACACGCGTATGACTGCAACCCTCACCGCCACTCCTGTCTCCCTGGGCGAACCCGCACCGGGAACTCCAGAAGCCCTGCTCCTTCTCGCCAACGCCGGCGTTCTGCCCGCAAGCTCTGGCACGGAAGACCAGCGTTTCTCACCTGACTCCATCACCACCTGCGTGACCCGCCTACTTGAGGTGAAGCAACAGCAAGAACTCCTGACCGCCGAGCAGAAGGAGCTGAGCGAACAGCTACGGCTGGCGCACCTACGCGGTGACCTGCTCACCCTCCTGCCTGCCGGCAGGGATGGGAATGGTTACCAGATCACGCCGGACCTGGTGCTCAACCGCCGCCCCGGCCGCAAGCAGTGGACCTACTCCAGCGACTGCAAGGAGATCGAATGCCAACTCAAGGCACGCCAGAGCTATGAACAGCAGAGCGGCCTGGCGAGTTACAGCCTGGGTGCGGCGTTCTGGGAGGTGCGGGCGAGCAAGAGCTGACGCCAACCCCACTCCGCCAGCCATCAGGAGCCCTGGGTTACAGCCCGGGGCTCTTGTTGTCTTGATGACTTTTGCAGCTTTAGCACTGTAATCACCAGAAACTCCCCGAAACCTCCCTGGCTCCTCATCTGGTATTGAGCGTTCAACCCTGCGATCGTGAATACATCGAGAGGAACACGCCTCCGACTTCACCTCACACATCAAGGAGTTTCAATCATGACTAACAACGCAGACCGTGATCTCAACCTTCAAGCTACCGACCTCCGTCATCAACCAGTAGAGCCTTCGGATGAAGAGTTGGCTGTTGTGGCCGGTGGTTTTGACAAGGATGCATACTGGCAAGGGGTTGTTAGGCTGTTATCTGATGAAATCGAGCGCGGAAAAGCCACCATGGTCGGTTATGATCGCTTTCGCGGATCGGCAGGCAGTCAAACTGTTTTCTCCTGAGGCTATCTAGCAGTTCAATTAACAAGCTATGCCATCTATTGATAGTGGGCATTTCGAACGCAAATCCGGAAAGCAGATACAACCGCACATCATTGGTAACGCTGCGGTCAGGACGAACACTGATGGCCACATAACAAAGGAAAGCCCTCTTACTTGCAGCCTCTAAACGCCTTCGGAAGCCCGCCTAACCAGCGGGCTTTTTCATGCACGGCTCTTCACCAGAGACTCTCCGAAAGCTACCCCGCTCCTCATCTGGTCTGGATTTCTCAGTACTGCGATGGTTAACACATCGCGAGGAACACACCTCCGATCTCACACCAACCGCTCTACAAGGCCAACACCATGAATACCGACATCATTGAAGTCAACACCGAAGAGCTCGAAGCCATTCAGGGTGGAGGCTCAACAATCCTTGGGAACACGGCACCCGTTGACCCACAGCTTCAACAGTTACACCAAGCGTCGGCAGCAGAGTTCATCCGGAACATTTATCCCTGAGTAACTTGCTGAATTCAGATCACCACTCCGTTCTTGCCCCGGTTCGCCCGGGGCTTTTTAGTATCCATCTATCAGTTCTAAGGAAACTCTGGACAAGCGGTGTTTGAGCGGCGGCAGCGAGCAGAAAGAGTGGTTTTGGCTGCAAATTGCCTCTGAGGCCATTTTTTGATGACCTTGGCTCACATATCCAGCCACTTTCGGCTGGTTTTGAGGCTAAATAGAGGTGTGCAGGCACACCAAGTCCCTGTTCACACTGTCGCGAGTAATTGTCGTCGGGCCTGGTACAGATTCGACAGTGCCGCAAGCACGTTGATTTTGCAGCGGTTCTTGGCCAAGCCTCGCAGCCGGGTCTTTTGAAAGCCGAACTGCTGCTTGATCACACGGAAGGGATGCTCAACCTTGGAGCGGATGTGAGCTTTGGCCGTCTCGATCAGATCCTGCACCCTCCCATCCGGGGTGTCAGGAAGAGCCCTGCGCGTGCCGGGCCGCATCGCCACTCTGAACTCCGCTGTCTTGCCAGCCATTTCTGGTCTCTTGGCGATGCCCTGGTAGCCAGCATCGCCGTACACCACCTCCTCATCTCCATGCAGTAGCTCAGCTGCCGGGGTGAGGTCGTGCACGTTGGCGGCGGTGACGACAACCGAATGGATCAGGCCTGAGTCCTTGTCAACGCCGGCGTGGACCTTCATGCCGAAGTACCACTGGTTGCCCTTTTTGGTCTGGTGCATCTCCGGATCCCGCTTCCCATCTTTGTTCTTGGTGGAGCTGGGCGCTGCGATCAAGGTGGCATCGACGATCGTGCCCTGACGCATGGTTACGCCCCGAGCGGCCAGGAGCGCTTTGACGGTGTCAAAAATCTGCTCACCCAGCCCATGCTTCTCAAGCAGATGGCGGAACGTGAGGATCGTGGTCTCGTCCGGGATCCGATCGCTGATCAGCTCGATGCCGGCAAAGCGGCGCATGGTGGGCACCTCGATCAAGGCCTCTTCCATGGCCGGATCGCTGAGGGAGTACCACTGCTGCAGCAGATGAATGCGCAGCATCGTTGCCAGCGGATAGGGAGGCCTGCCGCCTTTCTTGCTCGCCTTGGGGTAGTGCGGCTCGATCAGATCGATGAGTGCCTGCCAAGGCACCACAGCCTCCATCTCGGAGAGAAATTTCTCGCGCTTGGTGCGCTTCTTGGCCGTGGTCAGCTCATAGTCCGTGAAACCGAGCTGCTTGCCGCCCATCAACCCAGTCCTGGTCTGCGATTACAGGTTCATTTTCGCGCAGACGGGCTGGGTTTTCCAGAATTTCCCTAATCAAACCCCCGAGCAATGCCCGGGGTCCTGAACCAATCAACATTCCAATGGCTGTAGATGGTCGAAGCTGCTGGCGTTGGCGCCTGGGCCGAACGTTCCAGGTGTGGGTTGTTTGGTCTCCTGGGGCACCTAAGGCGGTGCAAACGGAGTGTCGATCAGTCAGGCGCACAGGTTGAGGTGGCTTTGGTGCCTTTCCTCCTCTTGCCCGGCTGAACGACCTGCCCACGGTTGGGTGAAGACTGTTGGAGCAGGGGCCTGCAGTCAGCGTGCTTCTGGTTGGTAGCGCGGTGGCGTGTCGTCCATTCGGGCGCCTCCTTGGTTGATGCATACACATTCGCCCCGCCGCTGGCGCTGAGCAATCGGCGTTTACACGCATTGCCTTGGTGGCCGAGTAGGAGCAAGGTGGCCTTTGGTTTGTGCCTCTGGCCTGGGTCTACGTGGTTAGAGCGCGCTCCAGTAGACAGGCCGCGAGATTGCTCAGCGAGCGACCCTCCTCAAGGCTGCGGCTTTCAAGGTCGCGGAAGGTGCTGTGAGGGATCGTGATGGTGATCCGCTTGCTCGCTCGACTGGATCGCGACTCTCCGCGACAGTCAGAGGGATTTGCGTAGGCCAAGGACAACCTCCATGGCTGAAATCTTTACTTTGTTTTCCGGTTGAGCCCATCACGCCTGTGGCTTCACAAAAGGTCTCGCATCTGATGCATGGTGGCCCGATCCAAACAGGTGATCGGAGTTACGGCAGCGATGCAGCAGAGCGCTGCAGTCTGCAGCCTTCATTCAGGCAGAGAGGGTGCATCATGCGATCGAGCATCCTCGACAATCTCCACGCAGGATTGAGAAAGAATGTGCTCAATCAGTTCTGGAAGTGAGCGATGACTGCGCCCTGCCTGCCTCATCAATTTCTCCAGCAACTCCTCAGAAAGATCAAGCTCAAGCCGCTGCGGCATACGGCTTGGATCAAGCTGAAAGCGAGGATCCTGTTCGCCTGGAGCTGACTGGAATGGAGGCATTTCTATGGAGGCGTAGGCCATTGGTGGAGATCAGCTGGCTATAGCAACGGCTGCAGTCCTTATTTTTGGGAGCACGAAACTAAAACGTGACCAATGCTCTTCAATGGCGCGCTATGAGTTTCTTAACGCCCGGGCTTAGTCGGTGCACGAGGTGTCGCGTGCTCAGCGTCCCCATCTCGGCTCCAGCGGTGGCGGTGGTTGCCATTGCGGCGTGCACGGTTTCCACCCCTCAGCCAAGCGCTGACGCCAGAGCTCAACTGCTCGCTCGCGGCTGAGGCGCACACGCCGCTGCAGCAACGGCACTGCTTGATCCCGCAACACCTGGCCGCTGGTGATCTCCAGCTCCTGCTGCCACTGATTCCAGATCGCGGGCTTGAAGTGCAGGACTTGGCGGCCATCACTCAGCCAGCCCTCAGCCGGAGCCGATGGAATCCGCTGACCCTTCTGAACGAACACCCCTCAGCCCACCTCCGGCGCCCAACCCCGTTGGCGAACCATGTCATCCGTCCAGCCCTGGCAGCGGCGGATCAGGTGCTCGCCCTGGGCGATCTGGCCGCGGTGCAACTGGCAGGCGAGCACCGGGATGCACTCGGCTCCGGCGTGGTGCCTGAACCAGTGACAGGTCATGCAGACCTTGCGGCTGCGGCTGGTGCGCAGCACGCCCTCGTCCAGATACGGCCAGGCCTCACAGTCACTGCTTGCAGCCACCGCGGTGGGCCGGATTCGAGACGCCGCCATCAATCCTCTCCATGCGTACACCTGTACTAGCAAGGATTCATCGGGTTGGCTCGGGCTCTTTGGCATCGACTGCCTCTGTCAGCCACGCCCGCTGACGAGATCGGAACCCTTCTGGGCCTCACACCCTTCCCTTTGCTCGCCTTCTTCCGATCACTTCTGCCTCTAGTCCCAACCCTGCTGCCGATGCTCAGCTGGACGCGCTCCTGTCTGACGCCGCCCTCTCGCCAGCAAGCCTCAGCCGACGAGCTCACGCTCCCGCCCTTCCAGCAAGACCACGCCTTTGCCGTCTTTGAGCAGGGCGACTGGTTGGCGGAACTGGATCTCCTGCAACTGGGATCGGCCCTGCAGCGCAGCGCCATCGCCCGAGGCGGCTATGACGGCCGCTCCTTCGATGTCATGGTCGCCATCGCCGATGTTCTGGAAGCCGATCACGGCTGGAGCTTTGAGCAGTCCGATTCCTGGCTCGAGCGGATGGGGCTCTGGGAGGAGGAGGTCTGAGGGTTCAGAACCAGCCAGTAGCCTCCCGTGCCCCGCTCTGGTCGCAGCGTCGTCTGCCTGGCTGCCGATGAGTGAACACCTCTGGCTGACCACTGCCGAGCTCTGCTCCCATCTGGCTATCAGCCGCTCCACCCTCTTTGCCATCCGCCGCTCGGGGCTGCTCAAGGACGGGCGGCATCTGGTGTCCAAGAACCCAACCAGTTCCCGCTCGCACCTGCTCTGGCACCGCCAGCGGTGTGAATTGGCGCTCGGGAGGATCAGCTGATGGGTGAGCAGAGCACCCTTTGGCTCTCAACACCTGAGCTGAGCTCCCAGCTCGGCGTCAGCCGCTCTTCCCTGCGCCGTTGGGTGCACAGTGGCCTCCTACGAGAAGGGCAGCACTGGGTTCGGATGAACCCCTGCTGCCCGCGCTCCGATCAGTTGTGGCAGCCCGAGCGCTGCGCCGAACAGATCAACCGGCAGCGGCCTCACTGCCGCCGCTGAGCAGGCGGCGCACCACAGACGCCTTGGTCTGCTCACCACTGATCTCACTCAGATACGTCCGGCGGTGCACCTCTGGGCTGTGGCCCATCACGGCCGCCACGTCCGCGTAGTTCCAGGTTGTGGTCTCCCGAGCGCGGATCGCATAGGCGTGGCGCAGGTCGTACGGCACGCAGCGCTCCTTGCGCTTCTGCGCCTTCTTCTTGCCCTGAGCAGGCGCCGTTTCCACCCAGGCGTAGAGCTTGGTTTTCACCTCAAACTCCGCTTTGGCATCGGAGCTGCGCAGCTTGTGGCAGCAGAGCGCCCCAAGGCGTTCGTTGTTGTCGCAGCGCTTGAGCCCGCGTCCCCGGGATTGGTTTAATTCCCTGCGCATTCAACCCCGGCATAGCCGGGGTTGAATGCGCAGGTCAGGCACCCGGCTTTACGGCTGGCATTGCAAGGGGTGGGCAGGCCCGTGACTCTGGTTTGAGCACTACCTCAACCAGACGAACCGTGCTCAAGATGGATTCTGGCGCTTCTGCACTCGCGCCGCTACTGGATGTCAGCACTGCCGGTGAGCTGATCCCTGAACTGGTGCGCCATGGCCTGCAGCAGCTGATTGAGCTGGAGGTCGCTGCCGTGCTCGGCGCCGAGCACGGCTACCGGCCCAGGCTACTCACCACCCAGGTGGGTGACATCGATCTCCAGATCCCGAAACTGCGCTCAGGCAGTTTTCTGCCCTCGATCCTCGAACCGCGCCGGCGCGTGGACCAGGCTCTCTACGCCGTCGTGATGGAGACCCCGGCGACAGATGATCATGTGCGCTCAGATCGGCTGCAGTGCAAAAGGTTTCAGGCAACCGCTTTGCGGAAGACTGCGTGCAGGGGAGCGGTGAGACCCGCTGACGAAACCAAATAGTGACAGGCCCACCATGGGTTGAATTGTACAGATTTTTGAACTGCCCCCAGCCTCTACCTTTTCAAAATGAGCCCATGATAATTTGCATAAAGGAAATTAACCCAAAATGCTTAAGCTAAAAGTAAAAAACCAAGGCCGTGTTCTTTTTGACGACCGTAAAAACGGCGATTCCACAGTTAATCGCATGGACATCGTAAGAGTTAAAAATGCAGATAGCGACGTCATCTTCATAGAAGCAGCTTTAAGCGACAGCGAGGATCTTCGAGGCGACATCCGAGATATTGAAGACGAGGATATCGCTGATCTTCTTGCGCATCTGGATGCCAACGGCGATGGCAAGATACAAAAGCCTGAAAGACTTGGTGCATCTGCAAGTGTCGTAGGCGGCCTTCAACTTATAGACAACCACTCGAGTAGGTCTCTGGTCACTAAGAAATTTGAGGCAAGTGGTGTGCGCTTTCAATGGGACTCACCCAAAAACTTTCTTGGCATCAGTCAATCTGGGACTCTGGATTTCTCCGACGACATTGTTTCAATCGGCACAAATGAAGATGGAGATATTCTAACTTTTGTTTGTCCAGAGGTCACAATTAAGCGCAGCCTTCCTTTTGATTCGTCGATTTCCACTACTGGAGAGGTCGAAATAGGCCAGGTTGCTGGCAAGATTGACATGGTTACGGGTGTCGGCACAATTTACCTTGACAATGTTAGGTGGGAGTTTTCTGGCAATTACAACCGAGGCGCACTGTTCGGAAATAAGTCTTATGGGATTTCCTCCAATAACGCAGCTTATGTACCGGTCGAGTCTAGAGATGGACGAGGTGCCCTGATTGTACTCAAAAGCATAAAGCCGGGAGCATATGCAGGTCAAAATCCCGACAAAATATTCAGCTCTTACCTGGTCACCGCTGCGCAAGGTGAGACACCAAAGCAGCCGCTAGCTCAAACGTTGGTTATTAACGCCATAAATCAATTCATATACCCTGGCTTGCTTGATCAAGGGACATCTCTTCAGTGGAATATCGACCTTAAACGGCCAGTCAGTGTCAATGGGCTATAGAGTTATTTGGATGTTTGCCCTCTGATTTTCATAACATCTAGGGTCTACGCGCTGTTCCCTACGTCTCCTCCCCAAGCCATAGCTGAATGGCCTCGCAGATGTTCATCATTGCCAAATCGTGTGCACTGCAATGGGAAGCCCAACCCTGCTGCCAATGCTCAGCTGGACGCGCTCCTGTCTGACGCCCCCAGCTCTCCAGCAAGACCAAGCCAACGAGCTCACGCTTCCGCCGTTCCAGCAAGACCACGCCTTTGCCGTCTTTGAGCAGGGCGACTGGTTGGCGGAACTGGATCTCCTGCAACTGGGATCGGCCCTGCAGCGCAGCGCCATCGCCCGAGGCGGCTATGACGGCCGCTCCTTCGATGTCATGGTCGCCATCGCCGATGTTCTGGAAGCCGATCACGGCTGGAGCTTTGAGCAGTCCGATTCCTGGCTCGAGCGGATGGGGCTCTGGGAGGAGGAGGTCTGAGGGTTCAGAACCAGCCAGTAGCCTCCCGTGCCCCGCTCTGGTCGCAGCGTCGTCTGCCTGGCTGCCGATGAGTGAACACCTCTGGCTGACCACTGCCGAGCTCTGCTCCCATCTGGCTATCAGCCGCTCCACCCTCTTTGCCATCCGCCGCTCGGGGCTGCTCAAGGACGGGCGGCATCTGGTGTCCAAGAACCCAACCAGTTCCCGCTCGCACCTGCTCTGGCACCGCCAGCGGTGTGAATTGGCGCTCGGGAGGATCAGCTGATGGCTGCCATGGGCAGCTCCAACAGCGCCTGGCTCACCACCAGCCAGCTCTGCACTGCCCTCACCATCAGCCGCTCCAAACTCTGCCGCTGGCAGCAGCGCAAGGTGTTCCGTCAGGGCGTCCACTGGGTGCGCAAGAACCCTGCCGCTCCCTGCTCCGATCAGCTCTGGTCGCTGGCAGCCTGCCGCTCTGTCCTCCACAAGCCATAACCACAAGAAGGGGGGCCATCGGCCCCCTTTTTGATTGGTCTGTGCAGAGCCTGAATCAAGCCGCTTCGCTCTGATCGCCGAGCATCCGCCGCGCTACCGACGCCTTCGTCTGCTCGCCTGTGATCTCACTCAGATACGTGCGGCGGTGCACTTCCGGGCTATGGCCCATCACCGCGGCCACATCCGCGTAGTTCCAGGTTGTGGTCTCCCTGGCGCGAATGGCGTAGGCGTGGCGCAGGTCGTAGGGCACACAGCGCTCCTTACGTTTCTGCGCTTTCTTCTTGCCCTGGGCCGGTGCTGTTTCCACCCAGGCGTAGAGCTTGGTTTTCAGCTCAAACTCGGCCTTGGCATCGGAGCTACGCAGCTTGTGGCAGCACACCGCACCCAGCCGTTCGTTGTTATCGCAGCGCTTCACCAGATCACATTCGGGATCAAACGGCTGGCCGTCTTCATTGACGAATTTGGGCACGTAGCGGCGGCGCAGTTCCTCGAGCCGCTGCTCTCCGTTCTCCCCACCCAATTGATAGCGATCCACCCATTCGGCGGGTAATGGCAATGCCACCCGAAAGCCCGTTTTGGTCACCTTGATGTGGCGGGCGGCCACACCGATGCTCACCATCCCCTGCTCATCGGGGAGCTCCGCGATGTGCCACACCTCGTGGGGCCTGAGCCCATAAGTGGCCACCATTGCGAACACCCAGCCCCACAGCGGGTCTTCTTCCACCACCTGATCAAGCCACTCCCGGATCGCTGCGGTGCTCGGGATGCGGCGTCTGGATTCACCGGCAGCCACCAGCGCTCCCTTCTTGCGGTTCACCATTCCCTTGAGCTCCTCACTCAGGCTTTCCGGTGCAATCGCCCCGTAGCCGGCCCGCCGGAGCAACGACACCACCTCCCGCTTCTGGCGGAAGCCCTGGCGGTGCGTGGCCATTGGCATCAGCGGCGCCGTTGGATCGTCCAGCCGTGCCTTGAGGCTCTCGCTGCTGTGCAGCGCAAACCGGCGCACGTCCTCTTCCGTGGCCGCACGGTCCGCCGGGAGCAGGCAGAAGTAGCCCTTTCCCTTGAAGGGCCCCACGAGGTTCATGTTCACCCCCTGGCCCCGTTGGAACGCCACTACCGCGGCGCAGATCTCAGGCCAGCAGGGGGCCGCGAGATGGGCAGCGCTTCCAGCACTGGGCTCGGCTAGAGCCGTCCATAGCTGGGGCCGATCGCTCCGGCCTTGCTCCACCAGCGAATCGCAGAGTCGCTGCACATCCGCGTCGCTCTGGGCGGAGTAGCCCCGCATGGCCCGCTCACGCGTGCCCCCACCAGGAAGGATTTCATAGACGCTCAGCCACTGGCTATGGCGGCGCACACGGATGCGCAGGGGCAGGTCATGGAGTCGCAGGATCCCGTTGGCGCGCTCCAGGGGAGAAACGAGGCAAGGCATAACGGTGGAACCACTGAGGTGAGGGTTCCCCGCTTCTGTGAACAAGGGCCATGAGACGACCCTTGAGACGCCGAGCGTCCTTGGCAGTTTCTTGGCAGTTATGCCAAGGAAATGACACAACTACGGTTTTCGGCGTCCTTGTACGGTCTCATTTCGACCGACTCGGAAGCATTTTGCAAACCCTGAAATCCCTTGCGCTGCATGGTTAAACCCCTGCAGTCCAAACGATCTCAAAAAATGGGTCGTCTGAGATTCGAACTCAGGACCAATCGGTTAAAAGCCAACTGGAGATTCCCGAGATCCCTTGCGGTGCAAAGGCTCAGAAAACGACCCCCAAACACTCCCCCAAACAAATCGGCTGCGACTGGTGAGAACATCTTGCCAGAAAAACGCCCTGACCGGCTCACGACCGACATATCGAAGAAGCTGCAAGTCCGTCCAGACGATTTATGGCTGCCCAGGACCGCGACCATTCACGGAGCTACCAAGGGCCAAGCCCGCCAGGATGCTGAGTCCCTGATTCACCGCGTCATCGATGCGCCCCTGGGGACGAGCACAAAACAGGGCTACGGGATGCTCTGACGTTGATGCATTAGTAGGCGGATTAGCAGCATAAGGATCAAGAAGTCCGGACCGCCCGTCGGGAGCCGCAGCCCGCCGTTCCAGGGCCGGCAACCCATTCATCCGCACATACAGCCAGCTGAGGGCGGTGCAGTTGAGCAGATCAAACGCCAACGTGGCGCCCTGGAACCCCAGGATCCCGGTGGAGATCCAGACCACCAGCCGGCGGGAATCCATGGAGCGCGTTCGAACTGCTTGAAAGGGTTCCGAGGCCGCCGGAACCCTCAAGGGTTCTCTGCCTCACCTCAATGCCACTCACCCCTGAGGGCTGGACCTTGCTCAAAACCTGGGAGGGTTGCCGCCTGAGCGCCTATCCCGACCCCGCCAGCGGCGGTGCTCCCTGGACCATCGGCTTCGGCCACACCGGCGCGGAGGTCGTGCCGGGGCTGACGATCACTCAAGAGCAGGCCGAGGCCTGGCTGAACAAAGACGTTGCTGAGGCGGCCGGCGCAGTGGATCGGCTCCTCTCCGGCGTCACCCTCACGGCTCATCAACGCGAGTCCCTGATCAGCTTCTGCTTCAACGTCGGCGCGGGAGCCCTCGAGCGCTCCACCTTGCGCAAGCGCCTGCTCGCCGGTGAATCCCCGGCTGTGGTGATCGCCCAGGAGCTCCCCCGCTGGAACAAGGGCCCCAAGGGCCCGCTGGAAGGACTTAAGCGCCGCAGGGCTGCTGAGGTTTCGCATGCACGGATGCCAGAGGCCACTTCTCCACAGCAGCAAACAAAGACCGCAGCTCCGGTTCCCAGCCACAAGCCGATTCACCTCCTGGACGCGGTGCATCACCACAAGGGATTGGCGCATCAACAGGAGGCCTGGTTCCAGCTGGAGCGCTCGCTCACTGCGGAGCAACGGGATGCGTTCTCGGAGGTGTTTCGCACTCCAGGGGCGCGATCGATTGAGCCCCCCAAGCCGGAGGCGCCAGGCCTCATCGAACTGCCGGTGCCCTACCTGAGCCAGAACGACAGCGCCACCAGCCATGGGCCGCGCATGTGCTTCTCCTCCACCTGCGCCATGGCTGCAGCCTTCCTGAAACGCGGCGCCCTCACAGGCAACGGCCAACTGGACGATCAATACCTGGCCTTGGTGCAACGCCATGGCGACACCACTGATGCCAATGCCCAAGTCGCTGCACTCCACAGCCTGGGCCTGCAGGCACGCTTCCGCACCGACGGCTCCATCGAAGACCTGATCGAGCAACTCAAACGGGGACTCCCTTGCCCAGTGGGTTGGCTCCACAAAGGGCCCGTCTCTGCCCCAACTGGCGGGGGCCACTGGAGCCTGGTAATCGGCTGGGATCCGGCTATGCGCCAGTTCCTGATGCATGACCCCAACGGGGAAGCCGATCTGGTGAACGGCGGCTACGTGAACACCGCCATTGGCAGCGGAGCGGCTCAGCGCTACTCCGAGCGCAACTGGGGGCGCCGCTGGATGGTGGAGGGCGCCGGCAGCGGCTGGTGGATCGAGATCAGCGCGGGGACCTGACGTGCCAAAGCGGGGAACACTTCCAGCAGTTGCGCCCGATCACCCATGACCTTCACTCCCGCCATGGCGACCATCCCCCTGCACAGCGATCACCATGTGCGGGTTGGATTGGAAGCCCAGCTGCGCCAGTGCTGGGCGATGTACAACGCTCTGCCCACAGAGGCCAACCGCTATCAACTGGTGCGGTTGGAGCGCCTGCTGCAGGGCATTTGATGGCATCAACCCCACAGGGGGTGTTACAACCTGGCCAGAGCAGAGGACGACAACTGCTTGTCCAAGGAGGTCTGAGGAGGCCTCCTTTTTTAATGGCAACACAAGGCGGATCGAACCCGAGTGGTGATGGCGATTAGCGGCACGCCAACACAGACACTCAGCTGACAGCCGGTCGGCGTTTCACAGCAAGGCCGTTCGAAGCTTGCTTGAGAGCTGCGACAGACGTCGCGGAGGGCATCACAGCGTTAATGGATGATCTGTTCCAAAACAACACCATCTCGATCCACCAGTCGATAGACGCGACCAGTCAGCCGAGCTTTCGCCTTGGCCGTCATGTAAGCCTTGAAGTGGTTAGTCCTCAAAACTTCATCACGCCAGACGAGTTCACCACTTGCGCGGCTTTGAATCACGATCACCAGGGTGCAGCATCTCGCCAGTTGCGTTCACACTGTCCTGGATTCCGACCCGAATGCAACGAAATCTACGGATGAGCTTCGGGTTCAAGAGATTCCGAAGGAATTCAGAAGAAAGCGACTCTGTGTGGTTGTCGCCACATTGCCAGTCCCATCAGCCAAGCGGACAAGCAACTACCGTCAAAACAAGGGCCATGCATCCCCGACCGAGTCACCCATCACCCGCGAGAGCAGTGAAATGGTCAGCAGGGCCAGTGGATGGCGAAGGGCGCTGACAGCAACTAGTGGCTTCAGATCAAACCAGGGAACTGAGGCCCCAGATCGGGGACACATTCTGCTGCTGCTCCAAATCACCCATCACCTTCAGTCCCGCAAGGACGAGCATGGCTTTGCACAGTGATCAGCACATGCAGTTGGACCCAGGGGCCCAGTTGCACGTTGGCCGAGGGATGTTCCACCCGCTACCGACTGAGGCCCACCGCGATCAAGCGCTTCAGATGAATGCTTGCTGCAGAGCATCGAATGAACCAGCTCCGCCTTAGGTCTACGACCAGGTCTCTGCGGACACTGAAATGCGCATTCACAAAAAAAGGGGGGGGGGCTAAGGAGGCCTCCTGTTGTACTGGCTATCAACCGAGGCAGAACCGGGCGAAAGGCTGGTGATTTCGTTAATCTTTGCTGGATTGATCAATTGACATCCAATGCTCACCGGTTCTGACCTGCTCGCCAAGGTGAAGGAGCTGGGCGACGTCTCCAAATCGGATCTGGTGCGCAGCTGCGGCTACGTCAGCACCAAGAAAGATGGGGGCGAGCGCCTCAACTTCACCGCCTTCTATGAAGCCCTGCTGGAAGCCAAAGGCCTGAGCCTGGGCAACGATGGCGTGGGCCGGGGCAAGGGTGGCCGCAAGCTCAGCTACACCGCCACCGTGCAGGGCAATGGCAACTTGCTGATCGGCAAGGCCTACACCGCCATGCTCGACCTCAAGCCCGGCGATGAGTTTGAGATCAAGCTCGGCCGCAAGCAGGTGCGCCTGGTCCCCGTGGGTGGTGTGGACGAGGAGGAGTGAGGCTCTCTCTGGGCATCATGCGTATCCATTCCACGAGCTGGCGGTGAACGGTCAGTGAGATCAGTTGTGCACCTGAACGCAGCACCCCGCTGAGCGCCAAGCCCCCCTTACTCGGCTACTTCTTAGGACCCTCGGCCTACCCACCGGGGGTTTTCTATTGCGACACGATGTTCGGGAAGAGGAACCGTTGCGCGCCCACCACTGATCACCAATCGGCGTAACGTGAAATTGAGGGGAGGAGCGGTAACCACCCCGACACCTCTGCCTCCAACAGAGTCCGGCCAGGGATCACCCGAGCCGGTGCGCACAACGGAGGTGCGCTCGAAATGCGTCAAACACCAGCACAAACCTTGTCCTCGATGGCGCGGCGTGAGCGCCATCCCGTAGAGCTTGAGTCATATGCCACCCACAAACTCCCCACAGTCCAAACCTGGGCTGCATAACCCAGGCGGAGTGAACAACTGAGCAGGCCAAGCCTTGAGCATCTCTGCTCAGTGCCGTCACTCGGCCCTTCGATCCCTGCCGCGACACGGCAGGGAGACAACCACGGGGTCAAACCCATCGAGATCGTTGAACCACAGGTACCCGACCGGATGGCACCCCAACTGCCAAGGTGACCATCCGCAACCGGTGATAAGGCGCCCGCTACGGGGCGCCTTTTTGATGGATGGCGCCAGCTGATCCGCAGCAGGGCCGGTCTCGGTGGAGAACAGAGCCTTGGATGGACGCAGCGACGCGATCGACGATGTCTGCCACTCATCACCAGTTCATGCCGGAGTCAGACGCCGAGAACGAGACGACCTGGGAACCCGATGCGGAGCGCAAGCTCGATCACAAGCAAACCCATGCCGATCAGGCAGAAGAACCCGACCATGGGCGCCATGCGATCGATCGCTCTAGGCCTTCGAGCTTCGTGCGCAAGAACCGCTGATCGAGCAGATCAGGCCGGAGCTGCATTCAGGAGTTGAGCGGCCTCATTCATGGCGTACTCCAGAACGGCATCGGGCAGGCGCGGCAAGAGGGTACTGATGGCGGCAGCCGTGCGATCAAGAAGATCGATGTGTGAGAGGTCTAGCGAGAGCAGTTGGGCCAGTCGAGCCTGCTCAAGGGTTGCAGCAATGAGCAGACGGATGCCGATGAGATCGGCCATCGATGCTGATGTAAGCATCCTTACGCCATGCCGCTCAGGCGCCTGTGCGCGCCGATTGAGACACATCAGATTGGAGCCCAGAACGCGGTAGTCCTGCAGCATGGCTCCCTCACAGAGAGGCTTTATTCATGACATCTGCATTCCTTTGAAGCCGACCATTTCAAAGCACCTCTCCATTCAACCGGCCAAAAACCAGGCTCTAATCCCGATTCCATGCCCCCCCCCGCCGTGCAGGAGCAACCATCGGGGGCCAAGACACCCCAAGAGCAGGCTTAGTGCTTTTGCGCTTTGGTGCAGAAACGCAAAGTGCAGAAGACAACAGCCCTTGGTAGCATCTCGCGCGAACCGAAAACGCGTTGATGGGACGTGTCTCAATTACACTGAGAGACAAAGATCACCTGGCACTAAAGCTGCTTGCCTTGCAAAGGAATGCAAAGATCAGCGCTTTAGTGCAAGAAGCACTTGTTGAATACCTCAAACGAGAAGGGGGCTTTGACCTTTACATCAAAAGTCAACCCCCGGAGGATCCTGCATGACAAGCGAATCCCCCTCAGAACAGCCATACGAAATCGATCCAGAAAAGTTCCCCAAGCAACTCTCGATCGACTTACCAACTGAAATAGCCGAGCATTTTCAGAAGCTTGCCCTGAAGACCGGCCGCTCCATCGACGAATTAATACTGGAGGCTCTAGACAAGGAGCTCGGCGAATATTGACCGCAATCAACTCAAGGGCAATGACGGCGACTGCCACCATTGCCCCAAGGCAAGTCAGGATCCTGATCTACTGATCAACGCCGCGCTCAAGGATATAAGCGGCAAGGTTGCTGAGCGAGCGGCCTTCTGAGCTGCTTCGCGCCAGAAGCTTTTCGAGTGTCGCATCGGGGATCGTGATCGTGATGCGCTTCGTGGATTTGACCTTTCGCTTTTCCTGCTTTAGATCGAAAGAGGTCATGGTTGAGTAGCACTGCACCCCAAGTATCCAAAAGCGGTCAAGAGCTGACAACAGAGGCAAGAATGTTTACGTCAATATACGGTCATTCCGCTCGCGCTACGCAATAAGATGCACCTGCTTATCTGTTCTGTGCACAAGCCAACAAAGCCCGTAAACCACGTGCCACCTGCACCGTTTAAGTGCAGGCATTGTGGCCATCGTTCCTGATCAAGGCATGAGAAAACCGGCCGCCAGACCGGATTCGCTGGGGAGAGAACGACACCGGACTCGTTTCAGAGCTGGCGGCGATCCAGGGCATCCGCCAAGCGCGTCACCGCTGCAGCCAGTTGGGCCTGAGTGTCGGGTGGGGCAACGGCTTCTTCCTTGCGCCGCAGGGCTTCGATCGAGCGCACGATCAAAAACACCACAAATGAAATCACCAGGAAATTGATCGCTGCTACCAGCACCTCACCGGCTGGCCAGCTGGCAATGGCGTCAACGTTCGCCGCCTTGAGAACAGGTTGCAGCAATGAATCCATCACCAAAGTCACCACCGCATTCACCACCTTCCCGAAGGCCCCGCCGATCACCACGGCCACAGCCAGATCAACCACATTGCCGCGGTTGATGAAGGCTCGGAAGTCAGTCAGAAAGTTGCGTGTACGGCTCATGGCGTGTCGTGTGGCTGCTTGGCCGGGAATCGGAGCTCATGATGCCGGCACGATCCGCTGGCGCTTGAGATCTGCAACCGGGTCTGCGGCTGGATGGATCTGCCTTGAGCAGCGCACAACCAAAAACCAACCAGGCCGCCGCAGGATGGAGACCCATCAGCCAAGGCTTCGATGAGCGTGAGCGCCCGCTACGGGGAAGCCCTGCTCTGGGCTGAGCAGATCCACCGGGATCAGCGCCGCAAAGGCAAGGCCATCCCCTACATCTCCCACCTGATCAGCGTCAGCGCCCTGGTGTGGGAAGACGGCGGCACGGAAGACCAGGCCATCGCCGCCCTGCTGCATGACGCCATCGAGGACGCCGGCCAGAGCCACGCGTCCATCGCCGAACGCTTTGGCAGCGCCGTGGCCGACATGGTGCTTGATTGCACCGACACCAACGGCACACCTGTGGGCGGAGAGAAGGAGCCCTGGCTGCTGCGCAAGACCCGCTACATCGCCTCCCTGGAGCACAAGCCCGAGGCGTCTCTCTTGGTGACGGCGGCCGACAAAGCCCATAACGCGGGAGACATTGTGCTCGATGCCCGCCGCGATCCCGGCATGTGGATCAAGTTCAACGCCGGGCTGGAGGGCTCGGCCTGGTATCTGCTGCGGATGCATCAACAGCTCAACCGCCGCCTATCGGGTAGTCGGTCGGTGGAACGCCTCGGTGAGGCGGTGAGTGAGGTGCTCGCCAGCGAGAGCTATCGGCGGCTCGTGCCCGATGGGCTCGCGCCGGCGGTGTGGGCAGCGGGGTACGCGGAGCGCCAGGCGGAGAGATGAAGAGCGAGGTTCAGCGGCTCGCTTCAGCAGGTCCTTGAGGCTCCAGCTGCTCCTCCTGCCACGCGCGCTGCAGATCAATGCGCGTGATCCGGTAGCCCAGTCGCCGTGCCGCCAGGATCAGCTCCTTGCGGGAGCGGCAGTGCTTGAGAGCGCGTTGGAGCGCTGCATCAGCCTCCACATCGGCCACAAAACGCTCCAGCTCTGACCAGCTCATGGGATGGACCCCTGGGTCTCTCACCATGCCAAGGGCGTCTGGAGTGCGCCAGGTTCCGCAGATCACACTCCGCCAGACCCTGCGTCAGCACAGAGAAAACCGGCCGGGATACCGGCCGGCGGGAGGCGGAGCCTCCCGAGGTGTCTCAGATCACGGAGACCGTGGTGCCCTTTTGACCCTGGAAGTGCCGGGCCATGGCATGGGCATCTTCTGCAGGAATCAGGCGGAGCTTTTTGACGGGCTTCCCGCGGCGACCGATGGGGGTGGTGATGCGCTCATGGCCATAGGCCTTGATGCCATCGGGATAGGTGTGCAGCACCAGGAAGCGGATCTCGCAGCAGGGAGCGGTGGGGCGTGCCATGGAAGGGGAAGGCGTGGAACACCCCGACCGAGGCCCGCTGTGGCGGAGGCGGCAAGGACCGCGCAGCGGCCCGGCCTGATCCTTGCCGCCTCTGACGCAGTGGGCACGCTGGGAGGGTCCACGCCGCTTCCATGGCACGCGCCGCCGCGGCTGTGGGGTGAGCCGATTGCTGGTGCGGACCAGAAGGGAGAGCCTCAAGGCCTATGGCCAGGAGTGGATCACCGAGATGGCGAGCAGTCCGCCAGATGCACCCCACCGGCTCAAGTCGCACCACCAGAAGCGCCGCGCCGGGCACCTCCAGGATCGCCCCTGGTCAAGGGCTGACGCGCGGCGAGCTGACTGGTTGCTGTGGCGCGATCGCCCCGGCGGGGCCGGTGCTCACCGCGCATCAGCGGAAGGACTCGCCCCTTGACTGGCGGAGCGGTCCTGAAGGCGTCCCGTCGCTGCGCCGGAAGGCGTCAGTTCGTCATGGTCAGCCATGCCGTTGGTTTTGGTCCTGAGGATCCTGTTGGGTTGGTGGAGTCCTGCTATCGGGCCGTGGAATGGCTGCTTGCCACCCACACCGCCAAAGGGCTCTTGATCCCCAGGCCCTGGATCGATCATCCCTATGGAGAGGAAGAGATCGCCTTGCTGGAGGAGGAGCTGCTGCCTGCGATGGCGGTGTTTCTCGCAAGGGTGGAGGCGATTGATCGAGCGATTGAGGCCGATCAAGAGCTGGAGTTCCAGGCTCATCAGGCCCGCTGAGGGCCAGGCCGGCAGTGCCGGCCTTTTCTGCTGCTCCCGTTGGGCAGGTCATGGGATGCGCAATTCGCAGGTGTCGCCTGCAGAGCGGTCAGCCACCACCTCCAACCGATCGGGGCATCCATCCAGCCATCCCCTCATCAGGGAATAGCGCAAGCCGGGCTGATGCGCGAGAGTCGAGTCTGCATGCAGCACCGTGATGCACGCCTACTACCCGCTTCTGTGGCTCTTGCAGGCATTTGGCCTGTTCATTGCCTTCACGGTGCAGGGCGCGATGTGGAAAGGCGCCGAGGACCACGGGAAACGCGGCTGGTTCGTAGCGCTGATCTGGGCTGTTGGGAGCACGGTGCTGCTCAATGCCATGCATAATCTGCATGACGGCTTGTTCCCGCACGCATGAAGGCGTGCAGCCACAGCAGAGCGCAGCTCTTAGAGCCCTCATGCAACAAAAAGCAATCGATCAGATGCAGCAGATCTACTGCAGATGGGAAATATGCAAAATCTGTATAGGCATCTGAAGAAACCAGGCGAGACCTCGACTATTCGCAAAATGCATGGGCAACTAGTGGTGCATGTGGATACAAGGCTCCACCGAGACAACATTTACCCCCCCCATTTGTGGGCATGACTGAGCTAGGCGCTGTTTAATAATTTCTTCGCAATTCATCTAACTGAGATGTCCGAGGCACGTCTCCGCTTACTTCGTAACCAGGCATCCCCGTCGCTCGGGATCGCCAGTCGCAAGCCCCAGCGGCTCACGATCACCCTTCCCTGGTCGACGTATCAGGCACTGATTGAGACCAGTTCGGAGCAAGGGCGCTCCCTCTCCAACACCGCGGCCTATTGGCTTGAACGCCAAGCGGATGCCATGAGGCAGCAGGGGGCTTGATCGTCCCGCTGTTGGTCAGGCCGGATATTTCCGGCCTTGTCTGCTGTTTCCATAGGGAAGCTCAGGGGATGCGGAGTTCGCAGTAGTCGCCTGCGCTCAGATCAGCCACCACCTCCACCACCTGATCGGCGGCAGCTCTGATCCGCGGCCAGCTGGTGGTTGAGAGCACAAGAATCGCGATGGTGCGCTCCTGAAGGTTCTGCTGATAGCGCAGGTTGGTGTCAGTGGTAATCAGCAGTTCAAAGCCTTGCTGCTCAGCCAGGCGGATCAGATCGCCATTGGTCACGGTGGACCAGCCCTGCTCATAGGCCGTGCTCACCACATGGGCCGTGAGGGATCGCCGCAGGGGGGCAGGTGTTCCCTGGTCAAACAGGATGCGCACTACGCCAGGGCTACAGCTGTGCTTCTGGCGGCGTGCTCGAGCACCAGCCGTGCCTGCTCGATCGTCACCCCAGGGAAGATCTCCACGAACTCCGTGAGGGAAACGCCGTCCTCGAGGTTCTGAAACAGTGCCGCCACCGGGATGCGCGTGCCGCGGAACACCCAGGCGCCGCTCACGCGCTGGGGGTCCCGTTCCACGGCGGAGCAGTCCGCCCAATCCAGCTGGCTGGTTGTCGACATGGCGGCTGCCTCAAAGGGCCAAAGAGATCGTAGGCAGGTTGCCGGAATCAGGCGGTAGCGGTTTCAGCCAGGAATCCCTCGATCC
The DNA here is from genome assembly GCF_000179235.2 of Synechococcus sp. CB0101. Classification (NCBI taxonomy): domain Bacteria; kingdom Bacillati; phylum Cyanobacteriota; class Cyanophyceae; order Synechococcales; family Synechococcaceae; genus Synechococcus; species Synechococcus sp. CB0101. The sequence goes on from NZ_CP039373.1 coordinate 2,235,374, forward strand.
ATCGCTTGTGCCGGCTAGTGGTGATCAGCCCCGCCAGGGATGGCTGGGTATCGGGCACCTGGAAGGCAGTGCGAAAGCCCTTGGAGAAGGCCTCGAGCCGAGCAGGGGCGAGGGCCTTGATCCGCTCTTGCAGCCCAGTGATCGCCGAAGGCTGAAGGGGAACATCAGCCATCTCAGCCGATGGGCTTTTAGTTGCAGCTGCCACCGGCTTGCCATCGCTCACCTGCCGTTGCTGCTTGTCGTAGAGCGCCAGGCCAAAGGGATTGCCAAAGGTCATCAACGCCCGTTTGGTGGCATCGGTCTCCGCTTCCTTCAGCGCCGATTCATGGGCCAGGCCCTTGTCGGCATCAATGCCATGGCCGGCGCCTGAGCCCTCGCGGATCAGGGTGCGATTGCCGGCGGTCACCGTGATGCGCACCCGGGCCGTGTAGGTCACACCCCAACCGTTTTTGCGATCACGCCCAATCGGGCGTTCGTGTTCCGCCACGCAACGGCTGATCAGGGTGCAGCGCTCCCAGCCGTCAAACCCAAAGATGCGGTTGGCCTCTGCAATCACCTGCCACCCCTCGAGGTAGCTCACCCGGCTGCGCCCCTGCTCCCGCTGCCGCACATGGGCCCGATCCAACGGTGCCGAAAGCAACGCCACCTGCCTCTCACTAAAGCCGGGGCCAGGGGCCCCCTCGCTATGGGCGGTTGCAGAGGCGGGCGATGGTTGAGCAGCGTCTTGGCTGAGGGTTTCGCGCAGCAGCTGGAGCGTTGTGGGTGGCCGGCTGGTGGCGTTGCGGCGAATTGGAGCGGAGTGGGTAGTGGCTGTGGATGTGATGGCCATGGCGATGAAGTGGTGTGTGTGGAGTGGAAAAAAGGGAGTGGGGCCCGCACCTGCAAAACCCCATTACGAGGCCCCCTGTGGGGGCTAGGTGATGGACCAGTGGCGACGTTTGATGAGGCGTGCGCCGGGGACGGCGGTTGCGGAGAGGGAGAAGGCGAGGTGGGCGGCTTCTGGTTTGGGGAGGCCTGAGATGGCGGATGAGATGACGGAGCGGATGCGGGCCTTGATGGAGGTTTTGTTGGGGGTGGTGGTGGTTTGGGTGGTGAGGAGATCTGGGGGGAGGAGATCGGGGTCATCGATCTCGATGGCTTCTGTGGTGCGGGAGGTGAGGCGGTGATCGAGGAGGTTGTGGGCGGTGGCGGATGGATCGAGGCGGGAGAGGAGATGGATGAGGGTGGATTCGAGGGCGTCAGCGCGGTTGTCTTCTCGTTTGGCGAGGGCTGAGAAGCGCTTGGATTGGCCGGAGTGGTAGCTGGCTTCTGCGCGGAGGCGTTCGATCACCCAACAGGTGGCATCGGCTTTGCGGAGAAAGGCCTCGCGTTTGTTGTCTTCCAGGGCGAGGGATTCCTCGAGATCAGCAATGGCGAGGGCGCGCTCGTCGTCGTCCTCGGTATCGAGGCGTTCAGAGAGGCGAGCAATCCAAGAGGTTTCGGCCTGGAGATCGGTGCCGAGCTCCCAGAGGGTGGGGAGCTGGAGGGTATCGGCGGGAGGTGTGGTGACGGGAATGGCGACAGACATGGCTGGGGTGTGAGGAATGGGGGAAGAAGGGATGAGGCCTATGCCGCCTGAGGGATTTGGATCACCTCGATGGGAATGGCCGAGCGGCGGCTGAGGCGCTTTGCCTGATCGAGCAGGGAGGTGGTCCCACGGGAACCGGGGAAGCCGATCACCAGAAGGCCAGCCCCCAGGGGGAGAGCGGAGGCCAGATCCAATGAGCGCTCGAGCATCTGGCGATTGCGGATCGGGCCTGCGGCGCGGCCGTGCTCGCTCCAGGCCGCAGGGCAAGCGATCTGCGGCCAGCCCAGCTGATCGGCGGCGGCGGCAATGGCTTGATCCGCCCCTCGGGCAGCGCCATGGAGCAGGGCCTGCACCAGGCGACCACGGGTGGCGCGCAGGAGATGGGTGGCAATCAGCTCGGAGGGCCAGGCGAGATCACGGCCACCACCAGCCACAACCACGAGCTGGCCGCTGCCTGGCAGAACGATTGAGGCAAACAGAGAAGGATCAGGCGGCGCCAATGCGGCGGCCTGGGCAAGCGAAAGCATGGGAAGGAAATGAGCGTAGAAGGATTTCTTTCAAGGGCTCCAGCAACAGCGGAGACCATCCCTTGATCACCTTCTTATTGTACCAGTACGGGCGTACTATGCGCCAGGTGAGACGGGACCTGCGAGGCTCTCTTCTTGAATCTTTACGGCTCTAGATCCAGGCACCTGGGGTATCAGCAGCGGGGCAAATCTTCTGAAAGCCGAGTATCTATCAAGCGCTCGGAACGCAGCCACCACAAGCGCTTCCAGGAGCCTCAGGCGGGCCTCAATGCGCCGGGCCACCGCAGCCGCGGGAGGACGCTTGGCGTGATGAACCAACGCCACACATCCCGGCGGCGGCAAGGAAGGCAATGATCACGCGAGCGCCAGGGCCGGTGTCCGCGCAGCGGCTACGCCGGCTCGCGAAGCCCTGGCGCCGTGTGACATCCTCAACCCCCGCCGCCGGGTGGCGACAGAGCGCTTACGGCAGATGGATCAGACAGTCGCATCTGGTCAGATCCTGATCCAGGTTCAGTCACCCTTCCTCTGGCAGGTCGGATTTGGCTGGTGACAGGTCAAGCAGCGCGGCTGCTCTGGCCTCCTCGCACACCGCCTCAAACGACATGACCGGCTTCCCGCTTTCGCGCCGTTGGCTGCAACGGACGGCGCTCAGCTGCCTCGGCGTCTCCGCAGCCATCAGCGCATTGCTGCCGCAGATGGCGATGGCACGCCCCTGGCCCATCCCGCAATCGCGCTGGACTGGCAGCGTTCAGGACTATCCCGCCGCTGCGCCATCAGCGCCGCGCCCGTGGTGGACGGGCAATTCAGGCCAGAGCTACGGCTCGGGCTACGGCGCACAAACAGGCAACGGGTATCAGGCCTATGGCACCCCGCCCCTCACCCCAGAGCAACAGGCCCAGCGCTGCAACACCGGCCGCTTGATCGGTGGCCTCGGTGGTGGCGCTGTCGCCTACGCCATGTCACGGGATGACGGCCGGGCCTGGGCGATTCCCCTCGGTGCACTGCTCGGCTCCCAGGTGGGCTGCAACGCCGCGGCGGGTCGGGGGCCACTGCCTTGGTGAGAACAAGAGGGGGGCCGCGGTGTAAGGAGTAAGGCCCGGTGCTGCGCCATAGGACCGCCGGGGGGTGAGAACCGCTCCCGGCTGGTGAACGAGCACCGCTCGGTCATGGCTCAGGTGATGAACAAAGTGCAAGGGCGCGCTGCGACTTGCCCTTACAGCGATCAACAGTGAGCATTCGTTGAACGGGGATGACGCAGCCGTCGAGAAGGCGCACAATCCACGCAGGTGCTGACGAGACAGCCGCACCTGCTTGAGCGCCCATCTCCCTCGCCAGGCCGCTCCGGAAAGCCCTCGGTTCACCCGCCGAGGGCTTTCTGTTGGGAGCAGACCGGAGAATCCGCGTGGAAACACCGCGCAAAACTTCTTTGGGATTTCTTTAGATTGCCGTCCTTATTCAAGTGTGCATTGGGCCTGTCACTCGCTTTCACCGGGCTTGATGTAGCGCCAACAACAAAAGAACAACGCCTGAGCATGGAGTCCTTGGTCTGTCAAGACTTCTGTGCTGACCTCAGGACGCGTAGGTTCGCTGGGATTCAGCCCGCGAGCGGTTCTTACTAGCACTGATGAAGTCGATCAAGACCGCAGCAGCTCCGGCACTCACCGTGGCTCAATTAGAAGCGAGCTACCCGGCGTATTGCAAGGCCTTGCGGATGTTGGTGCAAGACGGAACGTCGCTGAACAAAATCCAACGCACCGTCTGCTGGAATCGCCTGCAGTTGCTGCACACCACCCTGCCGCGTCAATACCACGACCCAGTGGTGCATTACGCCATGGTCAAGCGGGATGTGGACCAACAGCAAGCGCTGGCTGGCTGACGACCGCCGCCATCTGTTTATTCACCACCTGAGTCGAATCCTTCTATGCCGGAGACCATTCAAGAGCCGCTCAAGATCTTGATTGCGGACGACGAAGCCAACATTCGCCGCATCCTTGAAACCCGCCTGGCGATGCAAGGCCACCAGGTGGCTGCTGCTCAGGATGGCACAGAAGCACTGGAGCTGTTCCGCAGCGTTGAACCCGATGTGGTGGTGCTCGACGTGATGATGCCCGAGCTCGATGGCTTTGCGGTGCTCGAGCGCATCCGGGCGCAATCGGAAGTTCCAGTGATCATGCTCACCGCCCTGGGCGATGTGGCCGATCGCATCACTGGGCTGGAGCTGGGCGCCGACGATTACATGGTCAAACCCTTTAGCCCCAAGGAGCTGGAGGCACGCATCCAATGCGTGATGCGCAGGGCAAGTCAGGGCCAGGGCGGATCCAGCGTTGGCTCAGCCAGCTCCAATGTGATCGCGGTTGGTGATCTCAGCGTTGATTTCAATCGCCGGCAGGCCTTCCGCTGCGGCGAGCGCATCCGCCTGACGGGGATGGAATTTCACTTGCTGGAGCTGTTGATCAGCCGCAACGGCGAACCGATCAACCGCCTCGACATGCTGGAGGCGGTCTGGGGTTACAAGCCCGAGCGCGCCTCCGACAGCCGTGTGGTGGATGTCCACATCTCCCGCCTACGCGGCAAGCTGGAACCCGATCCGCTCAATCCAGAGCTGATCCTCACGGCCCGGGGCATGGGCTACATGTTCCAGCGGCTGCACTCCAACGTTGCGCCTGCATCCATCGCGGCGGTTTGATCGAGGCTTGAACGATCAAGCGGCAAGTGATGAACATTTGTCCTGCGGTACCAATGCATACGCAGTGGTGCGCATTGACCACGAATGCTTGAGCTAGAGATCGCTTGAAGCGCTCAGCACTCCCCTGCTCTGCAATCTGTCCAGCCATGACCACGCAGTATCGAACTCCGCGACTCGCCACACTCATTCATCAAGCGACGCCTTATCGCGGAGAGTGGATCATTCTTCAGAATACCGATCGGCAATACACCGCCAGGCATGAAGTCGAGCAAGCCCACGGTGAACGCAAGGTCGTTGAACTGATTTACCTGAAATCGCTGTCAGAAGCGCAGGCCTTCTCGATTTACTTGAGCACGCATGGCTGGAGCCAACAGTGGCAGACATGACCACTACTGAGGGTCAGCAGATGCATCAACTGTTCTCTTACGGGACGTTGCAGCAGGAACGAGTCCAGCTCAGCACCTTTGGGAGGCTCTTGCAGGGTCATCCCGACGAGATCATTGGCTACATCGTCACTGCCATCAAGATTACGGATGCGAAGGTTGTCGAAGTCAGCGGACAGGCGACACACCCGATGATTCGAGCAACCGGCAATGTCCGGCATCGTGTGCCAGGGACTGTATTTGAGGTTACGGAAGAGGAGTTGAGCCAAGCGGATGCCTATGAAGTTGATGACTACGAACGCGTACAGGCACCACTGGAGTCCGGGGGGCGCGCCTGGGTCTACATCGAACGTCAAGACCAGAAGCATCGACTCCGTAATGCTGATCCCAAGGCAGAGGTTAAATAAACTGGCACCAGTTCAGGGTTGAGGCAGGCTGTGATCAGCCGCTCAATCCCGATGTTTCGACTTGAGGAGCAGGTTGCCGGGCGATGGCAACTTGTTGACGAACATATCTATCGAACACACTTTCGCGCCCTAGCAGCAGCGCGTACACGCACGGCTCAACATGGGAGGAGCCACCGCGTGCTGGATTTAAACGACAGGGTAATTGCTGACTGGGTTGCCGTCGACAGCGTGACCAGGTCCCACTATCGCTTTCTGCGCTGCGGAACGCTTGGTGATCTCGATCGTGGGGCTCGTCATCCAACGACCCCCGACACTTGAAAGCGTCACCCGCGCCCCATGCGAGCTGCTGCGACTGAGGCGGCGGTACAGATCAGGGCAACAAAGAGAATTTCCATCGCAATGGCGAGAGCGAATGAACAGATCGACTAGATCCTGAACATGAAGCCAGACCCAGTACACAGGCGCTATCGCCTGCACAAGTCAATCAAAGCTGACAGAGTCACCGCTGGATGTGACAATCACTACTCATTTGGCGGTCTGGATGAAGCCCTTAATAGGCACCAATACTCACTAAAGCCACCATGTTCGTCCTGAACTGACATCGGTGAATCAATGCAATCAGAGTTCAATCATTGCCCCGGTTACATGGGATATCTTGCCGTTGCGATGACCTGTTGGTTATCCGCCGTTGCAGCTGAACGCCTCACCTCCGCAGCGCACAGCGGGGGCGGCGCAGATCGAGCCGCAGGATCCGCTCGGCCTGATTGGCGTGGCCTGTACTGGCATGCGCTCAACCGCAATAGCTACTAAGGCTCCATGTCAGTGCAGGCTCCTTCTTAAGGCGTTGTTGAAAGTCAGAGAACCGTATCGATTACTGCGATCCGCGACGTTGCCAGGCTTTTCGATACAGGGATCGGTCACCCAGATCATTTCAGATCACACCGCGTTCTGCAGGGATGCTCACGGCTCCATGCAATATCAAAACCAAGAGCGATGTCTGCGCGCATTCTGACCGTCGATCTGGACGACTCAATCCGCGAAGAACTACCGAGTCGCTTGATCACACTTGGGCACAGCGTCCTTGCGGCTGATCATATCGCTGACGCGTTAAGCCTGTTGCGTCTCACCTGCCCACATCTGATCATCCTGGATGGTGAGATGTGGCTCTATAGCCTGATGACACTACGCCAACACTCCAATACACCACTCATCCTTCTTAAAGCCAATGACGAGGTCAGAGAACGCGTAACAGCACTCCAGCTTGGCGCTGATGATGTTGTGGTCAAGCCCTTTAGCGTCAGGGAGCTGGAGGCGCGGATCAGGGCGGTCCTAAGGCGAATCAACCGCCACTCAGAGGTCGTACTTGATCAGGATGAAGATCGTGCGCCCCAGGGTTTAATCCTGGGAGATTTGCATCTCGACTTCCAGCGTCGTCAAGCATTCCGCGGTCAGCAACGCATCAGGCTGACGGACTTGGAGATGAAGTTACTGGAGGTACTCATCAGTCACGCCGGTGAAACGCTCACTCGTCGAGAACTTGTGCAAACCGTCTGGGGGTATGACTCCGAATTCATCTCAATGCGCAGATTGGTTGATTCAGCTGTTTCACGTCTCAGAGCCAAACTTGAGGTGGATCCAGACGATCCGGAATTAATCCTGACCATCCGAGGTGTGGGCTACATGTTTGGTCGACTTCATCATGATCCAGATGCCAAGCAGGAGAACGGAGGTGCTGGCGTTGCAGATCTGGAATCCTGGCGAGCACGTCAATGGGGGCTTCCACCTTCGTAAGACTGCTCTTCCATCCACGACCATGCGCTGTGTTTTCAACGTACGCATGGCGCTACCAACAGCAATCCCACACCGTGCAGGCGTTGCGCAGTGCGCCCATTGATGGCTCTGCCAATGTGGCTTGATGGAGCGGACTGACCTCTTGATCGCTGCCTTGGCATGCGGGGCAGCCGTGTCCACCTTGTTGGCCTGGATCTTTGCCGCCCTCAGCCAGTCACGTCAGTAGCAAGGACCCAGAGGCCTGCTTCTTTTTGGACTGACAGCCTGACACCATCGCGACCACGAGATGGCTTGTGGCATCAATAATCCGGTATGTCCGTCCGTCTGAGCAGGAACGGACCTGTGCCTCTTGATACGCCCAGTACTCCTGAGCAGTGCGGCCTTTTTGCCGCCATCCATCCGGATGAAGACATTCAATAATGAACATCGTCACGTGTTCTGATCTCTCTCTATCTAAGCGACAGAGATGGCCTGATCGCGTCCATTCTCTGGAAGATTGTGGGATCACGGTCTCCACCCCTGCTAAATGGTCGTCATCACAACAGAATCCTGCTCATGTCTCCACTTCAAAACCAAAGTGCGCACGTTTAGTCATCTTGCTGTCAATCGGACAACAGCGACCGAGTTCACTGGCCAACGCTGTTTCCAGCACAGCTCCACTATGCGCTGCGATGAGCCTGAAGTCGTGACCGGTGACTCTGCATCGCTTCCTGGCTGTTCGTTGGGCGTTCCAGATGGAATGACGTGAGACAACATCAACCCACAGGCCTGTGAACGCATCACGCCGTTGAATGATGACCATGGATTCCGATGAGCTCAATCCATTCAGACTCACACCAAAATGAACGTCTTACTGAAATCGATCACTTGACTTTGGGATCAGTCAATCAAAAACCCGCCGATCCTCTCTGTCCGACTGCATTATGTTGTGTTAATAACAGTTTCCCCCTGGGTCGCTGAACCGATGCCTGGGGCGTTGACAATCGCTGTTCATCCCTGCGGGTGACCTAAACCATCGGGGCGCATTCCTCCCACCAGATCAGAGCCAGGGCAGCGAGAGATCCAGAAACGCAATTGTGGATAGTGCCGTTGCATGGCGGCGTATTCCTCAGAGCTCCGGTAGCGCTCCTCACGCTCCCGGTAGCTCGACTCGCTCTCCATGGCCGCCCCATCCCCAGCGACAAGCGTCAAGCCAGGGTCAGGGACACCGCTGAGATCTTCTGTTGTCATGGCCAATCCTGTAGCGACCTGAATCAGCTGCCGATCGCCACATCAACGCTGCTGCCATTTCATTCGCCGTGCCAGCTGATGTGAGCGGGAGCACATGCTCGATGGGCGATCGGCTCTCGCCGTTACCTCTTGAACCGCAGAGGCAAGACACAAGCCCCCCAATCGCGAGAGCTGTATCACAGTGAACAAATCTCAGGTATTTGGTAGCTGTTGCTACCTAAATTGACAAAGTCGTTTTATAGCGTCGATGAAAGTCTGTTCCCAATGCGCGCCGACACGGCCACTGCTCAACCCCCGTCCACTGCGCCGCACCTGAGTGCTGATCAAGCCGCCGACCAAGCCCTGATTCATTACACCCAAGCCACAGCTGAGGGCGAACAAGCCAGATGCCAGGTGAGCGCAGGGTTCGCGCCCACCGCTGTCATCACCTACACCACCATCAGCTGGTAGGACCTGCCCGCAGTTCGCAAAGCAGCGGCATCGGCAGGCGGCAGGTCCGCCAGTCGCCGTTGCCGGTGCAGACCTCAACGCCGATCCAGCTCTGCTCATCGCCGCCCGTCGATGCCAGCAACCAATTGATGGCCTCACCGATCGCCTCATCGATGCTCTGATACTCACCATCGAGCTGCGCATGGGGTTCGCAGCAGCCATCAATCAACCGGTAGCGGCGCTCCGCAGGCACGTGGTGGTGATGCACACGAACCCTTGTGGCAGCACCCGTCATCTCCGGTCCATCCACCAGTTGAGAAACCATCCTTGTCGCCTGGCGAGGGCTCCGAGGGTGTTCAACAACACTGTCTGAGGGATTGGCAGCGCTCCGCATGGAAACCCCCTTTGGGGTGTGGCTCCCGCAGGTCACGATCCTGCGCAGCCACAAGCTCAGCGACGCCCAAGAGGCGGTGGAGGCCATCCGCCAACGCCATTGCGTGTTGCTCCAACTCGATGACGCCGCACCGGCAGAAGCCCAGCGCATCATCGATTTCCTATCCGGCGCCGTCAGCGCTCTTGATGGTCAGGTAGAGCGCATCGGGGAGTGCACCTTTCTGTTCGCTCCAGCTGGCGTGACGCTCAGCCACAGCTGAACCCATCGGTTCATCAACCAGCCCGTGGTGCGCTGGAGCATGCACAATCGAGTTCCCTCGATCCGTAGCGCTTGGCCCGCCTGGAAGCGATCCTCACGGGAGTGCCTGGCGATCGGGAGCTGCGTCTGGTGCTCGAGCAGCTGGATCCAGGCCATGCCGGCACCTTCACCTGGCTCGATCAGCGCAATGCCTCCCTGGCCTTGATGCCCAGCAGTGCGGCTGTGCCTGTGCAGGTGTTGCTGGAGCTCAAGGGCCGCGGTGAGCTTGGCGTGTTGGTCACCAGCCGAGAAGGCATGGGCCACGGGGCGCCGCTGAGCCGTGGCGTGCTCGAGCGGCTGCTCGAGCGGTTGCAACAACTGCTGCCTGAGAGCGGGCTCCGCTATCGCTCCGATCGCGATGGGCCGGTGGGGCATCAGGCGATCCCTGGATGAGCGGGCCAGGCAGCCGCCGGTCAATGGGGAGCGAGCAGCAGATCGGCCTCTGATCGCGATTGCTTGCACCGCCGCTGCTATTGATCAGCACCCCTCAACCGTGGGCCAACCCACAGGGCCGCACACCTTTTCCACAGTTTTTCCACATGCGTCCAATGACAGACGCAGGCTGTCAACAGCTTCTTCAGGGTTTCTTCTGGAAAACGGTTCTCCCCTTGACAGCCGGGAAGCGCGCTGCAGAACAGCTGGGGGCGTCCATCGATCAATCGGTATGAACCATTGCAGCGCAGTCAGTCCCACGACAATGGCCCGTGCATCTCACAGTGAGAGTGGCTTTTGACGGCGCAACCACCGCTATGCGCTGATGGGTGAGTGATCGGATGAGGTGTTGGTTGGCAGAGGTTCCTGATGCGTTGGCTCCGCATGTGAGTGTGGAAAACCAATTCCCGGCGGACTTGTTCGAATCGATGGTGGGATTCATCGAACAACACCCCCAGTGGGACCAGTACCGGCTGATGCAATCAGCGCTGGCGGGGTTTCTGTTTCAACAGGGCTGTCAGGACAAGCCAGTGGTGCGCCACTACCTCGATGGCCTGTTCCGCAAACCCGAGATCGCGGCGCGCTGAGGCACGGCAGGAAGCCTGTGCTGGCCATGCTCCGAGCGATGCCGATCTGCTGACGCAGCCCGCTTAAGCGCTGAACTTCAGGCGATGATCTGGCCACATTGGAGATGGGTGAGATGGCGGCTTCTGGTGGTGAGTTCAACGGCAACAGCCTCAGTGAGCTGGGCGGCCGCACGTTGATCCAACTGCGGGAGCTGGCTAAACGCATCGGCCTTGGCGGCTACAGCCGCTTAACCAAAGACGGTCTGATTGAGGCGATGAGCCAACCAGAGGCCTCAAGACCTGCGGTGATCACCGCTCCCGAAAAGCTCGAGTCAGCCGCTTCTTCTTCTGCTGCAGCCACGCCAGAGCTGCCCAGTCACATCACCTTCCTGCCCCGTGATCCCCAGTGGGCGTATGTGTTCTGGGAGATCAGCAGCAGCGATGAGGAGCGCGCCAACGCCGCGGGTGCCACGCAACTGGCACTGCGGGTGGCGGATGTCACCGGGCTGCCCCTCGGCGCTGCCCATCCCCACACCCTGCAGGAGCTGGTGGTGAGCAGCGGCGCGCGGGAATGGCATCTTCCGATGCCCGTGAGCGACCGCGATTACCGCGTGGAACTCGGCTACCGCACCAAAGCTGGAGGCTGGTTCTCCTTGGCCACCTCCTCGGTGGCGCGGATGCCAGCGCTGGAGCCTGCATCCGTGGTGGCCGATGCCTTTGTGCCTTTCTGCCTGGATGCACCCGTGATGGCCGCAGCCCAGCCGGTGGTGAGCGGTGGGGTGGAGCACGAGCGGATCTATCAACTGGCCACCGCAGGCAGCCTGCGCAGCCGCCGCGTGGGATCAGAAGTGCTACATGAGTGGGATCAGGATTCTGCGCGCAGCGGCGCCCTCAACGATTCCGGCGCCGGCCTCTGGGCCAGCGGCCGCAGCGAATCAGGCAGCGGCATCGTGCGGCCGCGCTCCTTCTGGCTGGTGGCTGATGCGGAGCTGATCGTTTACGGCGCCACTGAACCCAGCGCACGCCTGTCCATCGGTGAGCAGGAGATTCCCCTTGAGGCCGATGGCACCTTCCGGGTGCATGTGCCCTTCCGCGATGGCGAGCAGCTGTATCCGATCAAGGCCGTGGCCGCCGATGGTGAACAGGAGCGCTCGATTCGTCTGGAGTTCGAGCGCCGCACACCCCAGGCGCGGGTGAACCGCAAAGAGGATGCGGTTCTGGAGTGGTTCTGAACCAAGAAGCTCAGCCAGTTCAGGCCGCCTGATGACGGCTGCTCACCAGCTCTCCCGTGCATTCAACGGGCAGCAAGGCAGATCGGCCGGAGCTGTACCAAGCCTCCACCAGTGCCGCGCTGGAGCTGGGATTGAGCTGACCAGCCAGCAACCAAAGCTCGTCATGCAACACCTGCGTCTGATCCGGCGTCCCCACGTACCAGGGGGCCTCTGGATCCACCGACAACTCCTCATGCAAAAGGAGCAGCCCCTCCAAAACGCAAGCGGCGAGTTCGGGCGTCATCGCGGGCAAGCAACAACCATCCAGACACGGCACCTGGCCCTTGGGCAAGTCTCCGCCCGAACTCCTTCATCCCTGCTCTCAGGCCGCTTGCAGGTCGGACCACATCTGGGCAAGAGCCCTGGGAACCGCCCGCGGCTGGTAGTCACGCGGATCACTGGCGCCATGACGCAGCACCGCATTCACCACAACCGCCGGACGTGAACTGCGGTTGATGGCACCGTGGGGCACTCCGGGTGGAATCCGCAGCCAGATCGGCTCATCCTCACGCAGATGAATGCAACGCAGGCGCCGATCTTGCAACACGATCAGATCCAGACTGCCGCTGATCACCTGCAACTGATCGGTCTGAAAGCGGTGGCAAAACAGTTGGCCGCGTTCGCTATGGCGAACTTCCGCGATCAAGGTTTCATCGCTGGCGAGCGGCTCAGAGAAAAATGTGGCGCCTGATCCGCTGGAACGCGCAGAGAGCAGCTCGATCGAACGTGAGGTGCGCATTGTCAAAAGAAAGTTTCATCAACTGTTGCAATTCGCCAGCGCATGAATTGTGCGTTTCACGTCCTTTTGAGTGCTGCGTTAGCAGATCCTGGCGGCGGATTTAATCATCGCCATGGCTGCGGTTCCAGAGCAGCCTTGGCCGATTCAATGACTGAGGATCGAACCATGATCCAAACGTCTGGACCATCTCCTGATCAACCTGAGCGGCACGTTGGGGCTCGAGCGCCATGCGCCGGCGGAGATGATCCTGGTCAAGCTGAGTCAGGAGTCTGCGAGTCCGTTCCTGCACGAGCCGCTGATGGGTATGGCGTGATGATGACCCAGAACAATCGCTCATACGCATCAGCACCAGGCACTGTTGGACTCTGTTGTCATGCAATGGACCATCAGAGCTGCTGAGACTTCACCCATTCGGTGGCGGCCTTCTGCGTATGCCAGGCCTGCAGCAACTGTTTCGCCAAAGCCTTCAGCTGCTCGGGATCCGCAGTGGCGTCAATCGCCCGAGAAAAGCGTTCCACCTCAAACTGCTGGCCAATTGTGAGTTCTTGCGTGCTCGACATGACCACATCAGTGAACAACGCGCCAACGTTATCGACGGGCATCTGTTTCTTCGTAGCAAAAACTACGCATTAGGTGGATGTGGGCAAATCAACAGCGAAAAGAACGCTTCAATCAGACGGATTAACTGGTCTGATTAGCCTCTTTGATCAGTGCTCTTCCGAATCTGCTGCCATCGCCCTCGTGCGTCATGTGCAAGCGAATCAACTGGCTTGCGGACGGCGGCGTGTGGTCCTTGGATATTTCTGCCCCAGTCGCCACAGCTCATTGCTGTTCTCGCCGGGCTCCACCCCTCGCAGCCTGCACACCAGGTTGAAAATGTCCTGAGCAGAGAGCTCGCCGTCTTCTTGCCATTTCAAGCTGGCTGGCTGGACGGAGTGCTGGAAATCCGACACGAACGCAACAGCAAGTCCTCACAAACTATGGAATCGATCGACTTCCGTGGCTCAACTAACACAGGATGTTGTGGAAGATTCCTGGAAAATGTCGTTGCTGTTACCAGAACAACCTGGCTCAGGACTGATCTGTAGCCGATGACTCTGATGCGCTGATGCCCTGGAGGTCCTGGAGAAGCATCACGAGCGCCATCCCCATCAAGGCAAGCGCTGTACCCGTCTGTTCACGCCCGGCAAGTTCGAGTGTTCTGGCGGCTGCCAGGTGCTGACTCCAACTCAGGCGCATGACATCAATCCATCGTTCGTGTGTCCTAGCGAATACAGCCAGGCAGCGCGTGCCGGAGCCGAGTGTGTCACAAACAGTCACCGTTTGTGGCTGCTGACAGAGCAGGTATTCGGTAGTCCAGGTGACGATCTCAAGCGTGAAACGCCATAGGTTCTGCCTGTCCCATCGCATCCAACCGATGGCCCCGATCGAGCTGACCATGGCGCAAACCTTTGAGGTTGAACGCCTCAAGCGCGACATCGATGCTCAGAGCGACCCTGAAGCCCTTCGCGCTCTCGCTAAAGATCTCCTCAAGGCCTGGTTCAGCGAGAAAGCCAGCACCAACCAAGCGATTCAGGCGCAGCTGAAGTCTTAATGGCTTTTAAGCCGGTTCACGACACCGAATATCCCGAACCCTTGCATTTGAGCCCATGCTTCGTCTGCTCGTCACACTGACTTCGCTGGCCATCCTCAAAACCGCCATGGAATTGCTCCTGGCGTCCTGTCTGCTGCCCGAGCGGCGTGTTTTGGCTTAGGCGCCCGCAAAGCTGTCATCACCAGTCAGCGGACAGGCAACTGTTGTCCCAAACCAATTGGTGATCCGAGCTTGTTCCGGGCTGTTCTCTTCCACCGTTGGATGAGGTTCTGACGTGTGAGGACCCATCGGCTCGAGCAGATCCAACAAGGCCTGCAGTTCCTCCTGAGGCTCCCGTTGCAACGCCGAGATCACATCAGGTCCCGGCGCTGCTGACAGTGCGAGCTCGGCCCCCACGGCGCCCGGAACGCGTGAGGAGAGCTCAAGCGCCATTGGTGCCATGGGGCGCTCCATTGCCACCACCGCCAGGCTGCCCAACCACTCCATCGCCGAACGACAAGACGGGTCCTGAAACGTGAGGCACTGCAGCAATTCACGACAGTCGGGTGCATGGACGAACAGCCGCAGGGCCCTGCGCTCGGCGCGCCGGCGGGCTGTAGCTGTGTGGGGTTCAGCGGCTGCAGCGGCAGGAGGCAAGGTCCCAGGGGTCTGCTCGCCGCTACTGCGTAAGGCCATCTCCAGGCGTTGCTCCGCTGAGCGGCGAAGGACTCCGTCGGGCAGCTGCTCCACCAGGGCCTGACCGTTGCGCTCCACCGCTTGCAGGGTTTCGAGTGATGCCTCGCCGGTGCTCGCTGACAGAGGTGCCAAGAGTCGATCGAAGCGCCACTCCAGCCAGTGCCGTGCACCAGCGATCAGTCCCTCGATGGCTGGTGATCCATTGCTGCGGAGCAGCCCATCGGCGTCCTGACCATCGGGCAGCTGCGCCACCGAGGCACTAAGCCCGCCGGCCATCAGCTGGGGTTGCAACTGCTCAAGCAGCTTCTCTGTCGCCGCCTGCCCAGCCTTGTCCCCATCAAGGGCAATCAGGAGGTGCTTCATCCCCTGTCGCCTGAGGAGCTGCAACTGCAACGCCGACACGCTCGTGCCAAGACAAGCCACGGCATTCGTGAACCCGGCCTGGTGGAGCTGGATCACATCCAGCGGTCCCTCCACCAACAACGCCGTGCCCTCTTTACGGACGGCATCGGCTGCCTGATCCAGCCCGAACACCAGCCCATTGCGCTGGAACAACAGGTCGTTCGGGCTGTTGCGGTACTTGGGTTCCTGGTTACCGGTGGCGCGGCCGCAGAAGCCCACCGTCTGACCAGAGGCATCGTTCAGGGGGATGACCAGGCGCCCACCGGCAAAACCCAGCTGCCAGGCGCGAGCGGTGTCGGCACTGATGCCACGGGCCTGGAGGTAGTCGGCGCCATCGCCGCCCTGCTCGAGCTGTTGCACCAGAGCCTGGTGGAACTGGGTGCGCTGCTCGGTGCGCTTGGCCATCAGTGCCCTGCGCTCGCGCCACTCCTGCTCAAAGCGCTCCTGTGCCTCGGGATCACCCTCAGCGACGCTGACGCCAGTGCGGCGAGCGAGCTCCAGCACTGCTTCCTGAAAGCTCAGCCCCTGCCGGTCCTGCAGCCAGCCGATGGCATCGGTGCCCTTGCCGCAGACAAAGCAATGCACCCGGTTACGAGTGGTGCTCACCGTGAGCGATGGGTGGCGGTCGTCATGCCAAGGGCAACGGGCCACGAAATCACGGCCCGCTTTCTTGAGCTCGCTGGGGCCAAAGAGATCCATCACCTGGGCCCGCTCGCGCACGCTCTCCAACACCGTTGGCGTAAGCAGCCCAGCCGGGCGACCCGAGGGGTGCCCGCTGGGTGCGCGCCGGTCCGTACCTGCAACCACCCGATGAAAGGTGGCTTGGCCACTGCCGTTGGCTATGCCAGTGCTGCTCATAGGCACTCCACCCCGGGGTAGAGATCACTGCCAAGGAAGAGATGCCGGGCTTCATCGGCCTCCAGGTAGCAGTGGGCTCGGTCCATGCGGATCGTGGTTTTGCTGCAGTCGTTTTCTCCGCTCATCTGGCCGTGGCGGAACTTGCCGTGGTGGATTTCGAGCACACCCGGCTTGGGCTTGCTGAATTCATCCACCTTGGGCCGATCGATCAGCCACACCGCCGAGGCATATCGCTCGAGTTCTGATGTCCCCGCCAGGTGGGAGACATCGGGGCCGGTGGGGTTGCCGTAGGCGCCGCGGTTCAGCTGCGCCACCACGAACACATCGAGTTCACAGCGGCCGGCCAGGGCCTTGATGGCGGTTGCACGGGCAGCCAATTCAGCGGTGGTGTTGCTGCCGTAACCAGGCGTGGGGCCCATGGCGTGGAAGTGATCGAGCACCACCGCCGCCAGCTCTGGGTGAGCGCTTTTGCAGTCCTCCACCAGAGCCGCCAGCTCTTCCACCGTGGCGGAGAAGTGCGACTGGTAGAGCACCCGGCCCATCCGCTGCCCGTTGGGGGCAATGCTTTGTTCGAACTGAGCAGAGAGCTGGTTGAGGTACTCGAAATCGCGGCCCTCGATCACCTCACCGCGGCCCTCCAATTCATTGGCTGAGTAGCGCGGCGTGAACACCCCGCTGGCGCGGCGGCAGTAGTTGGCCAATAGCCGTGCGCCGATGGCCCGGCGGCTCAGTTCACAGGAGAGCACCAACACCGAGGCGCCGTTGATCGCCAGACCCATCGCGGCGGCAATGCCAACAGTGGTTTTGCCCACACCGGACTTTGCCGCCAACACCCAGGTGCTGTCGCCTGTTCCCGGGAGCACGCCACCGCGCATGTCGATGTCCAGCGAGGGAATCCCCGTGGAGATCGGCTTGGGGCGTTGCTCTGCCGGGAGGGAAGCCAGCGCGAGGCACTCGCGCCTGGCATCGGCCTCGCTGCAGACCTGGAAGCTCTGGCGATAACGCCCCGCGGTGATCGAGGTGGCGTCATTGAGGAGCTGGCGGCAGCTCTCGAGTTCGCCATCGATGCCGCAGTCGATCTGCTCACGCGCCAGGAGCTTGCGCAGGCCTGGATAAAACAGCGCCCGTGCCTTGGCGCTCTGGAAGAGACGGCAGGCGATTTTGAAGTCCAGCTCCGGGTGGATCAGGCCGTCATCACCCCAGGCGATCACCTCCGAAAGCGCCTCCTCCAGCTGAAAGAGCGACCCGCGGAAGCGGCCTTCCAGGGCGCGTTGGCGCAAGTCCTCACGGATGGCGTTGGCATTGAGCACATCAATGTCGCGGCGGCCGCGGAAGAGCTCATCGATCTCCAGGGCCAGGGCCCTGAGCCCCGGTTGGGTCCAGATCGAGCCGGGCACCACCTCGTCAAACCGCAGGCCAATGGCGCGGCGGAAGAGACCCCAGCGCTCGCGTTGGTCGTCGGTTCCAACCAGGACGGCCGCCAGGAGATTCTTCTCGTGCTCCGCCAGGGAGTGATCGGCCGGCACGTCCGGGACCTCAGCCGCCATCAAGCCAGCGGCGGTCTCGATGAACACCCCTTCATCGATCAGCCGTTGAATCAGCGACGGATCGAAGGCGCCGAGCATCGTGGCCTGGATCTCCGGCTGATGAGCGGCGTTGTCGCCAGTGATGACGGCGGCGTTCGATTTGGTGTTGGAGTCAGACATGGCCTGCTGGGCGATGAACAGGGCAGTTGGGGTTGCGTTGGCGTGAGGGGCTTTGCCCCTAATCAGTGCTGTCTGGGGGGCTGGCTGAATTGGGCGGCGGCGGCGCCCGGTGTGCCTTCTCCCTGGGCCTCGAGCAGCTCTGCCAACCGCTGCTTTTCGCGGCGATCGAGCTTGGCGGCCTCGATCCCCCGGCCATGCCAGTGATCGCGGTTCCAAAAGAGCAGACGGTTGGCTTTGGTCAGATCGCTCTCCTGTGCGGCCGGTGCAACCCCAGAGCCCACCTCTGGAGTGTTCCCACCGATGCCGCTCGAGAGCCGTTGGGTGTATGGACCCGATAAACCAGCCGTCTGGCTCTGGCTGCCCCAGCAGAAGACATGCCAGAACTCCACCCCCAGGCCCGCCGCCTTGCGATCCGCGGAGAAGAGCACCGTGGCGCAGTCCACACCGCTGCGGCCCTGGGGGTAGGTGAGGCGCCAGAACTCAGGCATGCGCCGTAGCGCCTGGATCAGCACCGCCCAGAAGTCCTCGGCGCCACCGGCGTGGCGGATCGCCTTCTGCAGCCGGCCGGCCAGGGCCGATCCCGTGGGGTTGTAGGCCGGCCAGCTCTGGGGTTTGTGCTGGTTGTAGGTGGCAACAAACCGAGCGATTAACGGGTTGTGCGCGGGTGTGCTCTTGGGCTCAACATCCGAACCGTCCTCCCAGTACTCCTCCACTGCAGGGTTGCTGTCCTCCGCCGTGATCTCGTCGCATTGGGCATCGCTCAGGAGTTGCACCGTGGTGCCATTGGCATCACTGCGAAAGCGCAACCAGCCGAGGCTCTGCAGGTCCTCAAGATCAGCGCGCAACAGGCGTGGTTGCACCAGCCATGCCGCTCCCAGATCCCGCAACGTCACCTGAACCTGGCGCTTGCCCCGGCTGCGCCACTGCAAATAGCCGTAGAGCTGCGCGACGCGCATCACCCGTCCAGGCCGCAGCGATCCCTGGCGCTGCTCGTTGAGGGATTGCAGGGCCCTGTAGGTCTGGCGGATCGCCTCAGTGCGGATGCAGAAGAACTGCACGGGGGTCTCAGGAGGACCTGCTCCTGACGAGGTGCGGAAGGCTACTGGTGGTGTCTTGTTGCTCGACATCGAGAGCGATTGCTTGCTCTGATCGAGCACGTCCCCTGATTCCCTCTTCCCCACAGAGCCGGCTGTTGGTCTGCTCGGGGCTGTTGTTTTGGATTGATTCTCTAAACCCTTTGAGAGATATAGATGTGCTGCACGGGATGCATCACCCCTGAGGCACGGGGTGCAGCAGTCACTGATACACGGGGTGAAGCACTGCTCAACACGATCCACCGCGGAGGTGAGGCATGGGGTGCATCACTCACGCCATCGCAGTAACCCAACACGAGCCAGCGGCGCAAGGGTGAAACCACGGGGAATGCTCGCGGCAGTTGCCGCCCTTCCCCATGCCTGCCCGTCATGCCCCCGTTGCCTCCACCGTGAAGACCTGGCTGAACACAAGCAGTGCCCATCGCCCGCTGTGCGAGCGCACGGTGATGGAGCTGTCGCGCCGGATTCAGCGCTGGCAGCAACACCCCGATGGCCCAAGCCATGCACCGAAACCTGTGCGCCGCAGTGCCCTGCGGGCCCGAGAACAACTGGTGCGCCACAACCTCGGCCTGGTGGCTCACACCTGGGGGCGCCATCGCTGCAGCCTTCCCGCCCATGACGACACCACTGCCGATGCGCTGCAGGAAGCGGCGCTGAATCTGGTGCGGGCCGCCGAGAAATTTGATCCGGCCAAGGGTTATCGGTTCTCCACCTACGCCACCTTCTGGGTGCGGCGGGGGTTCACCGAATTCGAACAACGCGCCAAGCGCGCAATCCGCTTCCCGGCAGAGAAAGCAGCGGTGGTGCTCAAGGCTCTGCGATTGAGCCAACAACATCAGGCCACCACGGGCGATGAGCCAGCGTTGGAGTGGCTGGCCGCCCAGCTCAAGTTCGATGGCAAAGCGATGAGCGCGGAGCAGCTGGCGGAGTTCATCCGCCAGTGGGATGCCACCCGCACCGGATCCCTGGATGGTGCAGAGGAAGAGGGTGACGAAAAAGGTGGATGTAGCCGGCTTGATCTGGCCTCCCTGCAGCAAGCGGCCGAACAGCAGCTGACACAAGAGCCCGACCCACAACACGCGTCCCTGCCGCAGTTGATGAGCTGCCTGGATGAACAGGAGCACCGCCTGATTCGCAACCGCTACCTGCGCCGGCCGCCTCTGAGCCCCTGTCAGCTGCGCCGCTCCATGGGCGGGATGCAGCGCGAGCAGCTGGAACAGTTGGAAGCAACCGCCCTGGACAAGTTGCGCCAGGCCGCCACCGGTCACAACCTCAAGATTCAGCTCTGATCCATCACCAGCCACTGGCTGGCCGTACAACGCCCGGGGCTGACTTGCCTGCGGGCGTTTGTCCTGTTGTGGCGCGGTTCTGTAGAGGGTTGCTACAGGTTGGTGATTGGCCTGGGGGTGATGCAACCCGAGGACTTGCGGCGTCACGTTCAGACCCTGCAGAGCACGATTACGAGCCTTCTCGATGGCTGGACCGTTGTGGTCTGCAGTCACCACCAGCGCATGCGGGACACCACAGCGCTCCTGCTCCCGCAGCTGCAATTCAGCGCCAGCAGCACCGCAGAACTTCTGGCACTGCCGCTACCTCAAACAGGGCAGTTGCTGGTGCTCTGCGATGACGACAGCCCCGATGGCGGGGCCGCCGAGCTGATGACACAACTGCGCGAGCGGCACGGCGCCAAGCGGTGCCGCTTCCTGCTCTGCCTCGATGCGGCGATCGGCGGTGAACGACTGGTGCGGCTCTGGCGATTGAGGCCCGATGGGATCAGTTGCCGCGAGAGCTGCGGCAGTGGCCGCCTGCTCCAGTGCGTAGCTGTGCTCCTGCGCAACGGCCGCTACGAAGACCCCCAGCTCTCTGATCGCATCCGCCAACTGCTCGCTAACACGCCGCTGCAAGAAGAAGCCGTGGTTCTGTCGGTGAAAGAGGAGCAACTGGTGCGCCTGGTGGCCGGCGGCCGCAGCACCCGCGAGATCGCCTCACAACTGCAGGTGCGCACCGACACGGTGCGGCGCCGGCTCAGTGCCTTGTACGGCAAAACAGGAGCCCGCAACCAAGGCGGACTCCTGGTGTGGGGCCTCGAGCACGGGGTGCTCAAGCAGCCAGATCTGGCCTGCGGGCTGCATCAACGGCCGGGGCAAGAGCAGGGCGCCGCGGCAGGTGGCAACAGGCACCGGAGCCGGGCAACACATCGCTGAGACGTTTGGCCGCCAGCAGTGCATCGAGTTCGATGATCTGCACCGCCTCCCGCTGACGCGGCAGCCAGCCGGCGAGCAACTTGCGATCACCCAGGGGCAGGGGTTTGGGCAGCTCGAGCCGTTGGCCGAGGAACGGCAACCAACGCTCGATGCCATCAGCCTCACGCCAGGGTTCAAAGCTGGCCACCTCCACCAACTGCTTGAGGGTGATCTCGCCATAGCTGAGGGAGGTGAGGTACATCACGTCCTTGAGCTGCTCGGCCGCAAGGGGCAGTGGCATCCAGAAACCGCGGTCCGCGGCGTTCTCGATCGCATCGCGGTGGTGATGGGTGAGCAGAACCTTGGTGGTCATGGCGGTCAGAAATCACTGCACCGGTTCTGGCTTTGAGGCCGTGGTGGGCACCGCCCACAGGTGTGGCATCAGCTGCGCCACAGCCGTGGGATCTCAAGGCCACAGGTGTGGCCATGGCATCAGGTGGGTCACCACGGTTCCTGCTGCCGTCAGTACATCTACGGCCGATATCCGTCAGCAATCAACGCAATCCCTCAGCCTTTCTTCCGGTGCAGCAGCAAACCCGCAGCTTCAAGCTCCAGCCCCGCCTTCAAGGTGCTTTACCCACCAATCACCTCGCCTCAAGGTGCTCGAGATCAGCAAAGAATGGCCTGGGATGACGGCTGTGCTGATACGCGAGGCCGAGGCTCACAGCAATAACCAGGACCACCAGCGACACCAGGAGCTGATAGAGGGTGAAGCCGCGTTCGGAAGCTCTCATCGCCAGCATCGCTCTAGCGAGGACTGGCACTCCCCGACAGCAGACGGGGACCCGACATATCCGGTGAGGAACTGAACACAACAACCTTCCTTTAATGCAGACATACTGGAGATATGCGGGATTATGGCGCGGACCGTTCCTGGTGCCTCTTCCCCATGCCTTCCTTGGGTTCTGGCCTGTCCGCAGCCGCGACCGCTGCCCTGTTTGTTCCGGCTGCCCTGGGCTGCAACCTTGGCGTTTCCGCTGCAGAGCGCGACAGCCTCAATTTCGCCGGTATAGGCCAGTACGGCTCCAGTGCCGACCAGGTCACCTCGATCACCCAGTTCTCCGATGTGCAGCCCACCGACTGGGCTTATCAGGCTCTGAGCAACCTGATCGAGCGCTACGGCTGTGTGGCCGGCTATCCCAACGGCACCTACCGCGGCAGCCGTGCGATGACCCGCTTTGAAGCGGCCGCGCTGCTGAACGCTTGCCTCGACCGGATCACCGAAGTGACCGACGAGCTCAAGCGGCTGATGAAGGAGTTCGAGAAGGAGCTCGCCGTGCTGAAAGGCCGCGTGGACGGCCTCGAGGCCAAGGTGGCTGAGCTGGAAGCTACGCAGTTCTCAACCACCACCAAGCTGAGCGGCTTAGCAACCTTTGTAGTGGGTGCCAATGCGTTCTCGGGTTCGGCCATCAACGCAGGGGCCAACACCGTAAACCGCAACGGTGGTCATCACAGTGCGCCCGTGGTGTTGCCCAATGCCACCACGTTCAACTATGACGTTCAGCTGACCTTCGACACCAGCTTCACCGGCAGGGATCGTCTGCGTACCAATCTGCGAGCAGGCAACTTCGGCAGCAGCGTGTTCGGCGGCGAGCCCCATGCACTAGGCCTCTCTGAGCTGGAAATCGCCTTTGAAGAAGATGCAGGCCCCAACATCGTGGCCATCGACAAGCTCTTCTATCAATTCCCTTTGGGCCAGTTCACCTTCACCCTGGGTGGTCGTATTGGCCAGGAAGACATGCTGGCCCTTTGGCCCAGTGTGTATCCGGCTGACACCATCCTCAACGTGATGACGGTGAATGGTGCCCCTGCCGCTTACAGCAAGAACCTCGGTGCTGGCGCCGGTGCCTGGTGGCAACAGGGTGGTTTCAGCATCAGCGCCAACTATGTGGCCTCCAATGGTCAGTCGGGCAATCCCTCGGTGCCCGAGGGCGACGGTGGTGGCGGCATCGGCAACAAGTTTTCCGGCGCGACAGGCAGTGTGCAGCTGGCCTATCAGCAGGAACAGTGGGGCCTGGCAGCCATCTGGAGTTATGTCCAGCCTGATACGCAGTTTGTTCCTGGCACTACGCCGTTCACCCATGGCGCCATTGATCACAACCTCAGCGCCAAAACCAATGCACTGGGTTTGAGTGCCTACTGGCAACCGCTGCAGAGTGGCTGGTGGCCTTCGGTGAGCGTTGGCTGGGGCATCAACAGCACCAGCTACAGCGTGCCTCAGCCTGCAGGCAGCCTGAGCACCAGTCAGTCCTGGATGGTGGGCCTGCAGTGGACCGATGTGTTCCAGAAAGGGAATGACTTTGGCTTTGCTGTGGCTCAACCTGTGTTTGCGACGGCACTCACTGGCGGCGTCACGCCCAACGACGGCAACTACGTGTGGGAGTGGTGGTACAAGTTCCAGGTGACCGACAAGATCACTGTGACACCGGCCTTGGTCTATCTGAGCCGCCCACTGGGTCAGCAAACACCAGCGGGTGAGAGCTTCAGTCAGTTCGGTGGCCTGGTGAAAACGAGCTTCCGGTTCTGATCGGAAGCTCGCCGGTGAACCAGGCGGTCGGCAGCTCTCAGGCGCCCCTACTGAGGGGCTGACGTGACCCCCTTCATTGGTCCAGGCGCAATGAGAGTGGGTGGTTATGCAGCAGCTGGTTGAGCTGCCTCCAGGGGCGTACGCCCCTGGAGGGCTGAATGCGGCCTCAAGGTGTTGTACTCCCAGCGCCAGCGATCAGCCAAGGTTTGGGCCTCGCTCACGGTGGTGAACAGCTCGGTGTTCAGTAACTCATCCCTGAACCGGCTGTTGAACGACTCGGCAAACCCGTTCTGCCACGGTGATCCTGGTTCGATGTAGGCCGTGGTGGTGCCGCTGTTCTCGCTCCAGCGCTTGAGGGCGTGGGCGATGAATTCGGGCCCGTTGTCGCTGCGGATGAACGCTGGGGCTGGGTAGAGGCTGGTGAGCTCCTCCAGCACCGCCACGACGTCTCTGGACTTGCAGCGCCTGCCCACCCGGATGGCCAGGCAGAGACGGCTGTGCTCGTCGATCACGTTGAGGAACTTGAGCCGCCGGCCATCGGCCGTGGCGTCGAATTGGAAGTCCATCGCCCAGACCTGGTGCGGGTGCTCAGCCTGGTGACGTCGCACCGAGCCGTCAGCCGGGCGTGCCCTCTTCTGCTTGCGGGGGGTGGGCCGCTGCAGGTTCTCCTCGCGCCAGAGCCGGTGCACCCGCTTGTGGTTCACCGTCCAGCCTTCCCGCCGCAACAGGCGGTGGGCCATGCGCCGGCCCCAGCGGATGTGCTCAGCTGCGATTTCGCGGAGACGATGCCTCAGCTTGGCCTCCTCAAGATCGGCGACCTTGCCGACATGGCGCTGGCTGCTGCGGTGCTGGCCCACCAATCGGCAGACCCTCCGCTGGGATGCCCGGTAACGCTCCTGCAGGACTGTGACGGCCCGCCGGCGACGCTCCGGGCTCAGAAGTTTCCCTCAGCGAGGTCCTTGAGCATCGCCTTGTCGAGCTCTGCTTCCGCCAGAAGCCTTTTGAGCCGGGCGTTCTCTTTCTCCAGCTGGCTGAGCCGTTTGGCCTCTTCTGCCTTCATTCCGCCGTAGAGCTGCCGCCAGCGGTGGTAGGTGGGCTGGGAGACCTCGAGAACTCGGCAGGCGTCCGCAACTGTCTGGCCCTGGGCAAGCAACTGGTCAGCCGTTTTGAGCTTGCGGATGATCTGCTCGGGTGTGTGGCGGGTTCGTTTCATGGTGGAGTCCCCGGCCCAGTCTGGCCGGATGAGGACTCTCATTCACCCTGGACCGATTTTTAGGGGCCACGCCAGGGCGTTCTGAGGCGCGGCCGATCCTTGCTGGGAGGTTGGCGCTGTAGGGCTGTGATGCTGCGTACCAGGACGGGCGGGCTTGCGATAGCTGCCTGAACCGCCACCACCGCAGGCCAGGGTTGGCGAAGCAGTCGCCACCACGCCGACGAGAAGAGCCAGGCTGATGTTGCGGATGACGTTCATGGAATCAGTGATGGTGGGTAGAAGGTTGACTGGGATGTTCTGAGCAGGGCATCCACAGATCGCCCATGGCGTGCACGCCTTCGCAGCCGAGTTCGCGTGCTTTCTCCAAGGCCACCTGTTTGCTGGGGTAAGCCATCAACTGCTCCTGAGCGGCGCCGCTGCTGTTGTGGTGATGTCCATGCCCAGGACTGAACGACCAGATCCCCATGGAGCTCAGCCCAGCAACCACGACACCCATGCCGACGACGCAGGCATTGACCACGCCCATGCCCACGACACCAAGGCTGAACACACCCATGGGCACCACGCCGATGCTCACCACGCCCATCGGCACGACGCCAATCGAAACGATGCCCAGCGGAGCAATGCCGACGGCGATCAGTTTGGGCGGTTCACCGCAACTGCTCATGCTCAAACTCAGTGGTTGTGTTGAGGCTGTCCGTTGGATTGCCCGTGGGTGGCACAGGGCATCCATTGATTGCCCATCTGATGGGCACCAGTGCAGTTGAAGTGCTTCTTCGCGGCGGTCTCGGCTTCTGCTTTGGTGGCATACATGGCCGGCACCCCACTGGTGTTCGCCTGGGCGACTCCCAACAGCTGAATGCCTGAGGCGATAGCGATCAGACTGAAGAGATGTGGAAGCCTTTTGACACCAGGACGTGGTGGCATGGACATTGCGAAGACAGCAGGAACGCAAGCTAGCCCAACTCTCCAGTGCAGCGGAGCCAGCGGAGTCTTAAGTGGTCAGATCGTCACACGCTGGGCTTCCTAAGCTGATCAGAGATTCCCGTTTCTGGAGGGTTGTTGCATGGAGGCTCCGGCTCTGCGGATCGGACAGGTGGCCCAAGCCACGGGTCTGTCGGTGAAGACCGTGCGCTTCTACAGCGATGAAGGGTTGATCCACGCCAGCAGCCGTTCTCAGGGCGGTTATCGGCTCTTCGATCCCGCTGTGGTGGCGGAATTGAGCTTGATCCGGGCCCTGCGGGCTATGGATGTGCCCCTACCGGAGCTGAAACGCATTCTCGATGTGCGGCGATCAGGCCATTGCAACTGCAGCGCTTTGAAAAGCAGCATTCAGACCCGCATTCAATCGATTGATGAGCGACTGACGGAGCTGGTGTCGATGAAAGCCGAACTCGCTCAATTGTTGAGCTCCTGGCAGGAGTGCGGCGGCGTCAAGGAAGGGGAAAGCCTGCAGGTTTCAGCGTCCAACCGCTGACACGTATTGAGCGAAGGAAACCACGGAACCCTATAGGGCATTGCTTGTTGATCATGCCTGTTGTGTTTCGCGGTGCCGCCATTGGCGGTGTGATCGCTCTGGTGATGCAGGCGTGTGGGCCGACACCGCTCGGGGCGGTCGTGCGTGGGGCGTTGGTGCAGCCCATGCATGCCCGCCAATCCATTGCAGCGCAGGGAGTTCAAGGCAAGGCCAATAGCCTCCCGCACTTGCACATCCCTCATGTCCAAACGCTGTCTGCGCCGGCCGATGACCAGTGAGCAGCGGGCCTTTGCCTGCCAACACCTGGGCCTGGCGCATCAACAGGCGCATCGCTTTGCTCGCCGCTGGTCGATGTCAGTCGACGACCTGATCGGCCCCGCCTACGAGGGTCTTTGTAAGGGCGCTATTGGCTTTGATCCCACGCTCGGTCATCGCCCCTCCAGCTATCTCGTCCCAAGGTGAAAGGCGAGTTGCTGCACTACCTGCGCGACACGGGCTTCTCGCTGCGCATCAGCCACCGGCTGCGGGAGCTGTGGATTAAGGCCCGCAAACACGTGGCACAGGGACTCACAGACCAACAAATCGCGGATCGACTGAATGTGCCTTTGCAGCGTTGGCTGGAGTGCCGGCACGCCTGTGGACATCGGCCAGTGCCGCTGCAGGAGGAGCTGATGCGTTCAGGGGATTGAATTAGCGACTCGAGCGCGGTGCCCAGAGCGAGCAGGAATGCAGGGCAACCTCAGCGAGTGTGTATGGACGCTGCCAGATATGACAGTGGCAGATCGGACCAGGAAATCCCAGCAGAAAACGGCAACTCGCGCAGGATCCGCTTCCCATACCAGTGACTGTAGTTGGCATTGAGATCAGAACACCTGTGTTGAGATTGAGCGTGCGAGCAAGAAGCCAGGATCTTGAACTCTTATGGCGTGATTCCTAAGGAAATTCTGGAAAACCCAGCCCGTCTGCGCGAAAATGAACCTGTAATCGCAGACCAGGACTGGGTTGATGGGCGGCAAGCAGCTCGGTTTCACGGACTATGAGCTGACCACGGCCAAGAAGCGCACCAAGCGCGAGAAATTTCTCTCCGAGATGGAGGCTGTGGTGCCTTGGCAGGCACTCATCGATCTGATCGAGCCGCACTACCCCAAGGCGAGCAAGAAAGGCGGCAGGCCTCCCTATCCGCTGGCAACGATGCTGCGCATTCATCTGCTGCAGCAGTGGTACTCCCTCAGCGATCCGGCCATGGAAGAGGCCTTGATCGAGGTGCCCACCATGCGCCGCTTTGCCGGCATCGAGCTGATCAGCGATCGGATCCCGGACGAGACCACGATCCTCACGTTCCGCCATCTGCTTGAGAAGCATGGGCTGGGTGAGCAGATTTTTGACACCGTCAAAGCGCTCCTGGCCGCTCGGGGCGTAACCATGCGTCAGGGCACGATCGTCGATGCCACCTTGATCGCAGCGCCCAGCTCCACCAAGAACAAAGATGGGAAGCGGGATCCGGAGATGCACCAGACCAAAAAGGGCAACCAGTGGTACTTCGGCATGAAGGTCCACGCCGGCGTTGACAAGGACTCAGGCCTGATCCATTCGGTTGTCGTCACCGCCGCCAACGTGCACGACCTCACCCCGGCAGCTGAGCTACTGCATGGAGATGAGGAGGTGGTGTACGGCGATGCTGGCTACCAGGGCATCGCCAAGAGACCAGAAATGGCTGGCAAGACAGCGGAGTTCAGAGTGGCGATGCGGCCCGGCACGCGCAGGGCTCTTCCTGACACCCCGGATGGGAGGGTGCAGGATCTGATCGAGACGGCCAAAGCTCACATCCGCTCCAAGGTTGAGCATCCCTTCCGTGTGATCAAGCAGCAGTTCGGCTTTCAAAAGACCCGGCTGCGAGGCTTGGCCAAGAACCGCTGCAAAATCAACGTGCTTGCGGCACTGTCGAATCTGTACCAGGCCCGACGACAATTACTCGCGACAGTGTGAACAGGGACTTGGTGTGCCTGCACACCTCTATTTAGCCTCAAAACCAGCCGAAAGTGGCTGGATATGTGAGCCAAGGTCATCAAAAAATGGCCTCAGAGGCAATTTGCAGCCAAAACCACTCTTTCTGCTCGCTGCCGCCGCTCAAACACCGCTTGTCCAGAGTTTCCCTAACCGGCGAAGAGTCGAGGTGCTCTCAGATTCTGAAACGAGAGTTCAATCCACAGCCCTGATCCATAGAACCTGAGCGCAATCGAATCGAGCTGATCAGAACCGACTTGTCAGGATGAGGGCGACCACCAAAACACCTGACAGGCCAAGCACCTGTATCCATGCGATCTCAGGCGACATCCAGGGGGCGCATGCAAGACAGAAGGAGGAGAAGACTGCTCATGCCGACTGCATCAGTTGTTCGTGCTGCCAGCGGCGTGACTGCGCGGAATCCAGAGGAGAGAACTCAAGCGACTTGGCTGCCCCCTCCGGAAAGGAGGGCGACTGCAGACGCCCTGTCGTGAGCGCACAGCAATCAAACAATTTAATCGCAGGCAACAGGCGAGTTGGTTTTTTTTGTGTTCATGGGAGCTCGTGAGGTTAATCATGTGATGTCTGTCGTCTATCAAGACCTGCCTTTCACATCGCAGTGCCGACAGGACACCGCAATGACGCATGTGGACGTTTGAACCCGCTCAAACAGATCTGAATCTCAGCCGCGACTGAGTGGCCGTCTGTGGGCTCAATAGATGGCTGCAGGCGATGCCAGGGCCGGCTCGCTCATCCGACTTGTCTTCTCACCCTACTTGCAGACGCTGCTCGAGGGACTAGGCCCTTCTGCAGGAGCTGCTGATGGCCGGACAGCACAGGGTTCTGCGCATTCCAGACGGCACGCAGGGGAGACACCAGTAGCCTCCCGCACCTGCACTTCTTTATGAGTTCAGCCAAACACCGCCACCAACCAGCCCGTCATCTCCCCGGACGGGGGCAAACACCGGCCGCCAACACCGATCAAGACCGCGAACTGCTGCAGTTCAATGTGCGCCTGGCCAAGGCCCGCCAGGCCCAGGCCGACACCAACCGGATTGAGCGCAAGGCCTTCCGCGAGCACGCCCGCATCGAGAACGCCGTCACCGCCTACACCCGGGAACTCTGTTCCCTATTGGATGAGCGGGGTTTTACCCAGGGTGTGACGCTCTCCCGCATCCCGGAAGGCGGGGATTCCGTGCTGATCGTGCAACTGAGCGATCTGCACTTCAACGAGCGGGTTGAACTGCCGTCCAACCGCTACGACTTCACCGTGGCGGCGCAGCGGCTGGCCAAGCTCGCCCAGCGGGTCAAGCAACTGGGCCAGAGCTATGGCGCCCGCAAAGTGGTGGTGGCCTGCCTGGGGGATTTCCTCAACAGCGACCGGCGCCTCGATGAGCTGCTCTCCAACAGCACCAACCGTTCCAGAGCAACCCTGCTTGCCGTCGACATCCTGCGGGCCTTTCTGCTCGATCTACGCGAGCAGTTCGAGCTCGAGGTCTATGGCATCACCGGCAATGAAAGCCGCGTGAACAAAGAACTCGGCTGGAGCGATGAACTCGCCACCGACAGCTACGACCTGATGATCTACGAGATCCTCAAGCGCGGCTTTGCTGGCACGGAGGGGATCAACTTCTGCGGCTTCCGCGCCAACGAGCTCCTGTTTGAGGTGATGGGCCGCACCTTCCTCTGCCTGCACGGCCATCAGATCGGCGCGAATGTGCAGAAGTCGGTGCAAGAGATCACCGGTAAGTACGCCGCTCAAGGCATCACGGTGGATTACACGCTCTTTGGCCACCTGCACGCCAGCGCCATAGGCGACTACCACGCCCGCAACGCCTCCCTGGTGGGCAGCAACGCCTACTCAGAAGCGGGGCTGAACTTCTGCAGCAAGGCGGCTCAGAACATCCACATCGTCACCGCTGCTCCAGCCACAGATCCCAAAGCCAAACAGGCCAAGCCTGCAGCCGCCACCATCGATGGGATGAAGGTTGATCTGCAGGACGTGACTGGAATCGAGCCCTACGTGTTCAACCGCGAGTGGGAGGCCTACAGCCCCAAAAGCGAAAGCAAACTCCACACCCCTTCTGTTGTTTATCAGGTTGTTGTCTGATGACTGTTGCCACTGCCACAGGTGCCATCGGCACCCGCGCCACTGCTCAGCTCGCGACTGAGCTGGCCACATCCGAGCTCCAAAGCGCCCTGCTCCAGGCCATCACCGGGTTGACGCAGCTGGTGAGTCAGCTCAGCCAGCAGTTCCCCATCGCCCAGCCCGCTGCGGCAGCTGAGCCCTGGATGGAGGAGCGCCCCACCCAGGCCAGCCAGCCGACATGCGTGCCCAACCTCTCCCCCCTCTGGGATGAGCTCTCCGTCGTCGAACTCCGCTCCCTCCTGCGCAGCTACCCGATCGATCGCACCTCACTCCCCGCCGCCATCGAACGCCTCCGCCGCAACGAACTCATCGAGGCCCTCAACCAAATCCAAGCCCTCGGCGCCTAAGGGGCCATAGGCCCCCTTGCGATTCAGATCTCGGGCACTCGCACACACCTCACACACGCCTATGACTGCCACCCTCACCGCCGCTCCTCTCTCCCTGGGCGAACCCGCACCGGGAACTCCAGAAGCCCTGCTCCTCCTAGCCAATGCGGGAGTCCTCCCCGCCAGCTCCGGCGCAGACGACCCGCGCTTCTCCGCTGACTCCATCACCACTTGCGTCACCCGCCTGCTTGAGGTGAAGCAACAGCAAGAACTCCTCAACGCCGAGCAGAAGGAACTGAACGAGCAGCTGCGCCTAGCCCACCTGCGCGGGGATCTGCTCACCCTGCTGCCGGCGGGCAAGGACGGCAATGGCTACCAGATCACCCCGGACCTGGTGCTCAACCGCCGCCCCGGCCGCAAGCAGTGGAGCTATTCCATCGACTGCAAGGAGATCGAATGCCAGCTCAAGGCACGCCAGAGTTATGAACAGCAGAGCGGCCTGGCGAGTTACAGCCTGGGTGCGGCGTTCTGGGAGGTGCGGGCCAGTAAGGGCTGACGCTCCTCACGAGAGTTCTCGTCATCAAGAGCCCTGGGTCATCGCCCGGGGCTTTTTGGTGTGCAGATATCCGCCGCAATCAAAAACCCCCGAGCAGCGCCCGAGGGTCATGAAGCAATCAACATTCCAATGGCTTTCGTTGGTCTGGATCGAAGCTGCTGGCGTTGGCGCCTGGGGCCGAACGATCCAGGTATGGGTTGTTTGCTCTCCTGGGGCACCTATGGCGGTGCAAACGGAGTGTCGACCAGTCAGGTGCACAGGTTGAGGACCTTCCTCTTGCCCGGCCGAACGACCTGCCCACGGTTAGGGGATGACTGTTGGAGCAGGGCCCCCATGTGCTTCATTGCTCAGAAGCTGAAGCTGACTCCGGTACCGATGTGGTGCTGCCAGCCCACCCCCCAGCCATCTCCTCCTTGGCTGCTGTAGATCGGCTTCCAGTGTGCGAACACAACGACAGACTCAGCCAGGGGATACTCCAGCTCGATCTCACCTCCCCAATCAGTGCGGAAGGGCAGACCTGAATAGGAACCAGGGCTATAGAAGCGTGGCCCCGCAGAGAGCGTGATGTTCAGAAGATCGATGTTGAAGCCCAGACCAAGCCATGGGTCGGTGTAGTTACCCAGATAGGTTCCTTCACTTTCCCAACCTGTTCTGTTTTCGAGCGAAACAAACACACCGTCAACGATGGTTTCCAGGCCATCACCAAGTGCGAAGTTCACATCCCCATCCCCCAGTGCCCAGATGGCCTGAACACCAACCTCATTTTTCAGGCCAATGACATCATCACCTTGATTGCCGGTGACGTAATACGGCCACCATGTCAGCGAGACCTCAAAACGATCGTTCGGTTGATAGCGCGCCTGAAGATAGCCCTTGACATCGGTGCGGCGATAGGGACTTCCGTCCCCATGGGCGTGATCATGACCAGCGGAATGACTTTCGCTGTGGTGGGCACCATGGTCGTCCTCATGCCCGTCGTCGTGATCATCCCCATGCTCGTCGTCCGAGTCCTCATGGTCATCGTGATGAGCGCTGCCGCCATGACCGTCAACATGAACACGCCCATAGAAATGTTCAGCCTCGCCCCACACCAAAGCAGGACCGATCTGAGCTTCGATGGCGAAACTGCCGCCTTTGTCTAAACCCCACTCAAAGACGGCTCCGAACAACCCGTCGATGGCGTAATGGCGGGGCTGGCCCTCCAGATTGTTCTCCAGGCCTGCGTGGCCCTCCAGTGTCACCACTGGTCGGATCCGAAATTCACCCGGCAGCAGATCATCACCACCTGCAGCGCCATGGGCTAAGGCTCCACTGGGTGAGCCGATAGCAGCCAAAACAGAAAGGATCGAGACGATTGTGTGGCGTGTCTTCATCGGATCGCAGCCCATTGTTGTTGCAGCGCAGAGGCTGTGCGTTGATCACATCGGCCTCCTTGCGCGGTCACAAAGGTGCAGACATTGGCCGTAGCTGTTTGAATCAGCGATTTCCCGGGTGCCAGCCCATCGGCGTAGAGCGGTTGCTTGGCGATGGCGACACCGCTGAAAGAACTGATGCGCCGAAGCGTTTTGGACGGTGGCAACGCCTCAGCGAAGATTGCTTTTGTGCCTGATTGGCGGATGGCCCGGCTGATGGCCCCCAGGCTCGAGGGTCTCAGAGTCCCCCCCGACGCAAAGTCATCGATCACCGGCAGTTCACGAATGCCATAGCGACGGGCAAAAGCTGAAAACGCTCGGTGCTCAGTGACCAGAACACGCTGAGCAGAGGGAACCGTCTGCAGCTGCGCTGCGCTCCAACTCCCTAGTTGGTTCAACACGGCCTGCATGGCCTGGCTGCGTCGCTGCAGTGCTCCAGCTTTTGCTGCTCCAAGGAGAGGCCTCAGTGCAGTGGCGCTCTCGCGGACCATGGCACTGGTGAGCCCTGGGTCGTGCCACACGTGTGGATCCTTGGCTGGGTTACCTGGGGTGGCGCGTTCAGCAACGGCCACCACAGGAGCACTGACACGAATCCGGTTCATCGCCGGCGTGAGGTTGTAGCCATTCACCAACACCAGGCGAGCGGTGCTCAGCGCCTGACGATCTGAACCGCGCAGAGCCATGCCATGGGGATCAGCTCCGGGTGGAACCAGGCACGTCACCCGAGCGTCGCTCTGCACGAGTGACCGCGTGATGTCGCACAGCACGCCATCCACAGAAACCACCGATGGCGGCGGCGCCGCGGCAAGCACAAGCCCAACCAGGGCAGCGGAACCCATGACACAGAAACAAGCTGCCGCGAATGATAATGGTTCTCGCCCTCGTGTCGCCAATGGTTGAGGCCATGGGTCAGCAGGGATCTTTGGGGTTCATCCGCCTGGCTGGCTCGCCTCGCAAGTCGCCAGGCCCCTGCGCCATAACGACCGTTGATCGCAGAGATCTTTGGCGTTTCCCGCGGGGCGACCTTCGACTGTGTGGCCCGTGATGAAGGGACAGGCGCCAGCGACATCGACCCGCTGGATAACGACCGGTCGCTATCACTTCTGAGCAGGTGACGGCACGAGGGAGACACCGGAGCACCGCAATCCCAATCAAAACCCCCCGAGCAATGCCCGGGGGCCTGAACCAATCAACATTCCAATGGCTGTAGATGGTCGAAGCTGCTGGCGTTGGCGCCTGGGGCCGAACGTTCCAGGTGTGGGCGTTGGCTCTCCTGGGGCAGCTGTGCGGTGCAAACGGAGTGTCGATCAGTCAGGCGCACAGGTTGAGGACCTTCCTCTTGCCTGGCTGAACGACCTGCCCACGGTTGGGTGAAGACTGTTGGAGCAGGGGCCTGCAGTCAGCGTGCTTCTGGCAGGTAGCGGGGTGGCGTGTCGTCCATTTGGGCGCCTCCTTGGTTGATGCATACAGATTCGCCCCGCCGCTGGCGCTGAGCAATCGGCGTTTACACGCATTGCCTTGGCGCCCGAGTGGGAGCAAGGTGGCCTTTGGCTTGTGCCTCTAGCCTGGGTCTACGTGGTTAGAGCGCGCTCCAGTAGACAGGCCGCGAGATTGCTCAGCGAGCGACCCTCCTCAAGGCTGCGGCTTTCAAGGTCGCGGAAGGTGCTGTAAGGGATCGTGATGGTGATCCGCTTGCTCGCTCGACTGGATCGCGACTCTCCGCGACAGTCAGAGGGATTTGCGTGGGGCAAGGACAACCTCTATAGCTGAAATCTTTACTTTGTTTTCCGGTTGAGCTCATCACGCCTGTGGCTTCACAAAAGGTCTCGCATCTGATGCATGGTGGCCCGATCCAAACAGGTGATCGGAGTTACGGCAGCGATGCAGCAGAGCGTTGCAGTCTGCAGCCTTTATTCAGGCAGAGAGGGTGCATCATGCGATCGAGCATCCTCGACAATCTCCACGCAGGATTGAGAAAGAATGTGCTCAATCAGTTCTGGCAGTGAGCGATGACTGCGCCCTGCCTGCCTCATCAATTTCTCCAGCAACTCCTCAGGAAGATCAAGATCAAGCCGCCGCGGCATACGGCTTGGATCAAGTTGAAAGCGAGGATCCTGTTCGCCTGGAGCTAACTGGAATGGAGGCATTTCTATGGAGGCGTAGGCCATTGGTGGAGATCAGCTGGCTATAGCAACGGCTGCAGTCCTTATTTTTGGGAGCACGAAACTAAAACGTGACCAATGCTCTTCAATGGCGCGCTATGAGTTTCTTAACGCCCGGGCTTAGGCGGTGTACGAGGTGTCGCGTGTTCAGCGTCCCCATCTCGGCTCCAGCAGTGGCGGTGGTTGCCATTGCGGCGTGCACGGTTTCCACCCCTCCGCCAGGCGCTGACGCCAGAGCTCAACCGCTCGCTCGCGGCTGAGGCGCACACGCCGCTGCAGCAACGGCACTGCTTGATCCCGCAACACCTGGCCGCTGGTGATCTCCAGCTCCTGCTGCCACTGATTCCAGATCGCGGGCTTGAAGTGCAGGACTTGGCGGCCATCACTCAGCCAGCCCTCAGCCGGAGCCGACGGAATCCGCTGACCCTTCTGAACGAACACCCCTCAGCCCGCCTCCGGCGCCCAACCCCGTTGGCGAACCATGTCATCCGTCCAGCCCTGGCAGCGGCGGATCAGGTGTTCGCCCTGGGCGATCTGGCCGCGGTGCAGCTGGCAGGTGAGCACCGGGATGCACTCGGCTCCGGCGTGGTGCCTGAACCAATGGCAGGTCATGCAGACCTTGCGGCTCCGGCTGGGGCGCAGGACGCCCACGTCCAGATACGGCCAGGTCTCGCAGTCACTGCTTGCAGTCACCGCGGTGGGCCGGATTCGAGAAGCAGCCATCAATCTTCTCCATGCGTACACCTGTACTAGCAGGGATTGTGCGGGTTGGCTCGGGCTCTTTGGGCATCGACTGCCTCTGTCAGCCACGCCCGCTGACGACGTCGGAACCCTTCTGGGCCTCACACCATCCCCTTTGCTCGCCTTCTTCCGATCACTTCTGCCTCTAGTCCCAACCCTGCTGCCGATGCTCAGCTGGACGCGCTCCTGTCTGACGCCGCCCACTCACCAGGCAGCCTCAGCCGACGAGCTCACGCTCCCGCCCTTCCAGCAAGACCACGCCTTTGCGGCCTTTGAGCAGGGCGACTGGTTGGCGGAACTGGATCTCCTGCAACTGGGCACGGCTCTGCAGCGCACCGCCATCGCCCGCGGCGGTTACGACGGCCGCTCCTTCGATGTGATGGTCGCCATCGCCGACGTGTTGGAAACCGATCACGGCTGGAGCTTTGAGCAGTCCGACGCCTGGCTCGAGCGGATGGGGCTCTGGGAGGAGGAGGTCTGAGGGTTCAGATCACCGCCAGTAGCCTCCCGTGCGGCCGCTCTGGTCGCAGCGTCGTCTGCCCTGCTGCCGATGAGTGATCACCTCTGGCTCACCACTGCCGAGCTCTGCTCCCATCTGGCCATCAGCCGCTCCACCCTCTTTGCCATCCGCCGTTCGGGGCTGCTCAAGGACGGGCGGCATCTGGTGGCCAAGAACCCAACCAGTTCACGCTCACACCTGCTCTGGCACCGCCAGCGCTGTGAGCTCGCCCTCGGGAGGATCAGCTGATGGGCGAGCAGAGAACCCTTTGGCTCTCAACACCTGAGCTGTGCACGCAGCTCAAGGTCAGCCGCTCCTCCCTGCGCCGATGGGTGCACAGCGGCCTTCTACGAGAAGGGCAGCACTGGGTTCGGATGAACCCCTGCTGCCCGCGCTCCGATCAGTTGTGGCAGCCCGAGCGCTGCGCCGTGCAGATCAACCGGCAGCGGCCTCACTGCCGCCGCTGAGCAGGCGGCGCACGACTGACGCCTTGGTCTGCTCACTACTGATCTCACTCAGATACGTCCGGCGGTGCACCTCTGGGCTATGGCCCATCACGGCCGCCACATCCGCGTAGTTCCAGGTTGTTGTTTCCCGGGCCCGGATCGCATAGGCGTGTCGCAGGTCATAGGGCACGCAGCGCTCTTTCCTTTTCTGTGCCTTCTTCTTGCCCTGGGCCGGCGCTGTTTCCACCCAGGCGTAGAGCTTGTTCTTGAGCTCAAACTCCGCCTTGGCATCGGAGCTGCGCAGCTTGTGGCAGCAGAGCGCCCCGAGTCGTTCGTTGTTGTCGCATCGCTTCACTAGGTCGCGCTCGGGATCGAATGGTTCGCCGTCCTCGTTCACGAATTTGGGCACATGGCGGCGGCGCAGTTCCTCCAGCCGCTGTTCACCGTTGCCCCCGCCCAGCTGATAGCGCTCTACCCACTCCGCCGGCAGGGGAACCGCCGCGCGAAAGCCGGTCTTCGTGACCTTGATATGGCGCGCGGCAACGCCGATGGTGATCAGCCCGTTCTGATCCGGCAGGCCATCGATGTGCCACACCTCATGGGGACGCAGGCCGTAGGTGGCCACCATCGCGAACAACCAACCCCATAGAGGGTCTTCCTCGATCACCTGATCGAGCCACTCCTGGATGGCCTCTGTGCTCGGGATCCGGCGCCTGGATTCACCGGCCGCCAGGAGCACCACCTTCTTGTGATTGACCATTCCCTTGAGCTCTTCGCTCAGGCTCTCGGGCGCAATCGAGCCAAACCCCGCCCGGCGCAGCAACGAAACCACCTCCCGCTTCTGGCGGAAGCCCTGGCGGTGAGTCGCCACAGGCACCAGCGGCTCAGCGGGGTCCGCCAGGTGGGCGCGCAGGCTGTCACCGGTGTGGAGAGCAAAGCGGCGCACATCCGCCTCCCGGGCCGCACCATCGGCCGGCAGCAGGCGGAAATAGCCCTGCCCTTTGAATGGGCCCACCAGGTTCATGTTCACGCCCTGGCGGCGCTGGAACGCCACCACGGCATCACAGATCTCCGGCCAGCTCGGGGCCAGCCGCGGCGCCATGCCGCCTGGCTCATCGCCTGGGCTACCGAGCAGTTGCTCCAGGGTCGCTCCGGGCTGCCTACGCGCCTCGCTCACCAGCCGGAAGCAGAGTTCTTCAATCGCCAGATCGTCCTGGCTGGAGCAGCCGCGCACGGCCCGCTCCCGTACCCGCCGCCCGGGCAGGTTTTCGTACACGCTCACCCAACGGCTGTTGTGCCCCGCCCGCAACCGGAAGGGCAGGTGATGGGCTCGCAACACACCGTTGGCGCTGCTCAAGGCGCTGTTGGCCTGTGTCATGGCTCAAAGGCTTTAAGGGGAGAGTTCCCCAGCCGCTGGCCGATCGGTCTCACGGTGCCCCAAGGGATCCCGTGATGTTTGGGGGTGTTTGGGGGAAACCCCCAAACATTTGGCGCAATTGGCGCCTTCTCAGCACATTCGCGATCTCATTCCGGCCTGGCCCAAAGGCCTTCCAGTAGCCTGAGATCACTTGCTGCTACTGGCAAAAGCCAGTCAGCAAAAGCTGAGACACAAAATGGGTCGTCTGAGATTCGAACTCAGGACCAATCGGTTAAAAGCCGAGTGCTCTACCGCTGAGCTAACGACCCGCCCGGAGCTGGAGAACCAGGTTCGGGGGTGGCCCTTTCGGGCACCACGTGAAGGTATCACCCGGAGGGTCCGGCCTCCAACCGCGCCGAGAATGGGGGCCGATGCCGCCGCTCAGCCGCCTGCCATGCCTGATCAGCCCTGGCCTCAGCCCACGCTGCATCCCGATGCCTGGGTGGCCGACTCGGCCGTGTTGATCGGCGATGTGCGCCTGGCGGCCGGGGCCAGCCTCTGGCCCACCGCCGTGGCCCGCGGCGACGTGTGCGCCATCACCATCGGCGAGGGCAGCAACGTGCAAGACGGCGCCGTGCTGCATGGCGACCCTGGCCAGCCCGTAACGATCGGAGCCGACGTGACCATCGGCCACCGGGCCGTGGTGCATGGCGCAACCCTGGAAGACGGCTGCCTGATCGGGATCGGCGCCATCGTGCTCAATGGGGTCACCGTGGGAGCCGGTGCGCTGGTGGCCGCCGGTTCGGTGGTCACCAAGAACGTGCCGCCGCGGGCGCTGGTGATGGGCGCACCGGCCCAGCTGAAGCGCGAGCTGCGCGAGGAGCAGGCGGCCGAGCAACGCGAACACGCCCGCCGCTACCGCCAACTGGCCATGGCCCACGCCGGCCGCTCCAGCGATCCCGGCTTTTCGCAGGCCTGAATTGCTGCGAATTCAGTCAACTGCCCTGGGGCGCACTCGGTGGCCTGGGGATGGTCCGTAAGATCAGATGAAGCACCTACGTAACGCCCAGTCATGGACGCCCGGCTCCTGCTCGTTGTGACCCCGATCGCGCTGGCCGCTGGCTGGGCTGTGTTCAACATCGGCCGCGCTGCCGTGGGCCAGCTGCAGATGATGCTGAAGCGCGCCAACGGCTGATCGCCGCTTGAGCGTTCGCTCGTCGTTTCTGGCCGGCGTACCGAGAGCCCCCGCCAAAGCGGGGGCTTTTGCATGTTCAGCCCATCCCGGGATTCAGCGCATCTCGCGCGAAACGCCCCTCATTGCCCGAAGGCCACCTGGCAGGCCGCATTGAGCAGCTGAGCTTCGTTGGCGTTCTGCGGGGGGTAACCGTTCAGGGTTCCGGAGCGGCAGTCGGCGCGGAACGTGAGGGTGCTGGATCCATCGTCGGCCTGGAAGGTCACCAGATCGCCCGTGGGCTGCACCGAGCTGTAGTACAGCGAATAGTCCGAATCGGGCACCACGATGTAATTGGTCTGGCTGCTGACGGCGCTGTCCACCAGGCTGTCGATCACCGCGAAGGTGGCCAGGCTGCCCAGGCCCCAGGCGGCGGCCCGGCCCGGCCACCAGCCCCAGTTGTTCCACGTGGAGCCGCCGTACCAGCCATAGCGCCAGGGGCGATTCACGTTCCAGTTGCTGTTCACCCAGTTGGGACGGTTCCGGTCCCAGGTGTTGATCGCCTGGCGGCGGGTGCGGTTGCGGTCATTCACCCGATCGCTGCGGTTGCCCTGGCGGGTGTCCACGCGCCCGCTGCGTTCCGCTGGCCGCGTCTCCAGGCGCAGGCTGCTGCGGTTACTGCCGCCGCTGAACGAGGAGAAGCCCGTTCGAGCACCACTCCCGCCGCGGGAGGCACCGCGACCACCGCCGCCGCGCCCGCCACCGCCTCGGCCGCCGCCCCACGGGCGATCTCCACCGCCGCCGGGATCTCCACCGCGGCGAGCAGCTCCAGCGGCTGCAGCACCAATGCCACCCCCAAAGCCAGGGCGAACCCACGCATCCGAATCGTCATCGTCCGATGGCCTCCAGCAGTCGACGGCAGCCGTTGTCAAAACAGGCGATGTCCACCCGGCCGGCCTCACCGAAGGCCAGCCCCACGGTTTCGCGCCCCTCAAAGGCCGGCCCCTGCGCCTCGGCCTGCACATCGGCCAGGAAGGTGGGGTTCACCACGCAGAAGGCGCGGTCGTTGAAGCAGAGCTCGTTGGTGGCGAAGTTGATCCAGGCGTTGCGCACGCTGGTCCAGGGCGCACCGGCCGCTTTGCGCCCTTCAATACGCACGGTGGGGTCTTCAAGGATCCGGTAGCTGATCGTGCGGGCCCCCAACCGATGGCGGTATTCGGTGGCCTCACCCACCTCCACCGCCTCCACCTGACAGGGCTGGGCCTTGCCCTTACCGAGGCTGCAGGTGGTGTTGAGGCTGTAGATGAGATCCGTTTCCGCGTGCACTGGAGCCCACCCCAACCAGCTGCAGGCGAACCCTGCACTCAGCCACACCAGCAACGATCGATTCATCGCCACCCACGGATCCGATTCCCGCAACCTGATCACAGGCGAAGCGCGCGTCAAGCCGATTGCACTGAGCTGCGGCGTTGTTGACGCTCGCGCGCCCAATCGTCACGGTGAATGCATCCGACATCAACCCATGGCGGCCAAAGACACGATCAAAACCGTGGCGCGCAGCCACCGGCGCTTCAACCGCGAACTGCGCCGCTGGAACAACTACCTCGCCGATGGCAACTGGAAACCCAGCTACCACAGCATGAGCTATGTGGATGGCGACGCGATCATCAATGCCGGCGGAGGTACAGATTTCCGCGATGCCCGGAACTACAACCTCGACTTCGACGTTCTCACCAACGGACAACTCAGTGCGACGCGCACCTTCACCAAGGACGGCACCACCTACAGCCAGGAGTACATCGGCATGGTGGATCCATGGGCCAAGGAATTCCTGATGTGGAGCGTGGATGGCACCGACCAGATGCTCGGCACCATCACCCCCGAGGAGGATGCCTTCACAATCCTGTTGGCCGGGCCAGGGCACATCTGGGATCGCGTCTACGCCACGGTGAACTTCGTGGACGTGGGTTGAGCGCCACGGCCCTGACGCCTGCAGTGTTTAGCTGAAGAGCAGATGGGCAGGGGCCATGCAGGCCGCAGGGTTCAACGGCAACGCGGTGTTGGTGATTGGTGCCGGCCTGGCCGGCACGGAAGCCGCCTGGCAGATCGCCAGCGCCGGCGTGCCGGTGCGCCTGGTGGAGATGCGACCGATTCGCCGCTCGCCGGCGCACCACAGCAGCGAATTCGCCGAGCTGGTGTGCAGCAACAGCTTCGGAGCACTGAGTAGCGACCGCGCTGCCGGCTTGCTGCAGGAGGAACTGCGGCGCCTGGGCTCCCTGGTGATCCGCACCGCCGATGAGCACGCCGTCCCCGCCGGCGGCGCCCTGGCGGTGGACCGTGGCCGCTACAGCGCCGCCCTCACCGCAGCGCTGGAGCAGCACCCGCTGGTGACGGTGGAGCGCCGCGAGCACACCGAACTGCCCAGGCCCGGCGAGATCGCCGTGCTCGCCACCGGTCCGCTCACCAGTGAACCCCTGGCGGAGCAGCTGCGCGCCTTCACCGGCCGCGCCGACTGCCACTTCTTTGATGCCGCCAGCCCGATCGTGGAGGGGGAGAGCATCGATCTGAGCGTGGCCTTCCGCGCCTCCCGCTACGACAAGGGCGATGCCGACTACATCAACTGCCCGATGAACAAAGAGCAGTTCCTCGCCTTCCGCGAGGCGCTGCTGGCCGCCGAGCAGGCCGAACTCAAGAATTTCGAGAAGGAGAACGCCACCTTCTTCGAGGGCTGCCTGCCGATCGAGGAGCTCGCCCGCCGCGGCGAAGACACGATGCGCTACGGCCCGCTCAAACCCATCGGCCTCTGGGATCCGCGCTGGGGCGATGTGAACGACCGCGATGTGCGCCGCGCCAACCGTGCCTACGCCGTGGTGCAACTGCGCCAGGAAGATAAAGACGGCCGCCTCTGGAACCTGGTGGGCTTCCAGACCAACCTCAAATGGGGCGAGCAGAAACGGGTGCTGCGGATGATCCCGGGCCTGGAAAACGCCGAATTCGTGCGTTTCGGGGTGATGCACCGCAACACCTTCCTCGAGGCGCCACAGCTCCTGGATCCCACCCTGCAATTTCGCCAACGGCCCACGCTGCTCGCCGCGGGGCAGATCACCGGCACCGAGGGCTATGCGGCGGCCGTAGCTGGCGGCTGGCTGGCTGGCACCAACGCTGCGCGGCTGGCCCTCGGCCAGGAGCCGTTGCAGCTGCCCTCCACCTCCATGATCGGCGCCCTCACCCACTTCATCGCTGAGGCTCCGAGCGAGAAGTTCCAGCCGATGCCCCCCAACTTCGGGCTGCTGCCGGAATTACCGGAGCGGATCCGCGATAAGCGCCGGCGCTATGGCGCGTATCGGGATCGGGCTCTGGCGGATCTGGAGCCGTTCATGGCAGTCCCATCACAGCCAGCAGAGCCAGTTCCAGCTTGAGCAGTTCCTCGACCGGACGGCTCGCACTACAATTTGGTGCATGAAAAACCGGTCACTCACCATCCGCCTCGAAGACGACCTGGAGCAGGAGCTCGAGGCCGTCTGCGCCGAAACCGGCCGCTCCCGGGGTGAAATCGTTCGCGACGCGTTGCGCAGGCAATTGCAACTGATGCGATTCGAGCGCTTGCGTCGCCAGGCGCTGCCCTTCGGTGAGGCGGCGGGTTGGCTCACCGATGACGACGTGTTCGCCGCCATCTCCTGAGGCGCGTGCGGGTTTTCTTCGACACCAATGTGTTGGTGAGCGCCTTCCTTGCGCGCGGTTTGTGCGCCGATCTGCTGCGGTTGGTGCTCGCGGAGCACACGCTGGTGAGCAGCGAAGTGGTGATCAGCGAATTGCGCGAGGTGCTCAGCCGTAAGGGAAAACTGCCGATCGCGCAGATCCATGCGATCGAAACGTTTCTGCGCGATCAGCCCATTGCACCCAGACCCGAACAAACGCTTGAGCTCGGACTGATCGATGCGGATGACGAATGGGTGGTCGCCAGTGCCGTGCTGATCGACGCCGACCTATTCGTCACCGGTGATCAAGGCGTCCTGGCCTGCGTGGCGCCGCCGATTCCCATCATAAATCCACGCGGTTGCTGGGAACAGTTGCGCTCGCCTGGCTAGAGCTGGACTAGCGCCCTTCCCGCTATGACCCACGCCCCACCCGGCGCCCGCCAGATCGAGCGGCGCTCCCTCCAGATCGGCGTGGCCGCCAGTCTGGTGATGGCGGTGATGGGCATCAGCGTCTACGCGCTTTCGGGCTCTGAAGCGCTGCTGCTCGATGGCCTGTATTCCGGTGTGATGGCCGCCTCCAGCTGGATCGCCGCCCGCATCGGCGCCAACGTGGTGCGCCCGCCCGATCGCGCCTACCCCTATGGCTACGACGGCCAGGAAGCGCTGTATGTGCTGTTCCGCTCGCTGGTGCTGATCGGGATCCTGAGCGTGGCCCTGATCACCGCTGGCACCACGATCGTGAACCACCTGGCCGGCCAAGCGGTGGAGGCCGTGCAGCTGCGCCCCGTCGCCGCCTACGCCGGGCTAATGGTGGTGCTCTGCCTGGCCCTGGCTTGGCGCCACGAGATCGACTGGCAGCGCAGCGGCCGCTGCAGCGAACTGCTGCGCACCGAAGCCCATGCCGCCCGCATCGATGGCCTGATCAGCGGCGTGGCTGGGGCGGCGCTGCTCGGCGCACCCCTGCTGGAGTCCACCCCCCTGCGAGCCCTGGTGCCGGTGGCCGATTCGGTGTTGGTGTTGGCACTGGCCCTGGTGGTGCTGCCTGAGCCGCTGCAGCAGTTCTGGCGCGCTCTGCGCCAAACCGCTGGAGCCGCCTGCGACCCGGATTTGATCGCACGCACCCGAGCGGCGGTGCAGGAGCTACTGAGCGGTATGTCGACCTGGCTGCTCGATCTCACCGTGATGAAAGT
This sequence comes from Synechococcus sp. CB0101, assembly GCF_000179235.2. NCBI lineage: Bacteria > Bacillati > Cyanobacteriota > Cyanophyceae > Synechococcales > Synechococcaceae > Synechococcus > Synechococcus sp. CB0101. The sequence continues at coordinate 2,279,593 of NZ_CP039373.1, forward strand.
GGGGCGCACCACCTTTGTGGTGGCCTATCTCAACCCCGCCATGCCGGTGGATGGCCCCTGGCTCGATCGCCTGCGTGAACGCATCGACCAACGCTGCGGCGAGCTGCTGGGCCCAGTCCGCACCGAGGTGATCCTCACCGGGCAGGCGCCGTTTGCGCCGATGCCATAGGACTGCGTAACATGTTACAACCGTCGGCGAACGTGCAATGACTTCAGGAGGAGGACCAAGCAGCGTCGAGCCCAGAGGGGATCGGCGCCAGGCAGCTCGGCTGCGCGTTGCCGCTCACCGCCAAAGGCTTCGCGAACAAGGCCTGCGACCAATCCAGATCTGGGTGCCCGATACACGATCCGAAGCGTTTGCCGCAGCAGCCCACGCACAGTCACGAGCCGCCAGCGCAAGTGCTCACGCCGAAGCAGATCAATCATTCATTGACAGCATCGGCCTACTCAACGAGCTGTGAAACGAGGCGAAATCTGGACCGTGGCTGGCGGCGGGGACGTGACTGGCAAGCCACGACCGGCGGTGATCCTGCAACACGACGCTTTCGACGGAACCGACTCCGTCACCATCTGCGCCTTCACGAGTGATGCCACAGATCTGCCGCTGTTTCGGATCGCAGTGGAACCCTCGCCCACCAATGGACTGACTTCAGTCAGCCGGTTGATGGTCGACAAGATCACCACCGTGTCGAGACGCCGATTGGGGCAATGCATTGGCCAACTAAGCCGTGCTGATCTCCACCGCCTCAGCCAATGCGCGATCGTGTTTCTTGGCCTGGCCAGCTCCTAGGGTCGCCCCAACCCCGCCCGAGCCCACCGGTGACCAGCAGCCCCGCCCCCACCTGGGACGTGATCGTGATCGGCTCGGGCATCGGCGGGCTGGTGACCGCCTCGCAGCTAGCGGCTAAGGGAGCGAAAACGCTCGTACTGGAGCGCTACCTGATTCCAGGGGGCTCGGGGGGCAGCTTCCGGCGTGAGGGTTACACCTTTGATGTAGGCGCGTCGATGATCTTCGGCTTCGGCGAGAAAGGGCACACCAACCTGCTCACCCGCGCCCTGGCCGATGTGGGCCAACACTGCGAAACGATCCCCGATCCAGCCCAGCTCGAATACCACCTGCCCGGCGGGCACAACGTGGCGGTCGACCGCGACTACGAAGCCTTCATCGCGCGCCTCTCAGCCCTCTTCCCCCACGAAGCCAAGGGCATCCGCGCCTTCTACGACACCTGCTGGCAGGTGTTCAACTGCCTCGATACGATGCCACTGCTCTCGCTTGAGGACCCGGCCTACCTCGCGAAGGTGTTTTTCAAGGCGCCATTGGCCTGCCTGGGGTTAGCCCGCTGGCTGCCGTTCAACGTGGGCGATGTGGCCCGCAAGCACATCCAAGACGAACAGCTGCTCAAGCTGATCGATATGGAGTGCTTCTGCTGGAGCGTGATGCCGGCGGACCTCACCCCGATGATCAATGCGGGCATGGTGTTCTCCGATCGCCATGCCGGCGGCATCAACTACCCCAAAGGAGGCGTGGGGGTAATCGCGGAGAAGCTGGTGGCCGGGCTGGAGAGCCATGGCGGCGCCATCCGCTACAAGGCGCGCGTCACCAAGGTGTTGATCGAGAACGGCCAGGCCGTCGGCGTGCGGTTGGCTGATGGCGAGGAGATCCGCGCCCGCCGAGTGGTGAGCAACGCCACCCGCTGGGACACGTTTGAAACTCCTCAGGAGAACGCTGATGTGCAGCGCCCCAGAAGCGCGTCACTCGTGGATGCCGCCCACACCCCCAAAGCCGAAACCACCTGGCGGCGCCGCTACAAGCCCTCCCCCTCCTTTCTCTCGCTGCACCTAGGTGTGGAGGCCTCGGTGATTCCCGAAGGCTTCCACTGCCACCACTTGCTGCTTGAAGACTGGGGCGAGATGGAAAGCGAGCAGGGTGTGGTCTTCGTATCGATCCCCACGCTGCTCGATCCCTCCCTGGCTCCGGAAGGCCGGCACATCGTGCACACATTTACCCCCAGCGACATCCAGGCCTGGAGCAAGCTCAGCCCCGCCGAGTACAAAGCCAAGAAAAGCGCCGACGCCGCACGCCTGGTGCAACGGCTGGAGGCAATCCTGCCGGGCCTTGGCACCGCCATTCGCCACCAGGAGATTGGCACCCCGCGCACGCACCGCCGTTTCCTCGGCCGCATGGGCGGCAGCTACGGCCCGATCCCATCGCTGCGGCTACCGGGTCTACTGCCGATGCCGTTCAACCGCACCGGGGTTGATCATCTCTATTGCGTGGGCGATTCCTGCTTCCCCGGCCAGGGGCTCAATGCCGTGGCCTTCAGTGGTTTTGCCTGCGCCCACCGCATCGGCGCCGACTTGGGGCTCAACCCCTGGGCGCTGCCGGACTGAACACTCTGTTCGCCAAAGACAGTGCAGCTGGCAGCGACCAACCCAACGCCACTCCATCGCGGGGGCATGCTTCAGCGACTTCATCTAGGCCGAGCAGATCGGCATCGACACGAGGCAGATGCACCATTTCGTCCCCGAAGACGCTGGATTGGTCCCCAGAGAGCAAAGAAAAAAATCCCTTGGTGTTGCACGAATACTGAACACGCAAGCAAGAAAAACCAGCTCAGGGTGCTGTCGAGAAATCTTTACCTGGGCGCCGACCTCGAGCCCGTGGCCGCAGCGGCTCTGAGCGGGGATGAACAAGGAGTCTTCACCAAAGCCACAGAGTTTTGAAACCAGGTTCAAACCAGCGACTTTCCGACAAGGGCGGAAGCGTTTGCCGCTGAGATCGCCGCAAAGCAACCTCACCTAGTTGGCCTGCAGGAAGTATCCCTCTATCGAACAGCCCAGGGCATCAACGAAGAAGCGACGGACGTTCAGTTCGACTTTCTCCAGATTCTCTTGAACGCACTGGAGCGCCAAGGAGCCAACTACAAGGCAGTCTCAGTTCACCAGGCTTTCGACGGTCAACTACCAGCCTTCATCAATGAAGGCGAGAAGAGCAGCGTGAGGCTGACAGATCGCGATGTGATCTTGATGCGCACTGATTTGCCAGCGAAGTCATTCAAGCTAGCCAAGAGCAAAGCGGGAGCCTATGAGGCTCAGCTCGACTTGGTCACGGGCCTAGATGTGAGCCGAGGCTGGACCGCTGCTGACGTGAAGTTCAACGGCGAGCGCATTCGCTTTGTGAACTCGCACTTGGAAACGAGTGCAGGAACAGCAAGCACGCGGACTCATCAATGGGCCTGCAAAGTCGAAGAAACGCACCCTGCTGGTGGCGGCCTTCAACTCCGATGCCGAGAATCCCGAATCTGCTGCATACGGCACCTACGACGTGCTGGCCGGCAAGAAGCTGGTCGACACCTGGACAACCCTTAAACCTAAAGCAAGCTTCAAAAAGAGCGTCACCTATGGCGTCAACGACGACCTCAGACTGGCGCCATACAGCGTGAATCCAGAACGACTCGACCTTGTTCTATTTGGCGCCGGCTTCACACCAAAAACCATCTCCCGTTTCATATCGCCCGTCGAAAGCGCACAACCGCTCGGCCCACCCTGAAACTCCGACCACGGCGGCATCAGCGCTGATTTCACACTGACGTAGTGAATACTCGAGCACAACGGTCCAGCCGAACAAGTGGCCGCAACGCTCGAGCAGCAATCTCCAATCAGGCTAAAATTGAAATGGTAATTTTCACTCGTCCGTGAACATCTTCAGACTTGTCGCTACAGCAGCTCTCAGCGCAGCCCTGATCGCTCCCACTGCAAGCCTGGCTGGCAAGAAGGGTAACGACGGCAATAAGGGAACAACTCGCGTCGAAGCCAAGGCTTCCAAGAAAGCAGCCCATAAAGCCAAAAAACAAAAAGCCGGCAAGCAGAGCGGCAAGAAAGGAGACAAGAAAAGCGGCAAGGATCTGACAGTCAAACGGGGAGAAACCAAGGTCTTCAGCGGCGAAGACGGCCAAACATACGAAACCGTAACTGGAGAAGCTGGCAGCACAACGATTTTTCAATAACGTCTACTTGTGATCCTCACAAAGCCCAGTGACAAACTGGGCTTTTTTCGCCTTTCGAGACAGCTGATATCGACTTCTGACCGATCTAGATTCGATACACTCGACCCCAAGGCGATTAAAGCACAATTCGAGACCTTGCAATCAAGCTATTTCTCTAAGAATTCTTAGAGGATACACGCCGTTTCAGCTGTCCATAGCCTGCCTGCTGCGCCTGCCTATAACGCCAAGATCTCAATGCGCTGAGTCCAGTGCCTTCGCCTGCGCAAATCGGTCAGAGTTATTTCTAGAAATCTCGACCTAGAACCCGTGGCCGCAGCCCTGAGAGGGAATGAACAGGAAGTCGCCACAAAGGCAACCGAACATTCGAGTCAGGTCCCTAGCAATAACGGCCCTACACTGGCCGGAAGCATTTGCAACTGAGATTATCCAAAAGCAACCTTACCTAGTTGACGCACAGAAAGCAACCCTAGATCATACTATTCCAGCGCACAAAAAAGGATCGAGGGACTCCCAATCAGACTTCCTATAGACTCTCTCTATAGACCCTATTAGATGCATGCTGGCACCAAAGAGCTGACTACAAGGCAGTCTCGATTTAGCAAGGTTTTCAAATGATAACCGATTGCATTCATCAATGAAGGCAAACCGGGCAGCATCATGTTGACAGACCGCGATGTGATCTCAACGGGAATCATTGACCCGCGAAGTCATTCAAAGGAGCCAGGTACCAAGCCGATCGGCGCCTTGAGCGACTACACCTACAGCTGTATCGCAATCAATCTGATCACGACCCCTCAAACACGAGGAGTTGAGAAGGCTCTGTTCAGTATCAAAGCCTTGTTCATCGGAGACATCAGCTATTCCCCCCGGCGAGCCACTCGCACCAGCGATTGGATGAATCCGGCAATTCCGGGGATGAACAGGGCGCCGCTACTGTTTTACCCCTGCCATCCCTTCGTAGGCTTGACAGCGTTGATGTGGCTGGTGATGTGAATCGGCGCCTGCCGCAGCTTCAGCACTGGCTGATTCAGCACTGGTTTGCACTCGCCAATAGCCTCTTCTGGCTTGTGGTTGGCCTTGAGGCCGCAATCACTGCCACCGTGCTCCAATCGCAGGTGTACCAGCTGCCCTGGTTCGTGAGCTCCAGGGCCTTGGCGGGTTGGCTCTTCTGCGTCTGGTTGCACCGGAGTCTGCAGCAGCGGCCGCGCTGGCGCGCCCTCACAGGCTGGCAGCGGGCTGCCCTGGTGATCAGCCTGCTCAGCTTGTTTGCCATCGGGAGTTCACTGCTGATCCGCGGGGTGCGGCTGGCGATTGGTGATGTCGACCCAGCCATGAGCGCCGTGAAGTTCTGGGTCTATGTGCTCGGGCTGGAACTGCGCCTGATGGTGTGGGCTGGCTTCTATCTGCTCATTGCCGAAAGCCGCGAGCGGCTCCAGGTTCAGGCCCGCCATGCCGCCACAGAGCTGGCCATGAGCCGGGCCCAGCTCAGCCTGCTCTCCGCCGCCTTTCAACCCCACTTTCTGATGAACGCGATGAACACCCTCATCGCCTGCCGCCATGATCCCGATGCGGTGGAAAGTGCCGGTGAGGGCCTGGCCGGCTACCTGCGCTACACGCTCGATCGCAGTGATGCGGAATGGGAACCGCTCGCCACACAAATGGAAGCGCTCAACAACTACCTCAGTGTTGTCAGGCGACAGCAAAAACTGGTCCGGCGGCGACACGAAAACTGGTCCACCCTGTGGAGCGAGCCAGGCCTGACGACACGGTGAGCGCAGGGGCGTCATCTCTGGAGCCGATGGCTGCGGAGATGCCGGTGCAGACCCCTCAGGATGTGGAGGCGATGCAGCGGCTTTCGGCAGCAGGCTGGGGCCGTAGACGGATTGCCCGGGAACTGGGCTGTTCGCCGGAGACGGTGCGCAAGTACCTACGGCAGGGTGGCTGGCAGCCCTATGGCAAGCCCTGCCGCACCTCGGTTCTCGATGGTCAACGGGAGTGGCTGCGGCAGCGATTTCTGGCCCACCGCGGCAATGCCGACGTGCTGCGGCAGGAGTTGGCCAGTGAGAAGGGAATCAAGGTGAGCCTGCGCACGGTGGAGCGTGCGGTTGAGCCATGGCGGCGTGAGCTGCGCAACGCAGCTGTGGCGACGGTGCGGTTTGAGACGCCACCGGGCCGGCAGCTGCAGGCGGACTTTGGCCAGTGCGTGGTGCGTATTGGCGGCGAGCGGGTGCGGGTGCACCTGGCGGTGCTCACCTTGGGATACTCCAGGCGACTGTTGGTGCGGGCGTTCCGCAGCGAGAAGCAGGACCACTGGCTCTCAACCCTGGAGGAGGGTTCCGGCACTGGGGCGGTGTGCCTCAGGAGGTGCTCGTGGATAACGCTCGCGCCCTGGTGAGTCAGCACGATCCGGAACGACAGATCCTGGTGTTTGCCCAGCGGCTTGAGCAGTTCGCCAGCTACTGGGGGTTCAAGCCCCGCGCCTGCCGGCCGTACCGGGCCAGGACGAAAGGCAAAGACGAACGTGGGGTGGCGTACGTCAAACGCAACGCCATGGCCGGGCGGGAGTTCAGCAGCTGGGCGGAGCTGGAGGCCCATCTGGTGCGCTGGACCCGTGAGGTCGCTGACCTGAGGGTGCATGGCACCACGGGTGAGGCGCCGCTGGAGCGGTTTATGCGCGCAGAAGCCCAGGCCTTGCAGCCGCTGGAGGCCAAGCCGTCCTTCTTGGCAGAGCGGGAGCTGGTGCGCGTTGTGCACAGCGACTGCTGCGTGGAAGTGGAAGCGAACTGGTATTCGGCGCCGCAGGCGCTGATCCGCCAGCGGGTGAGCGTGCTGGTGCGCGATCAACAGGTTCTGATCCGCCATGGCGGCAGGATCGTGGCTGAGCACAGGCGTCAGCGGCCTGGTAGCCGTAGCCGCCAGGTGATCGACGGCCATTGGGATGGCCTGGTGCCGCAACGGCAGCGGCGCGAGGCGGTGCGTTCGCTGCGGGACACCAGCGAGCGTTGTGATCAAGAACAGGAGCAAGAGCAGGAGCGGCGCATGGTTCGCAGCTCTGAACTGGCCCGGCCTCTGGCCGTCTATGCCGAGCTGATCGGTGAGGTAGCGGCATGAGCACCAACCCGCGCAACCGATCCACACCCATCACGCCACCGGTGCCGACCGAGGAGCTGGAGGCGATGCTTACCCGCCTGCGGCTACCGGCCATCCGCGATCGCCTCGATGCGCTCCTGGAGGAGGCGGCAAGGCGGGAGATGAACCTGCGTGAGGCGCTGACCTGGCTCTGCACAGCTGAGGTGGCTCGCAAGGACCAGCTGCGGATGGAAATGGCGCTGCGGCTGGCGCGCTTTCCGTATGTGCGGACGCTGGAGGCATTTGATTTCGAGGCTCAGCCGTCGATCGATCCGGCCCAAATCCGCGAGCTGGCCACCTGCCGTTGGGTGGCCAACGGCGACACCTTGCTACTGCTCGGACCGCCGGGTGTGGGTAAGACCCACTTGGCCGTGGCACTGGGCCGGGAGGCGGTGCGGCTCGGTCACAGCGTCCAGTACGTCGGTGCGATGGAGCTGATCACAGCCCTGGCCAAAGCCCAGGCGCAGCACGCCCTGGAAGCAAGGCTGACGCAGTACGCCAAAACCCGGCTGCTGATCATCGATGAGCTCGGCTACCTGCCGCTTGAGCCGAACGCGGCCTATCTGTTCTTCCAGCTGATCTCCCGCTGCTACCAGCGCGGCAGCGTGTTGATCACCTCCAACCGCCCCGTCATGGAGTGGGGCGAGGTGTTTGGTGATCAGGTGGTTGCCACGGCAATCCTCGATCGGCTGCTGCACCACAGCCACGTGCTGACGATCCGGGGCGACAGCTACCGGCTCAAAGGGAAACGTCGCAGCGGTCTCATCCGCCCGCAGGCGGCGGTTCCTCCTCACAGGACAGCGCTGGCCTACAGCCACCGCCGCCCAGTGAGGAGGCCTGAAGGAAAACTCGAATCAGGCAGCACAGGTTCCGCAGCCCACAACAACCACGTCACGACACACACCGATGAGGCAACGATCGAAAAGCCAACGGAAGGCCCCATCAGCAGACCATCAGCTGGACCAGATTTCGTGTCGCCGGAGGACCAAAAGCGGATGTCGCTTGACAAGTGTGGAAGAACTGCGCTTCGGCGAGCGCCTCGAAACACGCATTACCAGTGACCCGCACCTACACCATCAAGCCGTGCCACGTTTTCTGCTTCAACCGCTGGTGGAAAACGCGCTTAAGCACGGCCAGGGCAACAACGCTGGCTGCCTGCACTTGCGCATCAGCCTTGAGCGGACGGCGGAGCAGCTGCAGCTGCAGGTGTGCAACACCGGTGTTCTCGCAGCCGACCAAGGGAGCAGCCCAAGCGGCGTGGGCTACGGCCTGAGCGGCCTCGCGCAGCGCCTGCACTGGCACTACGGCAACCAGGCCAGTTTCTCGATCCGCCAAGACGGCGCCTGGGTGATCGCCACGTTGATGCTTCCTCTGCGATGACAAGCCCTCTGCGCGCCCTCTTGGTTGACGATGAACCTCCGGCCCTGGAGCGCCTGCAAGAGCTGCTGAGGCTCTGCGGGGATGTGGAGGTGCTGGCGATGGTGTGCTCCGTGCAGGAGGCCGTTGGCGTTCTTCAACAGCACCCGATCGATCTGGTGTTCCTCGATGAACGCATGCCCGGTGGCGATGGCCACACCCTGCTCGGCCAGATCCCCCAAGGGGTGGAGGTGATCTTCACCACCGCCCATAGCGACTACGCCGTGGACGCCTTTGCCGCAGGTGTGCACGACTATCTCTCAAGCGGGTGCAGGCAGCGCGCCTGGGCCTGAGCCTCGAGCGCCTTAGGCAGCGCAGGAGCTCGACAGCATCGCCCACACCAGCCACCAGCACTGGCCTGTGGCTGGAAGCAAGTGACGGCGACCGGGGTGTGCGCCAATTCGTGCCCTTTGCGGAGATTCTCTGGGTAGCGGCGATGCAGAACTACACCCATCTGCAACTGCAAGAGGGGCCTGGGCTCATGGTGAAGCGTCCGCTCAAATACTGGGAGGAACAACTCCCGGCTGAGCGCTTCCTACGCCTGGATCGCTCCACGATCGTGCAAGCAAGCCGGATCAGCCGCTGCGAGCGGCAATCGCGCAGCTGCACGCTGTTGCGCTTTGGCAGCGCCGCCGAGGCCCCCACCCTGGCCGTGGGCAGCACGGCCGCGATCCGGTTGCAACAGGCCCTGGCTCTGCAGCCATGAGCCAACGCCATCCGCTGCAGTGGTTGCGTTCCTGGGGCAAGCAAGAGGCGCAGGCCCTGGCGCCCTGGCAGCGCCGGTGGCTGCAACGCGGCAGCCTGGTGTTGGCATTAGGTCTATGCGCCCTGGCGCTGGAGCGCCACCACCGCCTGGAGCGCCAGCGCCGCGATACACAGCTGCAGCAGGGCATCGAGCTGGCGGCCGCCCAATGGAGCACCCTGCGGGCCACCGCCTACGACTGGGCCCATTGGGATGAAACCCATGCCTTTGCCCGCGGCGAAGCGCCCGGCTACCCCGCCCGCAACCTGAAGGTGGCCAACGGGCTAAGCCGTGTGGCTCCGGTGGTGCTGATCGTCAACCGAAGCGGCGCCTTGCTCACCATGCAGGGCCGCCGCGGGCCCTCCAGCTGGGCGCAAGACCCCTTGGTGCGCTGCAGCCAGGCCCAGAGCACAGCACTGCTGGCCGCACCGCAAACCCTGGGAATCCACTGCCGTGATCAAAACGGAACCCGGCTCTGGATCGGTGTGATCGAGCCGATCACCGATACCAGCGAACGAGCCGCGGCATCGGGCCTTATGGTGCTGCTGGCCCCCCTGCGCCATCCCAGCCATGGGCCTGCGATGCAGGCCCTGATGCAGACCCTGGAGCGGCAGCTGATCGCAGGCGCGCCTGGGGACCAGACCCTCCAGCTTCAGGGGCAACCGCTCTGGGGCCCTGATCAGCGGGTGCTCAATCTCAACCCCAAACCCGTCATAGGCGAAGCAATCGCCGCCCTGGGCAGCGACCTCAGCGTGGCGCTGCCCTTTCTGCTCTCCCTGCTGGGGCTGCGGGCCGGCTTGATGTTGCAGCGGCGCCGCAGCTTGCTCCTGCAGCGGCAACAACAACAACGCAGTCAACAACGGCTGCGCCGAGCCCGGGGTCAACTGGAACAAGGGCTCAACAACCTGCCGGATCGCCAACGCGAACAAGCGCTGCAGTTGCTCAGCCACGGATGCGGCGATCCGATCGACGATCTCGCCAGAAAGCTGGAGCTGGTGGCCCAGGCGCTGCGTAATCAGCAAGAGGCACCGAGCCAAAGCGCAGGGGTGCAATTCGAACCGATGCGCAATCACCAAGGCGAGCTCCAGCGCGTGCACGTGCTCGCGGGCCATGAGCGCACCCTGGAGCACTACCGGAAAGCGATCAAGGCCTGGAGCAACTTGCCCTCGGGTGTGCGCTGCAATCTTGGCCTGCAGCTGGATCTCCCCCCTTCGCTGTGGGGCAACCCACGAACTCTTCAGGAGCTGGTCGCCATCCTCAACAACCACAACATGCCAGCGGAGCTGTGCACCATTGGCATCGAAGGCGCTAACGCAAGTGCCGATGCAATCAGTCAACACCTACCGCTGTGGCGCAACGCCGGATTCGCGCTGGGCTGGTTGCATGCGGGGGGAGCTCTGGATCCAGCCATCTGGCTGCACAAACAGTGGGTGGATGAAGTGCAGCTATTCACACCAGGTTGGAGCAACCCCTCAGTCTTCACAGCCCAGCAAGCACTGATCCAAGCCCTGATCGAGCTGGGACATGCACGCGATCTACAAGTGTCGGTGCGAGGGGTGCAACAACAGGACGACCTGCAGGGTTTGTGGCAGCGAGGCGTGAACCTCGCTAGCGGCCCACGAATCGGAGTGCCGGTGCAGGAGATCAGCGAGCTGCTGGTCAAACAGGCAGGCAACAACCATGAAACCAAGCAGCGATGAGCAACCGTTCAGAACGTGACGCGATCAGCGGGCAATGAGGCTTCGGGCCAGGTGAGTTCACCCTGATCATGGATGGCCTGAGAACCCTGAAGAGATACACCGAAACCCTCCGCCGCAAGCCCGGAAAGAACTTGGCGGTTGTGGATGTCTACGCCAATTCCAACGAAGACGGCAACAAGCCTATCGCGCGCGTCAAAGCCAACTTCAAACAACACAAGCGCATGGCTGAATTGAGCCGTGGCGGCGGATACATCAACACTCTGACCGACGATGGCGATTTCGAGCTCACCTGGGAAGGAAAAAACTTAGAGATAATATGGCTCAAAGACTTCAGCAACTTCAACTTCACCCCGACCGAACTCAGCCGAGCAAGCAAAATGCAGACTAGTACAACTCAGAACCCACAGACATCCGCCCAAAAGAATGAGCCAACTCAGCAACCAGAAAATTACTTTATCGACGCAAAGATGCCTCCATCAGAATCCGTAACGGGGCTACCCAATTGACCAACACCATTACCGACAACAGACGGGAATATGGTGCCATACGTCTTCTGTTTGAACTGGTCAGGAGTGAGCCACTTCTTACCCCGACCAATCACCTGGCCAGACTCATCAGCAGTCCAGACCTGATACAAACCTTCCTTCTTTCCTTCGCCTTGGAGCAACAGGCGGTAGCGGCCGCCATCCTTCACAGCAGCCGCAATATCCCAATGCGCTGAACTGTCATCGCTCAAAATAGAGCCGTCTTGGGCACGCAGTGGATTAATGATGGGATCGGGACCATCTGACTTAAGCTCATAGAAACCGCCATAAGCATCGCGAGACAAAACATCTCCACCCACCGTGAACGTCACCTCCGCCACAGAGTAATCCTCACCATCTGACACTTGATAGAGGAATGAATCACGTCCCACAAATTCAGGGTCAGGAGTGTAGCGGAAGCTATTTCCACCAATCTTCTTAAGACTACCATTCTCAGGCGCAGAGAAGTCTGTTACACGGAGACTTTGACCCTCCAGATCAAAGTCTCCAAGAAAACCAGGCTGAGAATCGACAGAGAATTTCACGCGCTTCGCACCCGAGGCCACAGACACAAAATCATCTGCAAGCTGTGGCGCATCATTGACTGACTCGACTTCAAGAGTCACACTGATTGCGCCAGAGGACGTAGGCGTCGAGTAACTCAAAACGAAAGAGTCAACCCCGTAAAAATCAGCAACTGGCACATAGTAAAGGCGGCCGTCTCTTCGCTCCAGACTCCCCATAGATGGGAGAGTGACGGCATCAACCTGAACATCCGAACCATAAAGCTCAACAAGTCGCGCGTAGACTTCGACCACGCCATCTTCTTTAAGCCGTAAAGATAATTCTTCGTCACCCACCTCAGCAAGAAGACGGTCAGGAGCTATTACATCAACACCATCTTTTTCTAGAGGATGAGTAAAATCATCACCCGAAAATACTGAAACGCTCCATCGCCATAAGCCCATGGATGCTCCCATGGATACTTTGGTTCGCCCGCATTAGGCTCATAGGCACCCTTAAACGCAAATTGGTCCTTGTCCTTTGCAGTCGCGAACAATTCACTTGCGAGAGGGCGACCGGCCTCCAAGGCAATTCTTATACCTTCAGCAAAAGCATAATTAATACTCTGCTCATACTGATTGGTAGCAGCAATTCCATAGGCATAATCAGCGGAATCAATTGCTGATTCGCTCGCGGCAAGCATTCCGCCCGAAAAACATTGATTATAGACAAGAGTTGCATACCCAGCACTCTCAATAACAGGGGCTACCCATTGAGCCAGCTGAGCATTACCAATAGCATCGCTCCCCCATCCATTCAGACGAGCCTGATTACCGACATCTCTCCTACCAAAAAGCCATTTAGGGTTTATATCATTGTAAGCAATGAGATTACCCTGCCCCTCTCCAAAATCTCCATGGTCAAAAGTCCAGAAAAATACGTGGTCGTTGCTATCAACACGACCCGCGACCTCAGTCAAAGCGCTTTGCAGCGCAGAGCCATTTGCAGAGAGAACAGAAGACCCCGACGCAAACGTCATGTCCGACGAGGCGAAGTAAACAACTTGAGCTAGATAATCGCCATCATCTTTATCGCTAGCCTCGTATTGATAATCAATTTTCAACAACCCTCCAAGCCGCTTATTAAGGTCCGCAAAATTTTCCTCAAATCCTTCAGCTTCAGCACGAGAAAGCCTTGCATTGTTAGCAGTGGCCTTCTTAAACTCTAGCTGTTCATTAAAAATGCTCTCAGCAAGAAATGGATCAACACCAAGTCGAACAATTTCATCTATAGATCCAAACCCATAGGCTTGGTCGTGACGTGTATCCGATTCAGCATTGGCATAAAGAACAATAATGTTCTCTTGAGCTATACCATGCTGGTCACGCAAGACCTCGTAAAGACCCTTTAAAGAATTGTAGTAACGCGAAAAATTACGACTTGGACTTATGCCACCCGCAAACAATACTGCATAATCTTCAGAAATGTTTTGCTCAGTCGCCACGGTTTCTAGTCAAGTGATCATCATCCTAAGTGTCGTCACCAGGAGTCCGTCAATAGAGGCGGGCATTGGGGATGAATCCGTAGCTCAAGGGGACGAAATCCACAACTGCCTCAATGACACCTGTTGAGGACCCAGTCTCTCCACTGACACCCCACAGCCTTTCTGACACGCCCACAACAGGCTGCGCCCTTCCAGCCCAGCCACCTCCAGGCCCACACGCCGGCTCCGGTTCAGCACCACCTCCACCTGTTCCCCGCCCGGCGCCCCCCGCACCAGCCGCAGGCCCTGATCCCCGTCGGGGCCCTGCAACACCTCCACCGCAAGTTCGGCTGAGCGCAGCGCCGGCTGCTCCCGCCGCAACGCCGCCAGCGAGGCGATGAACGCCCGCAAATCCTGGGGCCAGGCCTGCGGATCGCCCCAGGGGAAGGCCTCCCGACACTCCGGCTCCGCCCCACCGCTCAAGCCCGCCTCCGTGCCGTAGTACACGCACGGCACGCCCGGCAACACAAACAGCAGCACCAGCGCCAGCTTCAGCGCGTCCACATCGCCCTGGAGCATGTGCAGCGCCCGTGGCACATCGTGGCTGTCGAGCAGGTTCAGCTGGGCCTGATTCACCTCCGGCCGATACCAGCTCAAGGTTTCAAGAAGCACCTCCTTCCAGCGCTCACCGCTGAGGCAGCCGTAGGGAATTGCCTCACGGGCATGGCCCTGCTGCAGCCGGCCATCGGCCACCCAACCCAAACAACTCCAGGCCACCCGGTAATTCATCACCCCATCGAAGTGCTCGCCCCCCAACCAGGCGCGCGCATCGCCCCAGATCTCACCCACGATCCAGGCCTCAGGATTGGCCTCCCGCACAACGCGGCGAAACTCCACCCAGAAGCTCGGCTCAACCTCATCGGGCACATCCAGGCGCCAGCCATCGATACCCCGCTCGATCCAGTGGCGCCCCACCGCCAGCAGGTGCTCCCGCACCTGCTGATTGGCGTGGTTGAACTTCGGCAGCGCCGGATCACACCACCAGCTGTGATAACCGCAGGGTTCACCCGGCTCTGGATAGGGCTTGAGGGGCCAGTGCTCGGTGATGAACCAGTCGACATAGGGCGAGGCCGGGCCGTTCTCCAGCAGATGGTGAAACGCCCAGAAGCCCCTGCCGCAGTGGTTAAACACACCATCGAGGATCAATCGCATCCCCCGCCGCTTCAGCTCCGCTACCAGCGCATCAAAGGCTTGATCACCGCCTAGTAAGGGATCTACCTGGAAGTAGTCGTAGGCGTGATAACGGTGATTGGCCGCCGAACTGAAGATCGGGGTGAGATAGAGGCAGGTGATGCCCAGCGCCTGCAGATGGTCGAGCCCCTCGATCACGCCATAGAGGTCTCCACCCTGAAACCCGGTGGGCGTGGGTGGATCGCCCCAGGGCTGCAGAGCCAAACCCTGCTGCGCCGCCACGCGGCCGCTGCGGCGAAAGCGATCGGGAAAGATCTGAGCCACCACCGCCTCGGCCACCCAGGCGGGCGGACGGGTGAAGGCAGAGCGGAGATCCGAACTCACGGCCACTCCAGCCCTCTCCATAGGGTGACGCACCACCTTGCTCCCCGCAGCCCGATGGCCGCCTCCAGCGATGGCACCCCCAACGCCGCCGACCTGGCGCGCTACCTCGAGCAGCGCGGTGAGCTGAGCAAACCCTGGATGCTGCAACTGCTACGGCTCACCAAGCTCAAGGAATCTCGCGATTCGATGGATCCCCAGGAGTACATGGATGCCCTTCAGGAAGCCCATGCCGATCTGATGCGCCTAGGTGAGTTCTGGAAAGGCCGCGAACAAGAGGTGTTCAGCGGCCGCTACGCCCCTTCCACGGTGGTGGAACCTCTGCCCGGATCCCCCGAAGATCGATGACCAGCAGCGGCGAGCAGTCCACCGCCACAGTCGCCATCTTCCCGATGGCTCCGCTGATCCGCTTCACCCTGATCAGCCTCTATCTAGCGCTGGTGCTGCCACTGCCCGTGCTGGCTCCGCCGGAGCTCCAGGGCTGGCTCTGGGCTGCGTTGCCGCTTGGGCTAGTGCTGATCCTGGCGCTGGTGAGCGAACAGGTGGAACTCAGCGACATCGGGATCCGCGTCGGCCATCCGGCTTGGTGCCGTTGGTGGCTGCGTCGCGGCTGGCATCTGCAGTGGGAGGCGATCACCGGGCTCACCCCAGTGAACACCAGCCAGGGAGGCAAAGTTTTTTACGTGCGAACACAAGAAGGATCGGCCTATCTGCTCCCTCAGCGGGTACAAGCCTTTGACGGCTTTCTGAGCCGCTTCAGCCAATACACGGGGCTCAACACCAGCTCCATCGGCCGGATCAGCCCACCATGGACGTATCAACTGCTGGCCAGCATCTGTGGTGTGATGCTGGGATCTGAAATAACTTGGCTACTGATACGCTAACGTTCTGATCAAGCAATCTAAATGTCGACGAGAGGCCAATTTCCAGCACAGTTCAGCCTCTCAAAACGATTTGTCCCCTCCGATACACCCCGCGATGTGCTCTGGTGTGGAACAGACCTCACCCTTGGTATTCGCACCCAAGAAGTACGAAACTGTTGGGCGTGTCCCAGCATCAACGCATTCGAATCAAGCCTGATTCGCCTTGGCCTAGCCGATCGAAGCATTCATAGCAGCGAATGGAGCCTTATCACCCTTCACGCCAATGATTTCACGGGAGGCTTCAAGATCGGGCCAGAATCGAGAGATAGATCTCGATATCAAATAAAGGGAGAGGGTCTCTTCAGCGGATCCGGCACCTATTGCGTTCAATACTTTTCGACGGCGTTGATAGCGCCATTCACCTCACCATACCAGCCTAGGCCTGAACGAAAGGAACAAGGAACAGAATACCTGCCCAACCGGCTGGCCCCAAAACCAACCATCACCACTTCGAAGGTCGAGCAATGATCACGGATTTCACCAGCCAAGAGCGCATCATCCTACGTGGCTTTGATCCTGAAGATGTCAAGATCACACAACACTCCAGCTCAAGCGGAGGGCTGTCGATCAGGAATCAGGATTTCTGGATTGACCTTCGCAGCAGTGCGGTCAATCGAAATGAACCAATCCATCTAATCGCATTCAACTAAACACAACCTCTAATCATGTTACGCAGCATTCAGAATCTCGGCAGGCTGATCGCGCCCTTCTTCACAGGCTCAGCAAACAAACGCTCGATCGCCATCATCGCCATTTATCTGATCCTTGCCTTCCTGATAGCTCTCGGGCTCGCCATGGCTGGGATTTTGGCAGTTCAGGCACTCATCAGCTGGCTCGTTCCTCAGAGCATCGCCACCAGCGCCTTCGCTGAAATCAGCAGCTTCACGCAGTGGCTGCGGCAAAGCCATATGGATGCACTCACCGCTTCGCTGGCCGGGGCTGCTGCTGTAGCGCTAGCAGCTGCAAGCCGCTCACTACAACGCCCCCAGAAAACGGCCTGGCTCTATGTAATTGGCAGTTTCACTCTGCTACTGCTATTGAATGCAATGCTTGTTGACTTCTCCTATCTTGCCAATCACCTAACCAATGCCTTTACCTCTCGCAATGAAAGCCAGGCCAAAAACATCCTAATCGGACTAGCCCTCATCCTTGGCGGGCTAGTCCCTGTTTTCTATAGCAGCACACTCGTCTCTCGCAATCTAGCAAACTTCTGGCGATCAGTCTCCAGCCAACAATACATTAACAACTACCTTCGCAACAACAGTTTCTTCCGCATCAGCTCGGCAAGCAATACAGCCGATAGGCAAATCGACAACCCAGACCAACGCATCACCCAAGACACCGACGAGTTCACCCAAGAAGCCACTTATCTCTTTTTCG
This sequence comes from Synechococcus sp. CB0101, assembly GCF_000179235.2. Classification (NCBI taxonomy): domain Bacteria; kingdom Bacillati; phylum Cyanobacteriota; class Cyanophyceae; order Synechococcales; family Synechococcaceae; genus Synechococcus; species Synechococcus sp. CB0101. Next base: position 2,296,973 of record NZ_CP039373.1, read on the forward strand.
AATTAGTTCGCAGTTTCATCTCAACCGCAAGTTTTTCACTGGTTTTATGGTCAATCAACCCTGTAGCCTTTGGAATCGTGATCGTGTATGCATTAACAGGAACAGCTATTGGAGCGGGCATCGGCAGGAAGCTTTTCAAGCTCAATTACAAACAGCTAGAACTCAATGCAGACTTTCGCTACGCAGTCATTCAGGTACGCGACAATGCTGAATCCATCGCCTTCTACCGCGGCGAAAGCGCTGAACGCACCCGGATGACAGCTGCCCTCGACAGCGCTATTAACAATAAGTATAAACTCATCAAGAACGTCTCCGCTTTTGGCGCTTATCAAGCCACCTACGCCAATCTTCAGATTTTTGTACCCTACATCCTACTCTGGACGACTTACTTCAACGGAGATGTGGAATTTGGAGCGATCAGCCAAACAGCCATAGCCTTCTCATCTGTGATGGGGACCTTTAGCTTCCTGGTTGATAATTTCACCTCCCTAGCAACTCTATCGTCTAACGCTGTTCGACTAGAGGAGCTCTCTGAGGCACTCATCCCGACCGCGCAAATTCAAGGTCCAGGCTCCCAGAGTTCGGACGCCGTAATCGACGTAAAGAAAGCCTGTCTTCATGTTCCGCACACTGATCGGCTCCTGATCAAAGACCTCACCCTCAACGTGAGCCCTCACGATCGCATTTTGCTCGTGGGCTCCTCAGGCACCGGCAAAACCTCACTCCTCCGCATGCTCAGCGGGCTTTGGCATCCATCCGCCGGCTCAAGCCACAGCAAAGGCCTGGATGACGGTGTAATCTTCGTTCCACAAAAGCCCTATCTATTTCGCTGCAGCCTTAAGGAACTGCTCTTCTACCCCCACACCCCACGGGCCATCAGCACCGAGCAGATTGCAGCCACACTCAAGGCTGCGAACCTACCCAACCTGCTCCAGCAACATCCCGATCCCGATGAGGTTGTGGAATGGCAAAAAGTGCTCTCCGTTGGCGAGCAACAGCGCATTGCCTTTGCACGGGTAATGCTGAGCCAAGCGAGCTTCGCACTCCTCGATGAGGCCACCAGCGCCCTCGACACCGCCAATGAGCGAGCCGCCTACCAGCAGCTGCAGCAATCAGGCATGGGATACATCAGCGTTGGCCACCGGCCGTCCCTGCTCGAGCATCACAGCAAAGTGCTCGAGCTTCAAGCCGGTGGACACTGGCGACTGATCGAGGCTGATCAGTATGCCTTCGCCAGTTGAATCAAAGGCGCAGCTCAACTCCCATAGGCCACCTCACAAGCCGCGTTCAACAGCTGCGCCTCGGAGAGATTGTTCGGTGCATAGCCGTTCAGTTCACCATCACGGCAATCGGCATCCATCTGGTAGGTGACACCACCGCGGCTCACCAGAAAACGAATGCCGTTGTCGGTTTCAGCTTGTACCGAACGGTAATTCAGCTGATAGGAGCTATCGGGCACCACGATCGTGGGTGCTTGCGTGCGTTGGGCACTGGTGATCGCCGCAGCGATGATCGAGCCCGCCGCAAGGGCGCCGTAATCCCACGCGGCTGATCGCGACCCCCACCAGCCCCAGCCGCGGTAGGTGGAGCTGTTGTACCAACCCCGGCGGGTATTGCGGTACGAGGAGGGCGCCCAGGTGCGTGGATCACAACCCAGCCCGTTGCAGGGGCGATTCCAATGGTTGTAGCGCTGCACCGGGCTCCAATACTGCTGCTTCCAGCGATTGGGATTGCGACGCCAATAGTCGGGATGTTTGAAGGACGACGTCGACTTGGTACGACTCGACTGGCTGTTACGCCTTTTGTTGGTGTTGTTCTTCTGTTTCGACAGGCCAGGCTCTACAGCCTGTAGGGCCATCACGGCCACCACACACGCCAGCAGACCACGGCGCAACAGCAATGGCATCCTTCACCTTGAGCTCATTCAATGATGCCTGCTAAGGCGCAATGGGCGTCATCGTGCGGGATGATTCGGCACCAGCGGTTTCCGCCGGAATCGTGTCGAGGCTGAAGCGATAGCCCTGCTGCCGCACCGTTTCAATTCCGCCGCCTTCGCCGAGGCCCGCCTGTTCGAGCTTGCGCCGCAACGTGAGCACCTGGGTATCCACCGAGCGGGGCCCGCCGCTGAACGGCGGCCAGGCCATGCGCAACAGCTCGCTGCGGTTGCGCACCACCCCTGGCGGCATCAACAACGCACACAGGAGAGCAAATTCCCTGGGGCTCAGCTCCACCGGCTGATCGCGCAGCGTCACCTGGCGCAGCAGCAAATGCACCTCCAGCGGACCCACACACACCCGCTCCTGCAGGCCGCTGCGGCTGCGGCGCAGCAACGAACGGCTGCGGGCTGCCAATTCCTCCAGGCCGAAGGGCTTGCGCAACACCTCATCGGCGCCGGCGTCGAGCAACGCCACCACAGGCTCCGAGCCCGAGCGCGCCGTGAGCACCATCACCGGGCAGCGCAACTGCGCCGCCAGCTTCAGGGCGGTGGTTTCCTCCAGCAGCTCCGCGGCCACCAACAGATCCGGGGTGAGGTCGTCGCACAGGGCCACGGCCTCGGCGGCGCTGGCCACAGCGGCGGCTAGATAGCCGTCCTGGCGGAGGCGTTGGGCCAAGACGGTGCGCAACGTGGGGTGGGGATCAACCACCAACACACGTTTCAGGGTTGTTTCAGCCCCATTGGGTGTGGAGCCGGCAGCGGAGGAATCCACCTGGTTCTCCATGATTCTGCCTACGCTATCCCTGTTTTCCTGGCCAGAGTGGTATCAGGCGATGCCTTGCCAGCTGTCCCAACCGGTCCGCTCATGACCGCCCTGCAACACCCCGACGCGATCCGCCACTTCCAATCCCTCTGTGATGCCTGCCAGTCGCTGGCCAGCCGCTATCACAGCCCGGCCGAGCTGCGCCTTTACGCAGACGGCTATCTGCATGCCCTGCGCAAAACGGCGGTGCTGGATGCCCTCACCCAGCGGCGCCTGGAGGAGCTGGTGGATCGCTGGATCATGGATCCCTCGAGCTTCATCGGCCCGGGTGATGACATGAGCACCCTCTACGAAACGGGCCGGAACTGATCCGGCCCCCGAGCGCGTCCGGCGCTGATCAGGCCAGCGCCACCGCCAGCTTTTCGCGCAGTTCGCCGGAGTTGTACATCTCGATCAGAATGTCGGATCCGCCGATGAACTCGCCGTTCACGTACACCTGGGGAATGGTGGGCCAATCGGAGAACTCCTTGATGCCCTGACGAATCTCCATATCGGAGAGCACGTCGAAGGTTTCGAAGGCCACCCCCAGGGAGTTGAGGATCTGCACCACGTTGTTGCTGAAGCCGCACTGGGGCATCAACTTGCTGCCCTTCATGAACACAAACACGGGGCTGCTGCCCACCAGTTGTTCGATGCGTTGCTGGGTGGAGGCGTCCATGGTTCAGGCGGTGGGGGTGGAGGTCTGCAGGGCCAGGGCGTGAATGGCCTCACTGGCCAGCTCGCTGCGCAGGGCGCCGTACACGAGCTGGTGCTGCTTCACGCGGCTCAGGCCGTCGAAAGCGGTGGAGACCACCGTCACCTGCAGGTGATCGCCGCCGCCGGTGAGGTCTTCCACCTCAACACGGGCATCCGGCAGCGCCTGGGTGATGGCAGCTCGCACCTGGTCGGGATGGACCATGAACTGGAGAGTCGCGAAGCGGGCTACCGAGCGAATGTAGGCGCGGCCCTCACTGGGCTGCCGGAGTGGCGCTGACGGCGTTGTAGGGAGTGGCCACAAAGCCCAGCTCCAGCAGGCTCTGGTAGGCCTTCTGACCCTGGGGGCTGGTGGGCGACATGCGCTGCACCACCTTCACGAGCAAGGGAACAGCAACAGCCGGCTGATTCATCCGGCGCAGCAACGCCGCCAGGCGGAGCTCGATATTGGCCTGGAGCTCGGTGGCCTCACGGCCCTTCTGATCCATCTCGCGGGGGATGCGGGCATCGAGGCCGCGGAACGCACCGGAGAGGCCGCGATAGGCACTCACCAGATAACTGGCTGCTTCCAGCGCCTTGTCGTAATCGCTTTTGGCTTCGTTGAGCTTGCCGGCGGCGGCAGCGGCGTCGCCCTGGGCCACCTTGGCCTGCACGGAAGCCAGGTTGAGGCCGGAGCTGGCGGAGGCCAGCACCTTCTCGGGCTCCTGCTGCGCCATGGCTGGCAGGGAAGGGGTCACCAACGCCAGGGCGCTGAGGGCAAGAGCGGCGATCGGCCGGCGCACGGCAACAAGTCAGACGTTGGAAAACTCTACGGGCGTTGCAAAGCCGCCCTCCGCGGCGCTGCGGCCAACCGCTTCGAGGGCCTGGCGCTCCGCCGCGGCCATCGCTGCCGCCAGCTGATCGCTGAAGCGTTTGGCGGCCTCGCGGCCATGGCCCTCCACAAACAGCGGCTCCCCAAACGCCAAGGCCGCCCGATCGCCAAAACGCGGGATGGCACGGCCATAGGCGATGCCGATCGGCAACACCGGCACCTGCAGGCCATGGGCCGAGGCCAGCAAGGCCAGGCGCGCGAGCCCCTGCATCAGCCGGATCGGGCCGGGCTCGCGCATGATCCGCCCCTCCGGAAACACCACCAGCTGCTGGCCGGCCTCGAGCAGATCCACGGCAAAGCGCAGGCTGGCGGTCTGGGGCTTGAGTTGATTCACCGGGAAGCAGCCCAGCCGGTGCAGAAACCACCCCTGCAGGCCCTTCATCTCATCGAGGGTGACCATGAAGCGGCAGTCGCGGCCGCTCACGCGGCGGCCCGCCGCATAGGGGAGCATCAACGCATCCCAACGGGCGCGGTGCGTGGGCGCCATCAGCACCGGACCGCTGTGGGGCAGATGCTCACCGCCAAGCACTTTGAGCGAGCGGAAAAAGCCCTTGAGGGCCACATCCTGGGTGAGCAGCATCGCCAGGGGCGACAGCCAGGGGCTGATGCCGTTGCACAGGCTCTGCTCGCGCTTGCTCAGCTGACTGGACGCCGTCGCCACCCTTCTGCGGCCTCAACGGCCATCCCGAAAGACTCAACGTAGTGGTGGTGTTGCAGCTCTACAGCGCGGGGCAGGCACTTCACCCTGCGGTCCTGCGGCGGCAGCATCCGGCCCATCCATAGGATCCGGCCAGACGCCCCTGATGCCATGGCCAGCCTTGGCGTGAACATCGATCACATCGCCAACGTGCGCCAGGCCCGCCGCACCGTGGAGCCCGATCCGGTGAGCTACGCCCTGCTGGCGGAACTGGGCGGTGCCGATGGCATCACCGTGCACCTGCGCGAAGACCGCCGCCACATTCACGACCGCGATGTGGAGCTGCTGCGCCAGGTGGTGCGCAGCCGCCTCAACCTGGAGATGGCCGCCACGCCTGAGATGGAGGCGATTGCCCTGCGCATCAAGCCCGACATGGTGACCCTTGTGCCCGAAAAGCGCGAAGAGGTCACCACCGAAGGCGGTCTGGATGTCGCCGGCCAGCTGGAACCGCTTCAGGGCCTGGTGGGGCGCCTGCAGGAGGCCGGCATCGGCGTGAGTTTGTTTGTGGATGCCGAGCCCACGCAGCTCGAGGCCTGCCGCGCCGCGGGCGCCCGTTGGGTGGAGCTGCACACGGGCACCTACGCCGAAGCCGATTGGCAGCAGCAACCCCTCGAGCTGGCCCGCCTCACCGAAGGCAGCTTCATCGCCCGCAGCCTGGGGCTGCGCGTGAACGCTGGCCATGGCCTCACGTATCAAAACGTGGAGCCTGTGGCGGCGATCGAGGGGATGGAGGAGCTCAACATCGGCCACACGATCGTGGCCCGCGCCCTGGCGGTGGGCCTGGAGGAGGCGGTGCGGCAGATGAAGGCTTTAGTTCAGAATCCCCGCGGGGAACCCCTGTTCGGCAGCACCAGTTCATGACCCAGTACCACTTCGTGGCCGCCAGCGAGACCTTCCTCACCGTGGAGGAGCCCCTCGATGAGGTGCTGCGCGAGCGGGTGCGCAACTACGGCGAACAGGGCAAGGAGATCGACTTCTGGCTGGTGAAGCGCCCCGCCTTCCTGCAGGCACCGGAGCTCAAAGCCATCGCGGATCAGGTGCCCCAGCCCGCTGCGGCCGTGGTGTCCACCGACGCGAAGTTCATCGAATTCATGAAGCTGCGCCTGGAGTTCGTGGCCAAGGGCAGCTTCGAAGCCCCCAGCACCTCCATCCCCGACGCCCTGGCCAGCGCGGCCTGATCGGGCCATCACTCGGTCACTGAACGGGCCTCAAGAGAAACCCCTGATTCTGTACAAACCGTACAGAATCAGGGGTTTTGTGGTCTACGCGTTGTGGCGGCGCCGGCTCACCGGATCGGCGCTGCGGCCTCAGAACAGCCCCAGAAACTTCTTGCGCGGTTGCTCGCCATCCGCCGCGGCCTCGGTGCGGCCCTGGTCGCCGTCTTGCTGGTAACGGGGCTTGGCGTCGCCGATGGTGAGCAGGGCTTCTTTGTTCTTCCACCAAATCCAATCGCGGATGGGCGGGGTGCGGGTCAGTTCGGCGCGGGTGAGGCCCAGGCCAAGCTTGCGGGAGGCATCGAGCAGCACCTCCACCATCTGATCGCCGTTGCTGCAATTCGCCAGCGCTTCATTGGTGCGCTTGGCACCATCGAGCGCCTTCACCAGGATCGAAACCCGTTGCCCCACCGAGAGCGTGCGCGGATCAATGGGCTGGCTGTCCATCAGCGCTGGCGTGGTTGCGGGCAGGTTAACGGCGTTGCAGGGATGACAGAACTGCCACCCAGGAGCAAAAATGGGGCCAACGCGCCGTCTGTATGACGTCCCCCCAGCGCCGCCCCCATCACTGGGTGATCGGTGACGTTCATGGCTGCGCCGACGCGCTGGAGCAGCTGCTCCTGAAGCTTCCGGCAGGCGATCGGCTGATCTTCTGCGGCGATGCGATCAACCGCGGCCCGGGCATCGCGGCGAGCATGGAGCGCATCTGGGGCCTGGTGGAATCGGGCCGGGCGGTGTGGCTGCGGGGCAACCACGAACAAGACCTGATCAACGGGCTGCAAAGCGTGAACTGGCAAGCCGAGCGGCGCCTCGCTGGCTGCGACACCTACCGCCAGCTCGGCGACAGCCGCTCCCGCCAGTGGCTCGAGCGCTTGCAACATCTGCCCCTGGCCTACTGGGGCGAGGGCTGGGTGGCCACCCACGCCGGCTTCGACCCCAGCACCTGGCAGCCCGATCTGCGGGTGCGCCTCGATTTCTGGCAGAACTACGACGGCCGCTTCGGCGATGTGGTGATCGGCCACACCCCTGGCCCCCACGTGCGCCGGCTTCACCACATCGTGATGGTGGACACGGGCGCCTGCTACGGCGGCGACCTCAGCGCTTACTGCCCCGAAACCCAGGCTGTGATTGCCGTTCCCGGCCTGCGGGCCGAACAGGCAAGCCCCATGCCCGGCTTCCGCGGCCGTTCACCCGAGCCGGCAGCCGCCCTGGGCTGAGCCTTGCTCACGCTGTATCGCAGCAATCGCGCTGAACTGCTGGCCCAGGTGTTGGCCGCCCAGCTGCGGCTTGAGCCGCCCGGCCCGCTTGAGCAGATCCAGGTGGTGGTGAACACCTGGCCCACCAGCCGCTGGCTGGGGGAGCAGATCGCCACGGGCAATGGCGCCGGCATCGCCGCCAACCTGCGCTTTCCCTTCCCCACCAGCCAGTTGCGGCAGGTGGTGGATCAATGGCTCGGCAGCAGTCCTGCCCCCGGCCCCGACCCCTGGCGCGCCCAAAACCTGGTGTGGCCTTTGCTGGAGCTCTTGCCGCCGCTGCTCGAGCAACCCGAGGCGGCCCCCTTGCAGCGCTGGTTGCAGCAACGCCAGGGCCACAGCCAGTTGCGCCAGCTGGATCGCCCCCTCTGGCAGCTGGCCCGGGCCATCGCTGATGCCATCGATGATTACGGCCTCTACCGCCCCGCCATGCTCGAGGCCTGGCTGCAGGGCCAGGCCGTGGATAGCCGCGGCCAACCGCTCCCGCCGGAGCTGCTCTGGCAACCGCTGCTGGTGCAGCGCCTGGCGGAAGCCCTTCCCGGTGAAGCCTTCGGCTTGCGGGCTCTCGCGCTGATCCGCCGGCTGCAGCAGGGCTGGAGGCCCGACAGCACCAACCCTCAGCCGCTGCGCCTGTTTGGCCTGAGCAGCCTGGCGCCGGTGCAGGTGGAGCTGCTCCAGGCGATCTCGGCCTGCCAGGCGGTGGAGCTCTACCTGCTCACCCCCTGCCGCGACCTTTGGCAGCGGCGCGACGCCGCCGGCAGCCGCGATCCCCTCAGCAGCGATTGGCTCCTGGAGGTGCCCGGCCTGGAGGCGCGCTTCGGGCGGCTGGGGGCTGAGTTTCAACAGCTGCTCGAGGGCAGTGGCGAAAACCAGCTGGGGGAATGGCGCGAAGGCGATCTGTTTTTTGCGCCGGCGGCGGTGGCCGTGGAGCAGGGCCGCACGCCCACGCTGCTGGAGCAACTGCAGGAGCGGCTGGCCAGCGGCGCCGCCGATGGCGAGGCCACGGACGCGCTGCAGGCCGATCCCGGCGACAGCTCCCTGGAATTCCACGCCTGCCCAGGCCGGCTGCGCCAGTTGCAGGTGCTGCGCGATCGCCTGCTGCAGCTGCTCGCCGCCGATCCCAAGCTCGAACCGCGCGACATCCTGGTGATGACGCCCCAGGTGGAGGCCTTCGCACCGCTGGTGGGGGCGGTGTTCGGCGACAGCGGCGCCACCGGTGTGCAGCTGCCCTGGCGCCTCACCGACCGCAGCCAACAGAGCGAAGCGGGCATCAGCCAGGGGCTGCTCGAACTGCTGCAGCTCGGCGGTGAACGCTTCACCGCCTCGGCCCTGGAGCGGCTGCTCGCCTGCACGCCGCTGCTCACGGCCCAGGGGCTCGAGGGGGACGACGCCGCGGCCATCAGCCGCATGCTGCAGGAGGCTGGCTTTCGCTGGGGCCTCGACGGGCGCGACCGCGGCGGCGATGGCACCCATAGCCTCGAGTGGGCCCTCGATCGCCTGGTGCTCGGCCTGGTGCTGCCCCAACTGCCCGGTATGGCCCCGGGCGACTGCGCCCCCTTAGCGATGGAGGGCAGCCTCGAGCAACAGCAGCGCTGGATCGCCCTGCTGCGCACCCTGCTGGAGCAACTGCGCTGGCTGGCTCAACCGCGGTCGCCAGCCCAGTGGATCGAGGGGCTGCGTCCCCTGCTGCAAGCGCTGTTTGGCGATGGCGGCGAGCGGGCCTGGGAGCTGCAGAGCCTCCACGCCGTGCTGTCCGATTGGAAGGCGGTGGCCCAGGCCAGTGAGCTGGAGCTGGCGGCGCCGGTGGTGGCCGAACTGCTTGGCGAGCGGCTGAGCGAAGGCAGCGGCCGCTTTGGCCACCGCTCCGGTGCCCTCACCATCAGCGCCCTCGAGCCGATGCGCGCCATCCCCCACAAGGTGGTGGTGTTGATGGGCCTCGATGCCGGCGCCTTCCCCCGCCAGCGTCAGCGCCCCGGCTTCCACCTGCTCGAGCAACAACGCCAGCTGGGCGACCCCAACAGCGGCGATCAAGACCGCTACGTGTTGCTCGAGAGCCTGCTCTCGGCGCGGCAGCACCTGTTGGTGAGCTGGAGCAACCGCGATGAACGCAGCGGCGAAGCGCTGGAGGCCTCCACCCCGGTGCGGCAATGGCTGGAGTGGCTCAGCCGCGAACTGCCGCAGCTGCCCCTGCGGGTGCACTGCGCCAACCCGCTGGAGCGCGCCAATTTCCTGCCCGCCGACCCCTGGCCGCCCGCCAGCTGCGATCGCCGCCTGCTGCAGGCGCGCCAACAGCTTGAGCAGGGCCTGAGCGCCCCGCCTGCGCGGGGCCTGGCCTTCAGCGCCATGCCATCACCAGCCGCTGAGCCCGTCGCCAGCCCCGAGCAGGCCTGGAGTGAGCTGCGCCAGTGGATCGAGCAGCCGCAGCGCAGCTGGCTGGAGGGGCTGAGCTTGCGGCCCCGGGAGTTCGATCACCCCGTGCTCGATCGCGATGCCCTCGAACTGGGCGAACGCGAACGGGCGGCGCTGCTGCGCCAACAGCTCGATCCCCTGCCCGAGGCGCTGCCCGATTGGCCCTTGATCGAGCGGGGTACAGGCCTGCTGCCTCCCCAGGCCGCCGGCGAGCTGGAGGTGCAGCAGCTGGAGCAGCGCTGGCTGGACCTAAGCAGCTGCCTCGAGCTGCTCGGTGAGGCGCAGCAGCGCCCAGCCAGCTGGGAGGGGCTCTCGGGCGAGCTGTCCTGGCGTGGCCGCCAGCTGGTGCTCGTGCACAGCGCCAAGCCACGCACGCCGCAGCGGCTCGTGCTCTGGCTGGAGCTGCTGCTCGCCTGCGCCGCCGGCCAGGCCCCCGTTGGCGCTGCGCTGGTGGGCCGCGATGGCCATCGCTTCCGGGTGCTCGAGCGCCTCGAAGCGCTGCCCGCTGCGGAGGCAGCTCTGCAGCTCGAGCAGCTGCGCCAGTGGCACCAGGCGCACCGCCAGCGCTGCTGGCCCCTACCCCCCGACACGGGCTGGGCCTATGCCGCGGCCAGCGAGCAGCGCCGCTGGAGCGCAGCCCTGGGGGCCTGGGAGGGCAATCCCCTGCTTCGTGGTGAACGGCGTGATCCGGTGCAGGCGGTGTGTTTCGGCGCCGATCTGCCGTTGGAGCAGCTGCTCACCCCCAAGCTTCAGGCCCTGGCCTTGCAACTGCATGGGCCCCTGCTGCAGCGGCGAAAGGAGGAGAAAAAACCATGAGCCTCCGCCGCTTCGATGCCAACGCCATGCCCCTGGGCGCGGGCATCCGCCTGCTGGAGGCCAGTGCGGGCACCGGCAAAACCTTCGCCCTGGCACACCTGGTGTTGCGCCTGCTCAGCGAAGGCCGCGCGCCGCTAGCGGTGGAGCAATTGCTGGTGGTCACCTTCACCGATGCAGCGGCAGCGGAACTGCGCGATCGCATCGCCCGCCGCCTGCAGGACGCCCTGCAATTGCTCGAACCCGGCAGCAGCGCCACCCCCGGCGATGCACCCCTGGCCGCCTGGCTGGAGGCCCTCGGCCCCAATCCACCGGCATTGCTGCGCGGCCGCCTGCTGCTGGCTCTCGAGCAGCTTGATCGCGCCGACATCACCACCATCCACGGCTTCTGCCGCCGGACGCTGCAGCGCCAGGCCCTCGAAGCTGGACTGGGGCCAGCGGTGAGCCTGGAGAGCGAAGGCCGCGAGCGCCGCGCCGAGCTGGTGCACGACTACTGGAGCCGCCAGGTGCTCCCCCTGCCAGCGGGGTTGCTGGCGGGGCTGCGCCAGAAGCAGGTCAGCCCAGAGCAGCTGGCGGGGCTGCTCGGCAGCCTCGATGGCGATCCGGCGCTGGCGCTCGATCCGCTGCCGCTAGCCAGCGATACCCCCTTAGCCCCTCAGCTCGAAGCGCTGTGGCCGCAGCTCTGGCAGCGCTTCCAACAGGAGTGGCAGGAGCGCAGCGAAGCACTGGAAGAAGACCTCGCCGCCGCGGCCAGCGAGCTCAACAGCCTGGGGCTCCCCTACAAGCCCTTCCGGCTCAAAGCCAAGCCCGACAAGCTGCAGCGGGTGCAGGCCTGGCTGGACGGGCTCACCGGCACCCCGAGCTATCAAGAGGTGCTCAGCCAGAGCGATCTGCTCGGCTACTTCCACCCCGGCAGCTTCTGCAAGGTGGCGGCCGTGGCCCATGGCGAAGCGGTGCCGCTGCCGCAGCGGCCGTTGCTCGAGGCGATCGCAGCACTGGTGGATGGACCGGCGGAGCTGGCGCTGCTGCACTTCGCCCATTGGGGCCGCTCCGAACTATTGCGGCGGCGGGAGCGCAGCGGCCAGATGGGGTTCGGCCAGCTGCTCGAGGCCCTCGATCCAGGACCCGACGCCAGCTCCCCCTCGCCATTGCTGGAGGCCGTGGCCCAGCGCTACCGCGCCGCCTTGATCGATGAATTCCAGGACACCGACCCAATCCAGTGGCGGATCCTGCAGCGCGCCTTTACCGGGCCCGGCTCCAACCACCTCCTGGTGATGGTGGGCGATCCCAAACAGGCGATCTACCGCTTCCGCGGTGGTGAACTGGCCACCTACCGCCAGGCCGCCGCCAGCGCCAGCGAGCGATACGGCCTGATCGAAAACCGCCGCTCCAGCGCAGCCCTGGTGGCGGGGCTCAATGCCCTGATGCGGCCGGGGCTGGTGCTCTCCGAGCTGGATGTGCCTGAGGTGGAGGCCCAAGCCAACAAAGGCGAGCTGCTGCTCGGCGCCGACGAAACACCGCTGCAGCTGTTGCCGGTGGAACCCGCCCAGCTCGAGAGCCGTGTGGCGGCCCTCTGCCAGGCCGTGCTCGAGCGACGGCTGGTGTTGCGGCAGGGCGCGAGCGAACGGGTGCTGGAGCCCGTTGATCTCTGCCTGCTGGTGGGGCGCCACAGCCAGGCCGAAAGCTTGAGAGCCGCGCTGGAGCAACGGCAACTGCCCAGCCGGCTGGTGAGCCGCGGCGATGTGTTTGAAACCGTGGGTGCCACGGCGCTGCAGCGCCTGCTCGATGCCTTGGCCAGCCCCGGCGACCCGGGGCGCCAACGCCTGCTGGCGGCCTCGCCGCTCCTGGGCTGGTCGGCCGAGGAGCTGCAGGCCAGCCCGCCGGAGCGCTGGGATCAGCTGGCGGCGGATCTCAGCCAATGGGCGCAGCAGCTGCCGCGGCTCGGCCTCACCGGTGTGCTCGCCGAGCTGCTCGCCGCCGATGGCCTGGCGCAGCTCTCGCTGCGGGGCCGGGCCCTGGCGGATCTGCAGCAGGCGGCCGAACTGGTGCAGGAGCAGATGCACAGCCAGGGGCTGGGGGCGGTGGCGGCGGCCGATTGGCTGCGCAACCTGCGGCTGCAGGAGGAGCGCGACCCCCCCGATACCCACCTCTGCCGCAGCGACGCCGCCCAATCCGCCATCGCCGTGGTGACCGTGCACCGCAGCAAAGGGCTCGAATACCCAGTGGTGATCTGCCCCTATCTCTGGAAGGCCCCAGCCCCCGCCAAGGCCGGTGGCCAGCGGCTGGGGCGGCGCTGGCTGCCACCTGATAGCCCGTCGCCGCGGCTGGATCTCCACCTCAATCCCTATTGGGGGCCCGGCCGCACCGCCGCCCGCCAAGACCACCAAGCCCAGCTGCAGGAGGCGGAGCGCCTGGCCTACGTGGCCTGCACCCGCGCCCAACACCTGCTGGTGCTCGCCTGGCCCGGCGCCGACCAAGCCGAAGCCGGCAACCCACTCAGCCCCTGGCTGGAGCAACCGGAGCTGGCGGCACTGCACCCGATCGATCCGGCCGAACTGCCGCCGCCGAAGCGTCCCTGGACGCCCGATCCTGAGCAGGGCGCCCTGGAGCTGGGCCCCACCCCCAGCCGCAGCCTCGATAGCCGCTGGGGCCGGGCCAGCTATTCCGCCTGGGCCCACGCCGGCGCCGCCCTGCCGCCCCAAGCGCAAGACGAAGGCCGCGACAGCGATGCCCTCAACCCCGCCGACGACAGCGACGCGGCCGCCGCGCCGGCCACACCCAGCTCCAGCTGGCCGGCGCTGGGCCCGCTCGCCGCGTTCCCCCGCGGCTCAGGCCCAGGGGATGCGCTGCACCGCATGCTCGAGCAACTGGATTTCGGCGAGCTGGCGCACAACCCCGAGGCCAGCAGGCCCCTGTTGCTGCAGGAGCTCGAGCGCGCCGGCCTCGACGCGGAGCTCATCGATCCGCTGCTGGACGGGCTGGTGCACTTGGTTCAAAGCCCCCTCGGCGGTGCGCTGGGGGCCTGCCGGCTGATGGATCTGGCGAGCGGCAGCTGGCTGAGCGAGCTCAACTTCGATCTCCCCCTGGCCCACGACGACCCAGATCGGCTGGTGCGCAGCAGCGGCCTGGCCAGCGCGTTTGAGCAGCACCCAGGCGGGCCCTTCGGCGCGGACTACGGCCGGCAGCTGCGCAGCCTGCAGGTGGCCAGCCGCGGTTTCCTCACCGGCTCGATCGATCTGGTGTTCCAGTGGCAGGAGCGCTGGTGGGTGGCCGACTGGAAGAGCAACTGGCTGGGCCGGAAAGGCAGCCAAGGCCAGGTGCTGGCCTGCGGACCGGCCGACTACAGCCAAGCCGCCATGGCAGAGCTGATGTCCCGCAGCCACTACCCCCTGCAGGCGCACCTCTATCTGGTGGCGCTGCACCGCTATCTGAGCTGGCGCCTGCCCGGCTATGCCCCCACCCAGCACCTGGGCGGCTACGCCTATGTGTTCCTGCGCGGTGTGCCCGGGCCGATGGCTGATCCCGAGGCGGGTGTTCCCGGCGTGGTGGTGGACACACCGCCCCTGGAGCGTGTGTTCGCCCTCGATGCCCTGCTGCGGGAGGGCCAGCCATGAGCAGCCTGGCCGCCGCCCTGCAAGACACCCTGCTGCGCCGCCAACCACCGGCGCCTGGGGCGGATCCGCGCCTGCTCCAACCAGTGATCACCGCGTTGTTCGAGGCCCTGGAGCAGGGCGAGCTGGGGCTCGATCTACGCCAGAGCGAGCTGGAGGAAGCATCCCTGGAGGCCCTCGCCGCCAGCGGCTGGCTCACCGGGCCCGAGGCGCTGCTGGTGCGCGATGGCCCCTGGCTGCGCTGGCGCCGCTGGCATGAGCAGCTCGAGCATTGCTTGAGCGATCTGATCGCCCGCGCAACCACACCCCTCAGCCCCGCCCCCAGCCCGGGCACCCTCAACGCAGCCGCGGCCACCGCAGCCCAGGCCGGGCTGGACGCGCAGCAACAGGCCGCTGTGGTGGCGCTGCTCGAGCGGCAGCTGGTGCTGCTGCTCGGGGGGCCCGGCACCGGCAAAACCTCCACCGTGGCGCGGATGCTCGAGGCCGCCCTGGCCCAGGAACCTCAGCTCCGGGTGCAGCTGGCCGCCCCCACCGGCAAGGCCGCCGCCCGGCTGAGCGCAGCGCTCACCGGCGTGCAACCGCTGCCCTGCTCCACCCTGCACCGGCTGCTCGAGGCCCGCGGCAGCAACCGCTTTGCCCGCAACGCCCGCCATCGGCTGGAGCTCGATCTGCTGGTGGTGGATGAGCTCTCGATGGTGGATCTGCCCCTGATGGCCGCCCTGCTCGACGCCCTGCCGGAGCAGGCCCGCCTGCTGCTGGTGGGGGATCCAGGGCAACTCCCGCCGGTGGGCACCGGCGCGGTGCTCGAGGAGCTCTGCCGCCCCCACATCCGCAAGCAGCTGGGCGGCGCGGTGCTTGAGCTCACCACTACCTACCGCAACAACGGCGCCATCGCCGACGTGGCCGCCGCCCTGCGCCAACAGGCCCCCAGCGCCGCCGATCCCCTGCTGGCCCTGCGGCCGCAGCTCGAGCAGCTGCCAGCCAACGCCAACCTCGCCTGGCTGGAAGCCCCACTGCCCCAGTTGCCAGCGGCCGTGCTCCAGCCGCTGCGGGAGCAGCAGCAGCGGCTGCGTCAGCGCTGCCAGGCGCTGCGTTGGCAGGGGGAGCAGCTGCACCCCAGCGATGGGGCCGCCCTGCTGGGGCGCTGGAAGCGCGCATCGCCTTGAGCCCGCTGCGGCAAGGGCCCTGGGGGGGTGGAGGCCTTGCACCGGGCGCTGCTCGGCCCTGCTGCCGCGGCACCGCTGGAGCGCTGGCCCCTGGGCACGCCGGTGCTGAACCGGCTAAACCGCCCCGAGCAGGAGCTCGCCAACGGCGACATCGGCGTGCTCGTGGAGCGCGAAGGCCAGCGGCTGGTGTGGATGAGCTCCGGCCGGTTGCTCCACCCGGCCCGGCTGGCGGGGGCCGAACCCGCCTTGGCCCTCACAGTGCACAAATCCCAGGGCAGCCAATACGGCGAGGTGCTGCTGCTGCTCCCCCCCAGCCGTCACAGCGATCCGCGCCTGCTCTACACCGGGCTCACCCGGGCCCGCCAGAAGGTGCTGCTGGTCACACCACGGCAAGCCACCTAGCGTCGGGGCCATGAACAGCGTGGTGGAGCGCCCCTGGGGCTGGTTTGAACCGCTGGGCAGCGGTGAGGGCTACCTGGTGAAACGGCTCTGCATCCGCGCCGGCCAGCGCATCAGCCTGCAGCGCCACCACCACCGCAGCGAGCACTGGGTGGTGGTGGGCGGCCACGGCACCCTCCTCTGCGACAACCACACCGTGAACGCCCAGGCCGGCACCACCTTCTGGATCCCCTGCGGCGCCGTGCACCGCGCCAGCGCCGGCGATCAGGATCTGCTGATCGTGGAAGTGCAGCGGGGCGATCAGCTCAGCGAAGACGACATCGAACGCCTCGCCGATGACTACCAACGCATCGCGGAGCGCGCTTCCGGCCAAGTGTTAAGTTGATTAAGAGACCCTTTGTGTAAGGGCAAGGCAGTTATTCGAAGCGAATCCGCTTCATTACCAGGGTGTCTGCCGGCCTGTCGACGAAGGACATTTCAGGCCCAGCCGTTCAGAACGTGACCCAGAACCTTTGCGAGAGCCTTGACAGCTCTGTGGATCAACGCGTCCAGGAAGAAATCATCCAAGACCAACAACCCGAGACTCAAGCCATTTCCACTGAAACAACCAGCGCCGTAGCGAGCACCGCGGCCCAGGTGGCCGTTGATCTGAGCGCCCTCGATTGCGCCAGCAGCACCAGCGCCGATGACAGCGCCGAGGTGAGCACCACCGTGATCGCCGCCACGCCCTCAGGCTTCGCCAGCTTCGGCTTCGCGCCTGAGTTGCTCGATGCCCTCACCGCCATCGGCTACGAGGAGCCCTCCCCGATCCAGAAGGCCGCGATCCCTGAGCTGTTGCTCGGCCGAGACCTGGTGGGCCAGGCCCAAACCGGCACCGGCAAAACCGCAGCGTTCGCCCTGCCGATGCTCGCGGCCCTGGATGGCCAGCAGCGCACCCCCCAGGTGCTGGTGCTCACCCCCACCCGTGAGCTGGCCATCCAGGTGGCCGATGCCTTCAAGAGCTATGCGGCGAACATGCCGCACCTGCGCGTGCTGCCCCTCTATGGCGGCTCCGATTTCCGCGATCAGATCGTTCGCCTCAAGCGCGGCGTGCAGATCGTGGTGGGCACCCCCGGCCGGGTGATGGACCACATGCGCCAGGGCACCCTCGACCTCAGCGGCCTGCGCAGCCTGGTGCTCGACGAAGCCGACGAGATGCTGCGCATGGGCTTCATCGACGACGTGGAGTGGGTGCTCGAGCAGCTCCCCAGCCAGCGCCAGGTGGTGCTCTTCTCCGCCACGATGCCGCCCGAAATTCGGCGCATTTCGCACAAATACCTCAACGATCCTGCTGAGGTCACGATCAAAACGAAGGGCGCCGATTCCAGCCGGATTCGCCAGCGCTTCATCACCGTCAACGGTCCCCAGAAGCTCGAAGCCCTCACCCGGGTGCTCGAGTCGGAAACCAAAGAAGGGGTGATCATCTTTGCCCGCACCAAGGCGATCACCGTCACCGTGGCCGAAGCCCTCGAAGCCAAGGGCTACGACGTGGCCGTGCTCAACGGTGATGTGGCTCAAAGCCAGCGGGAGCGCACGATCGAGCGCCTCAAGAACGGCACGGTGGATGTGCTGGTGGCCACCGATGTGGCGGCCCGCGGCCTCGATGTGGACCGCATCACCCTGGTGGTGAACTACGACATCCCCTTCGATTCCGAGGCCTACGTGCACCGGGTCGGCCGCACCGGCCGCGCCGGTCGCAGCGGCGACGCGATTCTGTTTGTCACCCCAAGGGAGCGGCGTTTCCTGGGCGGGTTGGAGCGGGCAGTGGGCCGGCCGATCGAGCCGATGCAGATCCCCAGCAACGCCACCATCAACCAGAGCCGCCTGGATCGTCTGCGCCAGCGCCTCAGCGACGGCCTCACCACCGAAGGCCGTGATGAAGAGCGCGCCCTGCTCTCCGAGATCGTGCAGCGAGTCGCCCAAGAGAGTGGCGCCACGCCTGAGCAGCTGGCCCTGGCCGCTCTGCAGCTGGTGGTGGGTCCCCAGCCGCTGCTGGTGCAAGGCGATGAGAGCTGGATCCGCCAGGCCGCTGGCCGCGATGGCGGGCGCGACGGCAGCCGTGATGGGCGCCGCGACGGGCGCCGCGAGGAACGCCCCGGTGCCAGCCGCCGCGGCCCCCGCGAGCAATCCGGTCCGCCGGAGTCCGGCATGGAGCGCTTCCGCATCGAGGTGGGCTGGCGCGATCGCGTCAAGCCCGGAAACATCGTGGGCGCCATCGCCAATGAAGCCGGCCTCAACGGCCGCAGCATCGGCCGCATCCAGATCTTCGATGCCCACAGCCTCGTGGATCTGCCCCAGGGCATGCCCGAAGACGTGTTCCAGGGCCTGCGGCGCCTGAAGGTGATGAACCGCGAACTGCAGATCAGCCGTTCCCGCGACTGATCAACTGGAACCGGGGGCTCAGGCGCAGAGGCCCGTGAGCCCCTCGGTGGACAACTCAGAAGACAGCAGCGTCAGCTGCTCCACACTCAGCCGCTCCACAGCCACCACCAGACTGGGCTGCACGCTCTCGCATTCGCTGGCGACCAGGCTCTGCAGCAGATCAAAGCGATCCTGGGGAGCCAGCTCACCGTCTTCGCTCCAGGCCAGACTCCAGGGCACGGGTGCCGTCATGGGAGGCGCTCGCTACGAGTGTGGATTTACTGACAATCGGACAATAGTTCGGGATCGGTGCATTTCTTCCGGTTCCCTTCGGGGTTGCTTCAAGCCTCTTCACGCAGCGCAGCACCCTTGCTGCACGCGCTAAGGCGCCCAACGACGCCGCTGTAGGGTGACAGAGATTCAAAGGCTTACTGGCTCCACCCGGAACCGCGCAGCACCCACGGATCAGTTTTCAGGTTCCGCATCAAGGAATGACCATTTACATCGGCAACCTCTCGTTCCAGGCCGAACAAGAGGATCTGCTTGACCTCTTCAGCCAGTACGGCGAAGTGGCCAAGTGCAGCCTTCCCCTCGACCGTGAGACCGGCCGTAAGCGCGGTTTCGCCTTCGTCGAAATGGCAAACGAGGCCGACGAACAGAAGGCCGTCGACGACCTCCAGAACGTGGAGTGGATGGGTCGCATGATCCGCGTCAACAAGGCCACTCCCCGCCAAGGCGGTGGTGGTGGTGGCGGCGGTGGCCGCGGCGGTTATGGCGGTGGCGGCGGTGGCCGCGGCGGCTATGGCGGCGGTGGCGGCTACGGCGGCGGTGGCGGTGACCGTGGTGGTTACGGCGGCGGTGGCGGCGGCTACGGCGGTGGCGGTGGCCGTGGTTACGACGGCGGCGGCGGCAACCGCTGGTGATCCAGCCCCATTGAGCACCGGCTCAACGAAAAGCCCTGGGTTCTGGTCACACGGCCGGCCCAGGGCTTTTTTTGCTGCCTGTGGATGGCCCTGTCACAGCGGAGCAGGACCATCGTTGTTGCGCTCAACCGCGCTTAGGCGATCGCCTCGAGCTCTTCGAGCTCAGTCAGATCGTGCAGCTGATCCCGCTGCCATTCGCGGCAACGCACCGCGGTAACGGGATGGGTGGGCTGCAGTTCGCCTTCACGGGGCTCAGGCAAGGCGCTGCGCAGGCTGCGGCGGCGCAGCTTCGCCGTCCAACGATGGAAGCGATGGAAGTCTCGGGTCCGTGTCATGAACACCTCCTGGTGGTGACACCACTGGTCTAACGCCGGGCGCAACCCCTGAACTGTTCATCGGCAACAGCTTCACAGTGAGCCGCTGGCCTGGGCTTGCAGCACCGCGTCGTAGTGATCAAAACCCACCAGCTCCCGCAGCTCGGCGAACTCCAGCATCCGCTCGGGCGTGCGCCCGGCCGCCAGATCTGCCAGGGCGTCTTGCATCGCCGCAGCCGCGCAGGAGAGCAGGGTGAGCGGATAGGCCGCCAACCGGAAGCCCATCGCTGCGAGCCGATCAGGAGGCAAGAGCGGTGTGAAGCCCCCCTCCAACATGTTGGCCATGCGCCAGCCCGGCACCTCGGCGCAGAAGCGGCGCATCTCCGCCTCGGAACGCGGCGCCTCCAGGAACAACACATCGGCGCCCAGTTCAGCGAACGCCTTCAAGCGCCAGAGGGCCTCGTCCAACGCGGCCTCATCGCCATGGCTTGCCGCCAGGGCCGAGCGGGCATCGGTGCGCGCCACGATCACCAGATCGGCGCCTTCGGCGCGGGCCGCTACCGCGGCGCGAATCCGGCCCAGGGCCTCCTCGCGGCTCACCACTTCTTTCACACCCGTGTGGCCGCAGCGCTTTGGGGCCAGCTGGTCTTCCAGCATGATCCCGGCGAACCCAGCCCGAGCGAACTGGTGCATGGTGCGCTGCACGTTGGCCGCGTTGCCATGGCCCGTGTCGCCATCGCCGATCACCGGGATGCGCACCGCCCCACAGATCGAGCGCCCCTGATCGAGCATCTCCGTCACCGTGAGCAGCCCCGTATCCGGCAGCGCGGCCCGCGCCGCGGCCACGGAGAAGCCGCTCATGAAGGTGAGCGGAAAGCCGGCCCGCTCCACCAACCGCGCTGAGAGGGCATCGAAGCAGCAGGGCATCACCTGGCAAGACTCTCCCGCCAAGAGCGCACGCAACTGATCGGCAGGGCTGGTGAACGCTTGCATCGGGGCCCCTCACTCAATCGCTTGAGCGTTGCACAGCTCCAACGGCGGCTGGCTTGAATGCATCCATGGCTTCCCAACCCTCTCCGCTGCAACGTCTGCTTGGCAGCCTGCGCCCCCATCGGCGCCTGGTCTGGCTCGCGGCCAGCTGCTCGGTGCTCAACAAACTGTTCGATCTCGCCCCACCGGTGCTGATCGGCCTGGCGGTGGATGTGGTGGTGCAGCAGAACACCTCCTGGCTGGCGGCTTTCGGGGTCACCACGGTGCCGGCGCAGTTGGGAGTGTTGGCGGCGCTCTCCTTTGTGATCTGGAGCGCTGAATCGCTGTTCGAATACCTCTACGCGCTGCTCTGGCGCAACCTGGCCCAAACGGTGCAGCACGAGCTGCGCCTCGAGGCCTACAGCCATCTGCAGCGGCTGGAGATGGGCTTCTTTGAAGCGAGCAGCAGCGGTCGCCTACTGGCGATCCTCAACGACGACATCAACCAGCTGGAGCGCTTCCTCGATCACGGCGCCAACGAGATCCTGCAGTTGATCACCACCGTGCTCGCCGTCGGCGGCGCCATGGTGTGGCTCTCCCCCACGGTGGCGGGGGTGTCGTTTATTCCGATCCCGCTGATCCTCTGGGGATCGCTGAGCTTCCAGAAACGGCTTCAGCCTCGCTACCGCGAGGTGCGCGAGCGCGCCGGCGACCTCGCCAGCCGCCTCGCCAACAACCTCGGCGGCATGCTCACGATCAAGAGCTACGCGGCCGAGCCATGGGAGAACCAACGCCTCGCCGAGCAGAGCCAGGCCTACCGCATCAGCAACGCCAAAGCGATCCGCTTCTCGGCCGCCTTCATCCCGCTGATCCGTTTCGCGATCCTGTTTGCCTTCCTGGCGATCCTGGTGATCGGCGGCCTGCAGGCCTGGAGTGGCGCCATCGCTGTGGGCACCTATTCGTTTTTGGTGTTCATCACCCAGCGACTGCTTTGGCCGCTCACCAGCCTCGGCCGCACCCTCGATGACTACCAGCGCGCCATGGCCTCGAGCCAGCGGGTGCTGGATCTGATCGACACCCCCATCACCATCCCCAGCGGTGATCGCCCCCTACCCCTGGGCCGCGTGCAGGGCGCCATCGCCTTCCGCCATGTCGATTTCGCCTACAGCGGCCGCGAGCCCTTGCTCCAGAACTTCAACCTGGAGGTGCCTGCTGGCAGCACCATCGGCATCGTTGGCGCCACGGGCTCGGGCAAGAGCACGATCGTGAAACTGCTGCTGCGGCTCTATGAGCTGCAAGGCGGCGCGATCGAGCTCGATGGCATCCCGATCCAACAGCTACAGCTGGCCGACCTGCGGCGCGCCATCGGCCTGGTGAGCCAGGAGGTGTTCCTGTTCCACGGCACCGTGGCCGAGAACATCGCCTACGGCAGTTTTGAGGCGCCCCGCGCCGCGATCGCCCGAGCGGCGGATCTCGCCGAGGCCGCCCGCTTCATCGAGGCGCTGCCCCAGGGCTACGACACGGTGGTGGGTGAGCGGGGCCAGCGGCTTTCCGGCGGCCAGCGCCAACGCATTGCCCTGGCCCGCGCCATCCTCAAGAACCCGCCGGTGTTGATCCTCGATGAAGCCACCGCGGCCGTCGACAACGAAACCGAAGCGGCGATCCAGCGCTCGCTGGATCACATCACCGCCGAGCGCACCACCCTGGTGATTGCCCACCGTCTCTCCACCGTGCGCCACGCCGATCAGATCGTGGTGATGGATCAGGGGCGGATCGTGGAGCGCGGCAGCCACGATCAACTGATCGCCGCCGCCGGCGCCTACGTGAATCTGTGGCGGGTGCAGGCGGGCCTCCGCGCCGATGAGGCCCTGCGCCTCTAAGCGCCTGGCCCATGCCCACCAGCCAGCCCAAAAACTGACCGCTGGTTATGCGGCGTTGAAGGGATGGTCAAGACGCGTGAAATAAGTTGTGAAGATGAAGAGCGAAGGCCTGAAGAGCATCGGCATGCGCCCCCGCGATGAGCGCGGCCCGATCCTGATGGCCATTGCCGTGGGCCTCGGTGGCGGCTTGCTGCTGGCAGCGCCGCTCACCCAGTTGCTGGATGGCCCGCCTGCGGGCAGCAACCACGAGGTGGTGAATCCGTTCAGCCGCTGGGCCGGCATGGGCGAGAAGGAGGTGGTGATCCTCGGCACCGATTTGGGCGGCGGCAACACCGATGTGATGTACACCCTGCGGGTGGACAACGGCGTCACCAAGCTCACCCAGGTGCCGCGCGACACCTTCATCGATTCAGCCCGCTTTGGCCCGCTCAAGGCCAATGCCCTCTATGCCTACGGCGGCCCCGAGGCCGTGAAGCAGGAGCTCTCCAAGCACCTCGGCCGGCCGGTGCAGCACCACATCCTGGTGAACCTTTCGGTGATCCGTCGCCTCGGCGATGCCCTCGGCGGCCTGGAGGTGGATGTGCCCAAGCGCATGTATTACACCGATCGAACCCAAGGCCTCTACATCGATCTGCAACCCGGCCGCCAGGTGCTGCGCGGCCGCGATATCGAAGGCTTCCTGCGCTTCCGCCACGACGAGATGGGTGACATCGGCCGCCTCGATCGCCAGAAGCTCTTGCTCAAAGCCCTGTTTGACCAAATCACCAAACCGGAAAACCTGGTGCGCATGCCCGCCCTGCTGGCCGCCGCCGGCAAGGACATGAAAACCGACCTGGGCCCGATGGAAATCGGCGGCCTCATGACCGCCATGGGCGGCACCCGGCTCGATGCCGAACGCCTGGGCGGACGCCCTTTCATGCGCGATGGCATCAGCTACTGGGAGGCGGAGTGGCCCAAGCCCAGCGCAGGCGACGCCGCCGCGGGCAATCCTGATCGCTACGGCTCGGTGTACTGATCTGGGGCCTTCCCCTCAGCCACCTGCTCGGCCCGGTAGGCCGCCGGCACTGCCACCAGAAATAGCCACCACCACAGCAGCACCCCAAGCGCCAGCGGCGCCGTGATCCACCAGATCCGCAGCCACCACCAGCTGCCGCCCACCACCACCACGCCGGTGAGCAGGATCGACCAGGGCTGACACCACCAGGGTTTCTGGCTCCAGAGACTCTCAGCCATGGGCCTGACCGGAACGCGACAACACGAGAAGGGCCAGCAGCAACGCCACCAGCGCCATCAACGGACTGGCCGCAGCCACCGTCACCCCCAGGGCGGCGGTGAACCAGATCGAGGCGGCACTGGTGAGACCGTGCACCTGCGGGGTGGGGTCGTCATGGCCGTTGCCACGGCGGTCCACCAGGATTTCGCCCGCCCCCAAGAAGCCCACGCCAGTGGCCACCCCCTGAATCACCCGGCTGCGGGCCTCCAGATCAGGCCCCGCTGCCAGCACCATCAGACAGGCACTCAAGCCCACCAACACATGCATGCGCAGGCGGCTGGGTTGGGGATGGCGAAAGTGCTGGGCGCGGTTGAACCCCACCGCCATGCCGCAGAGCACGGCTAACCCCAGGCGCATCAGCACCTCAAGATCAGGCGAAATGGCAGGGATCCAGCTCATCAACACTGCGCACCCCCTTGAAGGCGGCCATAAGCTCCAGCGGAGCGCTCCATGCCGCAGCCAGTGTCGAACGAGTTGCTGCGCAACAGCCTCAAGATGGCCGTGGCGGTGTTCATCACAGCCACCATTGCGGTGTGGACCGAACGGATTGAGTTTGTCTGGTATCCGGTCTTGGCGGCCATCATCGTTGTGGATGACAACGATGATCAAACAATCAGCGCCGCCTCCGCGCGCATCCTCGGCACGGTGGCCGGCGGCCTGATCACCTTCATCGTCCACACCATCCTCTCGGGCTGGGTCGGGGTGTTGGTGTCGCTGGTGTTGATGGTTCCGATCTTGGACTGGCTGGGCTGGAAGAGCGCCCTGGGCACCGCAAGCATGACCAGCATCATGTTTTTGATGATCCCCAGCCATGTGGCGCTCAATTGGAACTATGTGTTCAATCGAGCGCTCGACACCGTGGTGGGGTGCGTGGTGGCGATCCTCGTTGGATTGCTGTTCTGGCCGCGCAATAGTTACCGCGAGCTCGGCGCCGCGGATGAACGCCTGCGCAGCAGCTTGCAGCGCCAATTGCGGCGCTACAGCGCCTGGCTGCGCCAACAGGCGGAGCGCCCCCAACCGCTCAACCCCGCCCCCCTCACCACTGATCTGCTGCGCATGGAGCAGTTGGTGAACCGCGAACGCAGCGGCCCCCGCCACAAGCTCCTGCGCAACAGCCAGTGGGAGCAGCGCCTGCGGCTGTGGCAGCTCACCCAATCCCACTGGGTGAGCTGGGAGCGTGTGATGCAAACCCTCCCCGAGCGCTCGCTCCAGCAGGCGGAGCTGATCCGCGGGGCCGTGTTGGGCCTGGGCGAACAGCTCGAAGCCCGGCCCCAGCCCACACCCCAGCGCAACGCCCGGGCCTGGCAACAACTGGCCGAGCGTGAGCAGCTGCCCCTGCTCCCTCTCCTCGCCCTGGCGGAGGAGCTACGCCCCCTGCATGCCTCACTCGGGGCCCTCAACCGCCTCGCCCCTGGGCAGCCGAGGCAGCCGTGATCGACCGCAACCACCTACGCACAGCCTTCACCGCGGGTCTGGGCAATGGCTTCGCCAGCATCACCGGCCTGCCCGACGCTCAGTACGTCGCTCTGGCGGTGCTGTCGGTATCGAGCGGCACCTATGGCACCTCCTTCGAACTGGGTCGCCAGCGCTTACTGGGCACCGTGCTCGGCTCGGTGTTGTTGCTGATCGGCTTTGAGTGCCTGCACACCTTGCCGATTGCGGTGGGTCTGGCGATCACCCTGGGCTGCCTGCGCCTGCTCGGCGGCCTGTTGAGCCTGAGGGTGGGTTACAAGGTGGGCGGCATGATCGTGGTGATGGGCTGGCTGGTGCATGAGGGCAACCTCGCCAGCTGGATTCCACTGCGCTTCTTCTGGACCGTCCTTGGCGTGGTGCTCACGGTGCTGAGCCTGCGGCTGTTCTGGCCAGCGCGGGGGCTGACGCAGTGCTTCGGTCGCTACGGCGACTTGATGGAGCAGTTGCAGCACACCTTGATCGCCCTCGCTCAGCGCCTCGAGGCCCAGCCCGCGACCCGCGAACCCAACCCGTCCGCCCCTGCTGCAACCTTTCGTCAGTTGCGCCTCACGCTCCAAAGCGCCCGCAGCCAACGGCCGGCGCTCGTGCAGGAGCTCGGGAACCAACCCGAACGCCACCCCGCGGCGTTATTGGTAAGCAACCTCGATGCGACCGCCTCACGGCTGGTCAGCATGGTGGGCGGGATGGAGCGGGCGGTGCCAAGCCAACGCGACCCCCAGCTGGTAGCCCGGCTGCACCAGGCCGAAGCGGAGCTGCTGGAGCACATGGCGGCTCAGGTGGGGATCTGGAGCCAGCAGTTGCGCAGCGCCCGCGGTCTGCCCAGTCCGCCGCCACAGGAGCTCCAGCTGCCCCGCAGCTGGCTGGAGCTCGGCGCCGAACTGAACGATCCGGTGGTGAATTCCGCCTCCCTGGATCGCTTGGAGCGCATTGCCAGCCGGCTGGTGCTCTGCCGCCAAGCCGAGCAAGCCATTCGCGGCGGCGAAAGCAGCTGGCGGGCGATCATGGCGCGGAGGTGATCCGGCCATGACCGTTGTTCGAGCCTTACTGCAGCAGCGCCACAACTACTACCGCTGGTTGCTGATCGTTGAGGTGATCGCCTTGATCAGCCTGCGGCCGCTGCAACAGACACCGCAGCTGGTGAGCTTGGTGTATTTGATCATCGGCGGTGTGCAGGTGGTGATGGATTCGCCCCTCCTGCCCCAGAACAGGCTCAGCTCCCAGCTGCGCATGGCGGTGATTCGCCAGAAAGACCACCATCACCTGCAACGGGTGATCGAACGGCGCCGGTGGTTGCAATACGGCTGGTTCTGCGCGGCCGGGGTGGAACTGATCTGGCAGCTTTCTCTGTTGCTCGTGCCACCCCTGGCGGTGCAATTGAGCGTGCTGCACATGCTCATTTGGCTGTGCCTCTTGCTCTACGAGCTCTGGGCGCTGATGAGTGCCCTGGCGGAAGAGCCCGTGTTCAGCGGCGATCTGTTGATGGGTGCAGCGGCGGGCTATTTGCTGATCGGGTTTACGGGCGGGATCGTGCTCAATTCACTCTTGGTGCTCGATCCAGCGGCGTTCTCCGTATCGGGGTCCCCCCATGGGGAGCTGCCCAACGCGATTGCCTATGCGCCCCACATGCTGGGCGCCGCTTTCGGGAGCCTCACCACCCTGGGCAGCGCAGTGCTCAATGGTGAAAGTCTCACCAGCGTGAGCGCCAGTGTGGGCATCACGATCGTGGGTCAGCTCTATGTGGCCATCCTGATTGCGGGGGTGCTGGGGAAGCCACGCCAAATCGCCACTGTGCGAAAGGCGTCACATCAAGCCCGTCGTGGATCGGCTCCTTCCCCCAGACTGCGTCGCAAGAGCCGCTGATCGGCACCACCTCGGCAGCACCGTGGCCCTGCGAAAGCGCGCTCTCACCCTCAGTTTGCTCTGCTGCGGCCCGGCCCTGGCGGCCCCGCAGCCAACCCTCCCGGTTTCCACGGCCGTGCCGGCTCCGATGATCGGAGGCTCCACCGAACTGCTCGAGCGCAGTTGGCAGACGCTCGATTCCGAGCTGCGCGCCCTCGATCAACTGCTGCCGGCGGAGCCTGAGCCCCCCGTGCGCGATGTGCTCAGCACCCCTGAGCTCCCGCCCAATCTCTTGCGGGCCAACGAACCGGCCCAGGGCCCCATCCAACCGGAGCAATCCACCCCAGCCCCGCCCCTGGATCTGCCAACCCCCAAGCAGCTGGAGGCCTCTGGGATCGCCAGCTTGAGCCTTGAGCAGGCCCTGGCCATCGCTTTTGCCAGTAGCGCCAGCCTGCAGGCCCAACGCGAGCAGGTGGCGGCAGCCCTGGCCAGCTTCCAGGCTGCGATGGGCACCTACTGGCCCACGATCAGCGCCTTTGCCGCCGGCGGCTACGACCGCAGCCGCAGCACCGAAACCTCGCTGCAAGCCAACGACAACTTTGGCTTTGGCCCACAGTTTGACGGCAACGGTCTGCTGAAGCCGACCAACCCCCTATCCAAAAAACCTCAGCTGGGCACCCCTACCGGTGGAGCCTTTGGGGTACCCGAGGGCGGCTGGGTGAAGGCCACCTCCGGCAGCAGCGCCTTTGAAGGCGGGCTGCAGCTCAACTACGCGCTGCTCGATTTCGCGCGCACCCCCAAGGTGCAAGCAGCCCGCGCCAGCCTCGAGCAACAGCGCAACACCTACGCCAATCAACTGCGCTCCTTGCAGCTGCAGGTGAGCGAGGCCTACTACCAGCTGCAGCAGCAGGAGCAGCTGGTGCGCGTCTACGACGCGAACGTACGCAACGATCTGGTGATCCTGCAGGACAGCCTCGACCTCAAACAGGCCGGCCTGGTGCCTCGCCTCGATGTATTGCGGCGCCGGGCGATCCAAGCCTCCGATGAAGAAACGCTGATTCAGGCCATGGCCGATCGCGCCGTGGCGCGCCGGCGGCTGGCGGTGCTGCTCAACCTGCCGCCCCAGGTCACCCCCAGCGCCAGCGATCCGATCGTGGTGCAGCCCCGTTGGCCCCTGGATCTCGAGGCGAGCCTGTTGGCGGCCTACCGCGGCAACCCCGAGCTCGAGGCGATCCTGGCCACCCGCCAAGCCCTGGCGCAGCAGAAGCAGGCCACCGCAGCGGGCTTACTGCCCAAGCTGTCGCTGTTTGCCAACGCCGGCGGCAGCAGCAACCTCTCCAGCCTCGGCAACTTTGAACTGGGCGGCGGCGGCTGTTGCGGCTCCACCGCCCTGCCCCTCACCTCCACCAATGCCTGGGATTGGTCGGTGGGCCTCACCATGACCTGGCTGCTCTTCGACGCCGGCACCACCGCCGGTCAGGCCCGCGCCTTCGCCAAGCGGGAAGCCGCCGCGGCCCAGCAATACGCCGCCACCCGCAACGACATCCGCCTGCGGCTGGAGCAAGCCTTCTTCAACCACGAAGCCAGCCTCGCCAAGCTCAGCTCGGCTCGCCGCGGTGTGGCCGCTGCCGTGGAAGCCTTTCGCGATGTGCGCCTGCGCTATCTCACCGGCCTCTCCAGCGAGTTGGATGTGTCGATCACCCAAGACCGCCTGATCAACAGCCTGGTGCAACGGCTCAACGCCACGGTGGGCGTGAATGTCACCTACGCGCAGCTGCTGCGGGAGCTGTTGCCGATGCCGCGCGATCCCAACCAACCGATCCAGCCACAGCTGCAGCTCCAGGTGTCGAGCAGCAGCCCCTGAGGACGGCCAGCGCCATGGCCACCACCCTGCCGAGCCTCAGCCCCCTTTGGCGCAACAGCCTGCGCACCTGGCTGGCGGCCACGCTCACCATCGGGATCATGCTCTGGTCGGGCCGGCGCGACGTGATGATGCTCGGCCTGTTGATGGCGGTGCTGTTCATCAACGACAACGAGCTCACCCCGGTGCGCAGCCTTGGCCAATTGGTGGGAGGCGCCCTGGTGGGGATCCTCACCGCCGTGGTGCTGCATCACTTCTCCCAGGGCTGGCTGGTGACCGCCATCGGCTTGCTCATCACGGGCTGCCTGGTGCGCGGCCTTGGCCTCACCAAAGGCGCCGGCATGGGCTACATGGCCTGCTGGGCGCTGGAGATTGTGGGCTACGGCAAACACCTCAACTGGGCGCTGATCTTCAACCTGGCGTTCACCGTGGTGACGGGCATCGCCATGGCACAACTGGCCACCTGGGTGTTTTGGCCGCGCCGGCCGCTCCAACAACTACCAGCCCTTGAAGCCGGGCTGTGCGACCAGCTGCGACAACAGATTCAACGCATGCGCCAGTGGCTCGACACCGGTGGCGAGGCACCAGCACCGCTGCAATCCAAGGCGTTGCTGCCCCAGATCCTCCAGCTGCAAGAACTGCGCGATCAACGGGCCGGCGTCCGCACCCCTGCGGCAGTGCGGCGACTGAGCTCACGCTGGGCGCAAACCGGCAGCATCTGGCGCCAACTGCTGCGCCAATGGCTGTTGCTGGAGCCCCTGTTGCTGCAGCTACCACCCTGCCCTTCCGGCGCGCCACTCCTGCAAGCCGAGCTGCGGGCCCTGGAAGCAGCCCTAGGCAGCAGCTCAGCGATTCCGCCGATGCCTGCTGCGATCGATCCCGCCAGCACCCAGAACAACTGGTTGCAGGAGGCAGCTCAGCTTCAGGCCTCCCCGCCCTTGCTTCTGGCCATCGGCCAACAGATCACCCAACTGCACCAACTGCTCCACAGCCGCGGCCTGGTGCGACAGGCGATCGGGCGCCAGGAGGCCAGCTGAGTCATGCTGCGGCCCGCCCTGCGCGACAACCTGCGCCTGGCCCTCACGGTGGCCCTGGTGAATGGCTTCGCCACCCTCACCGGCCTTGCCTTTGCGATGTACGCCTCGCTGGCGGTGCTGAGCGTGAGCGTGGGCAACTACGGCAACACGCTGGAGCTGGGGCGCCAACGGCTGATCGGCACCACCATTGGCGCCATCGTGGTGTTCTTCGGCTACCGGGCCTGGGGCCATCTGCCGGTGCTGATCGCCCTGCCTCTGGCGATGCTGCTCGCCCGCCTGATCGCCGGCAGCCTGCGGCTCACGGTGGGCTACTCGGTGTGTTGCTTTGTCGTGATCATGGGCTGGCTGTTGCATGAACAACAGCTCGACAGCTGGATCCCCCTGCGTCTGTTCTGGACGGCGTTCGGGATCGTCATGGCGCTGCTCAGCCTGCGCCTGTTCTGGCCAGCGCGGGCCCGCCTGCAACAACGCCAGGGCTTGCTGCAGTTGCTGGTGGATCTGGGCCACACCCTCAGCGACTACCTGCAGTCGCCGCCCGATGCGAAACGCCGCAACGCCCTCACCCAACGGCTACGGGCGATGCGCAACAGCCTGATCAGCCTGCGCGAGCAACGGGTGAACGCCCTGCGGGAGCTCGGCCCCCTGGCCAGCCGACATCCTGTCGCCCAGCTCTGGGATCTGATGGATCACGCCTGCGAGATGTTGATCCTCGATCTCGATGAATTGCGTCGTCTACCCGATCCGCAATGGCAGGCCTGGGGACTGCACCGCCAACACGAGGCTGCGCTGCAGTTCACCGCAGCAGTGGCGAATCGCCTGCTCAACTGGCAAGGCAACTTGAGCCGCTCCTTGGAGCTGCAGCCGCCGCCGCCAACGCCGCGGCCTGTGCTGCCGATCGAAGACCTCAGCGACGAGCAAGCCAAAGCCGCCTTTCAACGCCTCACCCCCAGCGAGCTGCAACAGGTGGCCGGCCGGCTGATGGTGCTCAACCGCATTGATCACACCCTGGAGATCACGGAGCGACGCTGGCGGACCCTGGTGATCTGAGCCTCAGGCGCCTGGCCGCGACGACCACCAGCGCTCGATCCGGTACAGCAACACCACCACCAACACCACCAACCAGAACCAAAGCTCCGGGGGGTTGGCGTTGAACAGGATCAGCAGCAACACCACCTCGCTCACCAGCCAGGGCAGCTCCTGACGCAGCAGCGCGTTGCGAATGGGCGGGATTCGAGGCGTCATTGGAGGGTGTTGGGCTGGCGCAGGAAGGGCAGGTTCCAGCGCAGGTCGATCCAGGGGGTGCGGTAACCGCCGGTGAGGGAGCGCAGACCGGGAATCACGTAGGTGATCGGTGAACGCCACTCCACGTAGGCGTGGGTGGAAATAGTGAGGCCTTCGCGGATCGGGAAGACGCCGCTGCCGCCGGAGAGGGTCCAGCGGTAGCCATCCACGCTGGCGGGATCAGGCTCGAGCTCAATCTCACTGCGCATCACCGGGCCGTTCTTGGTGAGCTCCTGGGCGAGCTGCGGGTTGCCGATGGTGGTGGAGATGTCGTCTTCGGTGGCAGGCAGGGTGAGCACCTGGGTCACCTTGCCCACAATCCCGCCGAAGCGACCGCGCTGCTTCCACAGCGGCACCACCTCGACCGGCAGCCCCAGGGGCAGGCGACGGGCGTCGGCGGGTGGGAAGTAGGCCACAGCCTTGAGGGGCCGGTCCTTGGCATTGGGCTGCTCGGGACGCCCGATCGTGCCCAGGCGCTGACCGGTGCTCACGGTCTGGCCCGGGATCACCTGCAAATCGAGCACCGTGCCGTCGCGTTCGGCGTGCACCTTGCCGTCGTAGGCGATCTTGGCCTGGGTCACCGCGATCTCGCGCTTGAGATCATCGATCTGATAGCGGCGCTGCAGGGCCTGGGTCTCGATGTTGAGCTTCACCTGCTGGTAGCTGGTCACCACGTTGCGCTCGTTGATCTTCACCTCATCGAGATTCACGCTGGTGCTGGTGAGGCCCTGCTCTGCAGACACCACCTCGGTGGAGAGCGGCGCCACCACTTCCCGTTTCGCCAACCAATCCAGGTTGCGCAACTTGCTGGAGTACGTCGACTGCAACTCGCCGTAGCGGCGGCGATCGTCGGAATACTTGGCGAGGGCGGTGTCGAGTGCGCGCTTCTCGGTGAGCAAGCGCAGCTCATCGCGGTAATCGAGCTTCTCGTTGTGGCGCTCGAGCTGGCGCAGGTTGCCGCGCTGCTGCTCCAGCTGCCGTTCGAGCACCGGCAGATAGAGCTGCATCAACACCTGACCGCGCTTCACCGTTTGGCCCACGCGCACGAACACTTCGCGCACCTGACCACCGGAGCGGGCATTGAGGATGCCGGCGTTTTCCGGATAGATGAGCACCCCAGTGCCTTTCACCTCGGTGGGCACCGGCCAGAACAGGGCCCACAGCACGACCGAACCGGTCACACCGGCCAGGCAGACCCCCACCTGGTTGTGATCGCTCAACCCCTGCCAGCGCTCGCGCAGCTGCTGGGCACGCCGGCGGTACCAGGGCGTGTCGGCAGTGGGGGTGGCCTGAGTCATGCGTGCCAGCTTGCAGGAATCCGATACAGCTGTCAGCCCCCCTGCGGCCACACCCCCAGCTGTTGCAGCCGCTGCTCCGCTGCACCCGCCCGCCGGCTGTCTCCCACCAGACACTGGGCGAGCAACGGAGCCAACACCGGCACCTGGGCAAAAGCCCCGCTGAAGCCGGTGAACAGCCACAGCCCCGGGGCTCGGTCCAGCGCTCCCACCAATGGCGCCCCGGTGGTGCTGAAGGCCACGGCCGCCTGGCGCAGCACCCCGGTGAACGCCTGCCGCTGCCGGCTCCAGGCCGCACGCTGCTCCAGCTCCTGGCGCAACTGCTGCTCACACAGCGCCGCCGGCGGTGGTTCTGCGTAGGCCGCCGAGGCGGCAAGCCAGGTGTACTGGCCCACCAAAGCGCCGCGCCCCCAGGGCACCAGACCCGGATCCACCACCCAGGCAGGCTCGAGCAACCCATCCGATCGGCGCTCCAAACCCAGCCGCGCAAAGCCCTGGGGTAGCCAGGCCGCCGCAGATCCAAGCGCCGCGGGAAACACCTGGAGTTCGAGCACCGCCGCCCAACTGCTGCGCAAGGTCTGGGGCAGGTGCGGCCAGAGGCGGTGGCAGCCCGGCCCCGCCGCCAACACCACCTGATCGGCCTGGCAGGAGCTGCCATCGC
The DNA here is from genome assembly GCF_000179235.2 of Synechococcus sp. CB0101. NCBI lineage: Bacteria > Bacillati > Cyanobacteriota > Cyanophyceae > Synechococcales > Synechococcaceae > Synechococcus > Synechococcus sp. CB0101. The sequence goes on from NZ_CP039373.1 coordinate 2,330,064, forward strand.
TCAGCTGCACCTGCCAGCCGCCTGCAGCGGGCTGGATCGCTAACGCCGTTGCACCAAGCCGCTCCACCCCAGCCTGCGCCAGCACCGCCGGCAAGCGCTCGTTCAGCACCGCGGTATCCACCTGCGCCAGAGGCAACACCCCCAGGCGGGCCAACGCGCTCAGCCAAGGGCTTGGGCCCTGCAGGCGCAACGCGCATCGATGCCAGCCCAGCGGCCCATGGCGCTGCTGCAGCTGGCGCCAGTGGTGCGAGGCACCGGCCGCCAACCGCGCCAGGGGCGTGGGAGCCAGCGGCCAACCGGGAATCACGCCGTAACTGATCGCCGTGGCCGACGCGGTGCCGTCCGCCGGAGGCGCATCAATCAGGGTGACGGCCTCCCCGAGCTGGCGCAGCTCCAGGGCCAGCAGTGCTCCCGCCAGCCCCCCGCCGACGACCACCAGGCCGGCGGGTGCGCCGGCCATCAGATGCGCAGGGTGAAGGAGCTGATCACCTGGTGGAACAGACCCTCCACCCGAGGCCAACGGGCCTCATTGGTGCTGGCGGCAAAGGTGTAAAGGCGGCCGCGATCCACCACCACGGTGGCCAACTCATGGCGATCGCGGTCGCTCAGGTGCACGGCGTATTCCAGGTCGTAGAAGGTGCGGCCACCGTCTTCCCGCTCGGAGGCCTCCACCAGCTCGGCCTCACGGCCACTGCCTTCCGGGGCGATCACCACGCGGCGCAGCTTTTCGCCCACGGCGACAGCGCTGCCGAGGTTCTCGAGGCTGTTGGTGCTGTTCACATCCGACACCACCAGGCTCAAGGTTTCGTCGGCATTGATCAGGTCGTGGAACACCACCTGCGGGCCATCGGTGACCTGCACGCGCGTCCAGCCGGTGGGATAGAGGAAGGCGTAGCGCCCATCTGGGCTCTGATAGGAATTCAAACCAGCGGCGGCGGCACTGCAGGCGCTGAGCACCACCGCCAGCAGCACAGCCAACAGGGCGGTGAGCGGGGCCCGGCGGGAGTGCGAGGAGAACGGCGAGGGCAGCATGCGGCGCGGCTGGCGAGCGACCCGCATTCTGGCCCGCTGGCCCGGCCACCCCGCCTAGATTCGCTTCAGCTACCGGCAGTGCCCTGAGCGGCTTCACCCGCCCCCTGGCCCGACTGATCGATCAGTTCGAGCGACTGCCGGGCATCGGTCCGCGCACAGCCCAGCGCCTGGCCCTGCACCTGCTGCGCCAGCCCAGCGAGCAGATCCAGGCCTTCGCCGATGCTCTGCTGGCGGCCAAAAGCCAGGTGGGCCAATGCCAGCGCTGCTATCACCTCTCTGCCGATCCGCTCTGTGAGATCTGCCGCAATGAGGAGCGCAACACCGGCGTGCTCTGCGTGGTGGCCGACTCGCGCGACCTGCTGGCCCTGGAGCGCACCCGTGAATTCCGGGGCGGCTATCACGTGCTCGGTGGCCTGATCTCTCCGATGGATGGCGTGGGGCCGGAGCTGCTGCAGATCCAGCCGCTGGTGGAGCGGGTGGATCGTGATGGCGTCAGCGAGGTGATCCTGGCCCTCACCCCCTCAGTGGAAGGTGACACCACCAGCCTTTACCTGGCCCGCTTGCTCAAGCCCTTCACCCAGGTGAGCCGCATCGCCTACGGCCTGCCGGTGGGCAGCGAACTGGAATACGCCGATGAGGTGACCCTGGCGCGGGCCCTGGAAGGACGCAGACGGATGGAGTGACAAGCCCGTGAGTTCCCGCGTTCACACCACCAGCCGCTATAGCGCCATCCCACCCGCCGATCGGCTTCCTGATTGGCTGCGCTCGCCGATTGGAAACGCCAGCGAGCTCGAAGCGGTGCAGGCGGTGGTGAAGCAGCAGCGGCTGCACACGATCTGCGAGGAAGGCCGCTGCCCCAACCGCGGCGAGTGTTACGCCGCCGGCACCGCCACGTTTTTGCTGGGCGGTCCGATCTGTACCCGCAGCTGCGCCTTCTGCCAGGTGGAGAAGGGCCAGGCCCCCGTGCCCTTCGATGCCGGTGAAGCCGAGCGTGTGGCCGATGCGGTGCAGGCGATGGGCCTGCGCTACGTGGTGCTCACCGCTGTCGCCCGCGACGATCTGGCCGACCACGGCGCCAGCCTGTTCACCAACGCGATGGCGGCCATCCGCGCTCGCAACCCCCTGATCGCCATCGAAGTGCTCACCCCCGACTTCTGGGGCGGCCACCGCGATGAATTGGAGGCAATCGCCGCCCAACGTCAACGGCTACAGGCCGTGCTCGCCGCCGAGCCGGTGTGCTTCAACCACAACCTCGAAACCGTGGAACGGCTGCAGGGGGAGGTGCGCCGCGGCGCCACCTACAACCGCTCGCTGGGGCTACTGGCCGCCGCCCGGGAACTCGCGCCTCAGATCCCCACCAAGAGCGGCCTGATGCTGGGCCTCGGTGAAACCTTCGAGGAAGTGGTGGCAACGCTGCAGGCCCTGCGCGCCGTCGACTGCCAACGGCTCACCCTCGGCCAGTACCTGCGCCCGTCGCTGGCCCACATCCCGGTGGATCGGTACTGGACGCCCAAAGAATTCGAGCAGTTGGGTGCCATCGCACGCGAGCTGGGCTTCGCCGATGTGCGCTCAGGCCCGCTGGTGCGCAGCAGCTATCACGCCGCTGAAGCCAGCTGAGCCATCCGCCAGGCCCGCTCCAAGCCAGCGGCGCAATCGCCCCGCATCAACAAGCCTGCCCCACCCCACACCAGCCGCAGGGGCAGATCAGCCGCCGCCGCTCCCACCTCGCGAATCGGTGCAAACCCCAGCCGCTTGAAGTAGCGCACCAGGCGCCTGTGCTGAAGGTCGTTGTCGCGGATGGCCAGCAAGCGGGCGCTGCGGCAGGGGGTGGATTCCAGCGCCCACGCAAACGTGGCGGCCCAGATCAACGCACCCACGCCCTGGGTTTGCGGGCCCTGCACCCGCATCGTGTCGAGCTGGAGAGCATCCGGCAGGGGTAAGGCCCACCCTTTGAGCTCCCCAAGCAGCAGCGGCGGCTGATCCGTCCGCGGCCGCGCCACCACCACCCGCAGGCTGGTGATCGCCAACCAACGGCGCACCTGCAGCCGCAGCAACAACCCCTGGGCCGCGGCCAGCTGTTCGATCTCGGCAAGGGAGGGAACACTCATGGCACCAGCGGCTGCGCCAACAGCACCGCCTCCAAGGGCAACGTTCCGTAGAGGTGAGGGAACAGCTCACCGGTTCCCGGCGCGGGCTCCTCGCGCACATTGAGGCCTGCGGCCGACAACCGCTGTGGATCAAGCGTGAGCAACAGCACTGCACCGGCAGGGAGATCGCCATAAAAGCGCTGCGCCGTGGCCTCCACCTGATGGGCAGCGCTGAGATGGATGAACCCCACCTCCTCTAATGAGCGCCCGCGGGTGGAGCGGCAGTAGACGCCGTCTCGGCGGGCGTCATTCCACTCCTGGCGCAACGTCAGGTGATACAGCCAACTGGGAGAACGCCAGGCGCTGCGCTCAGCCCAGGGAGCCTCCATCACGGTGGCCAGCTCGGGGCCCTCCAGGAAGCGGGCCAGCCAGGCTTGCAACGGCGCAAGCCCTGGCTCCGCATCGAAGCCTTCGGGATCCGCCAGGCGGAACTGGCGCACGAAGGGAAGCAGCGCCCAATCGGCCAAGCAAGGGCGATCGCCCAACAACCAGCCGCCAGCCCTCAGCTGTTCACTCCAACGGCTCAGGATCGCGACAGCCGCGAGACGATGCGGCTCGGATGTCTCCCCTGGGTAGCGATCGGGGTACTTGAAGCGATCGAGATGGTGCTTGAACGGCCCATCGTTCTCGGCGATCAGGGCTTCCATGCGCTCGTGCTCCGCGGAGCTCCAACCGCTCAGCCAGCCCTGGGGATCACGCTGCTCCAGCGCCCAACGCATGATCGCCAGACTTTCCTCGATCACCCGGCTATCGGGCAGCACCATCACAGGCACGGTGGCTTTGGCGGAGGCCTCCACCAGCTCCGGCGGCTTGGCCTTCAGCGCCACCTCCCGTAGCTCCAGCGCGTGGCCGGGCTGCATCCCAGCTGCCGCCAGGGCCAGCCGCGCCCGCATCGCATAGGGGCAACGGCGAAAGCTATAGAGAACGGGCTGCACCAGCACCACCGCCGATGTGTTGCACCCCGCGCTCCCGCGCCAAGCGCATCTGATGCTGCCGCTCGGCGAACCGCGCCCGATCGGTGTCGCTGAAGCGCTCAAGGCAATGCCGGCAGCTCACCCCCTCGCGATACGACGCAAGCTCGCGATCAGCCGGTGACAACGGCAAACCGCAAGCGTGGCAAAGGCTGTAACTCCCGGGCTCGAGCTGATGGTTCACGCTCACCCGTTGATCAAACACGAAGCACTCGCCCTGCCAGCTGCTGCCCTGCTCGGGCATCTCCTCGAGGTAGCGCAGGATTCCGCCCTGGAGGTGATACACGTTGTCAAACCCCTGCTGCAGCAGATAGGCCGTGCTCTTCTCACAGCGAATCCCGCCGGTGCAGAACATCGCAATCCCCTTGGGCTGACGCTGCTCCACCAGGGGCCGCAACGCCTGCTCCACCCAGGCGGGAAACTCGCGGAAACTCTCGGTGCCCGGATCGATCGCCCCTGCAAACGTGCCCACCGCCACCTCGTAGGCATTGCGGGTATCCACCACCAGCACATCCGGATCGCGGATCAGAGCATCCCACTGCTGTGGTGGCACGTAAGTTCCCACCTGCTCGGCGGGCTTCACGGTGGGGCAGCCCATGGTCACGATCTCGCGCTTGATGCGCACCTTGAGCCGGTGAAAGGCCTGCTGCGGTGCCTCGCTGAATTTCGCCTCCAACCCCGCTAGCCCAGGCAGCTGCCGCAACCGCGCCAATACCGCCTGCACTCCAGGCGCTGGGCCACTGATAGTGCCGTTCACCCCCTCTTCGGCCAACAGAATCGTGCCGCGCACGGCGCCGGCTTCCGCCAGAGCCCGCAACTCCACCTGCAACGGCGGCAGCTCCGCCATGGCCGTGAAGCCATAGAAGGCCGCCACCTGCACGCTCACGCGGGCACGGCCTCCTGCCAGGGGGTCACGCCGGCGGCCGCGAGCAGCTCCTGGTCGGCGGCCACATCTGGATTCCCAGTGGTGAGCAGGGTGTCGCCATAGAAGATCGAATCGGCGCCGGCCAACAGGGCGAGCACCTGCGCTTCTTGGCTCATCGTTTCGCGGCCAGCGCTCAGGCGCACACGGCTGTGGGGCATCAGGATCCGAGCCACAGCCACCATCCGCACCAGCTCCAGGGGATCCACCTCGGGCTGCTCCTCCAGGGGGGTGCCCTCCACCGCCACAAGGGCATTGATCGGCACGCTTTCGGGGTGCGGGTTCATCGCCGCGAGCACCTGCAACAGCGAGGCCCGATCGGTGAGGGTTTCGCCCATGCCGATGATGCCGCCGCAGCACATCGAGATCCCGGCCTTGCGCACCCGCTGCAGTGTTTCCAGCCGTTCCTGGAAGGTGCGGGTGGTGATGATCCGGTCGTAGTGCTCGGGGCTGGTATCGAGGTTGTGGTTGTAGGAGGTGAGCCCGGCCTCGGCCAGGCGCTCGGCCTGGCTATCGGTGAGCATGCCGGCGGTGACGCAGGCCTCCATCCCCAGCTCGCGCACGCCGCGCACCATGGCGAGCATCGCTTCAAACGGGGCGCCGTCGCGAATGTCGCGCCAGGCCCAACCCATGCAGAACCGGTGGGCACCGGCCTCTTTGGCAGCGCGGGCCCGGGCGAGCACGGGCTCCACCTCCAGCTCCGGCCGTCCAGCCACGTCGCTGCTGTTGTGCATCGACTGGGGGCAATAGGCGCAGTCTTCCTCGCAGCCGCCCGTCTTGACGCTGAGCAAGGAGGCCAATTGCACTCGGTAGCCAGGGTTGGCCTGGCGGTGAACGGCCTGGGCGCGCCAGAGCAGATCCATCAAGGGCAGCTCGAGCAGCGCCTGAATCTCAGCGGTGCCCCAGTCGTGGCGCAGCTCGAGGGCGGGGAGGGTCAAGGGGCTGGACGTCATCAGGAGGCGTGAGGCTCAACGCCGCCGAAACGGCGCTGACGGCTCTGGTAATCGAGCAGGGCCGCGGTGAGGGCGGCTTCGTTGAAATCGGGCCAGAGCACATCAGTGATGTGCAGCTCCGCGTAGGCCAGCTGCCAGAGCAGGAAATTGCTGATGCGCTGTTCGCCGCTGGTGCGGATCAACAGATCCGGATCCACCTCGCCGGTGGTGAACAACTCGGCCGCAAAGTGCTGCTCCGTAATGGCGGCCGGATCCAGCTCACCGCGGGCCACCTGCTCCGCCAGCAACCGCGCCGCCCGCACCAGTTCACGGCGGCCGCCGTAATTGGTGCACACGTTGAAATGGATGCCCGTATTGGCGGCGGTGCGTTGGGTGGCATCGGCGATCAACTGCTGCAGCCCGTCGGGCAATTGCTCCAGATCACCGAGGAAGCGGATGCGCACCTGCTCCTCTTCGAGGGCCTGGAGCTCCCGGGCCAGCACTCGCTCAAACAACGCCATCAGGAAGCTCACCTCTTCGCCCGGGCGGCTCCAGTTTTCGGTGGAGAAGGCATAGGCGGTGAGCGCCCCGATGCCCCAATCGCTGCAGAGGCGCAGGGTGCGCTTGAGCGCTTCCACCCCTTCGCGGTGCCCCATCACCCGGGGCAACTTGCGCTGATTGGCCCAACGACCATTGCCATCCATGATCACCGCCACGTGGGCCGGCAATCGGGCAGGGTCCAGACCGGCGGGCAGCACGGCACGGGCAGGCCGATTCCCCTGGACAGCAGTAGCGGTCGCCAGGGAGCGACTCATGAGTTGGGTTCAGCCTTATCCATCGCCACGCTACGCCCGCCCCCTTTGGCCGCTGGCTTGCTGCTCTGGGCTAGCGATTCACCCAGCAGTTCCTGCAACCGGCTGCTGGTGAGCGGCCGCTCCAGCCGGCCCTGACGGGCCATCGACAGGGTGCCCGTTTCCTCCGACACCACGATGCAAAGGCAGCGATCAAAGCGTTCGGTGATGCCCAGTGCCGCCAGATGGCGCGTGCCGTAACGGTTCAGGCCCTGACGCGAGAGCGGCAGGATCACCCCCGCCGACAGGATCCGGTTGCCCTTCACCAGCACGGCGCCGTCGTGGAGAGGGGTGTCAACGGCGAAAAGGTTGAGCAACAGGTCTGCCGACAACTGGGCATCCAGGGCAATGCCGGGATTGAGGAAATCTTCGGGGCGCAGATCGCTGCCGAGGTCCACCACGATCAAACCGCCGCGCCGCAACTGCGAGAGCCGGCCCGCCGCTTCACTCAGCACGGCAGCCGATCCTGACGCCAGCTTGTCGCCCCGCTGACTGCCAAACAACACATCCAGCCGGCCGGTCCCGAGCAGCTCCATCAACCGGCGCAGCTCTCCCTGCCAGAGGATCGCCAGTGCCAGGCTGCAAGCCATCACCAGCGCATCCACGAGCTTGCTGGTGAGCGGCAAGTTGGCGTAGCGCTGCACCACCCAGGCCAGAGCCACGAGGGTGAGGTAACCGCGCAGCAACCAAAGCGTGCGCGGCTCGTTCACCCGCGCCAGAAGAACCATGCCGAGGGCGGTGGCGAGCAGGAGATCCAGCACCGCTCCCAGCTGGATTCCGGCCAACGCCCCGAACACCCTCAGAATCGCTCCAACCTGCCGCTCAGGCTACCGGCCGCAGCCGCTCGGGAAGAACGTCGTAGCGCAGCAGGTCTTCCGGCTGCTCCCGGCGTTGCACCACCTCAGACAGGCCGTTGTGCACCATCACCGCCGCCGGGCGGGGGATGCGGTTGTAGTTCGACGACATCGAGGCGTTGTAAGCGCCGGTGGCAAACACGGCGAGCACATCGCCACTGGTGGCGGGCGGCAGCGCCAGATCTTTCAGCAGCACGTCGCCAGATTCGCAGTGCTTGCCCGCCAGGGTGACGCTGTCGGAAGGCTCAGCCTCAGGCCGATCGGCGAGCACAGCGGTGTATTGGGATTGATAGGTGATCGGCCGAGGGTTATCGCTCATGCCGCCATCCACCGACAGATAGGTGCGAATGCCGGGAATGTCTTTACGGCTGCCCACGCTGTAGAGGGTGACGCCCGAGGTCGCCACCAGGGAGCGGCCGGGCTCACACAGCAAACGGGGCAGATCCAGGCCCCGCTCCTGACAGGCCGCTGCCACGGCTTCAGCCACGGTGAGCACCCAGGCATCGATCGACGGCGGATCGTCGCTCTCCACATAGCGAATGCCCAGGCCGCCGCCCACGTTGAGATCGCTCACCGGATGCCCCATCTCCCGGGCCAACTTGAGGGCATCCGCCATGACCGCGGCGAGATCGCGGTGGGGCTGCAGCTCAAAAATCTGCGAGCCGATGTGGGCATGCAAGCCACTCACCTGGGCCCAGCTGCACTGTTTTAGGTGCTGGAGCACCCCTTCGAGCTGGTCGGGATCAAAGCCGAACTTGCTGTCGAGGTGGCCGGTGCGGATGTATTCGTGCGTGTGGCACTCGATCCCCGGGGTGAAGCGCAGCATCAGCCGCACAGGCTGGGCCATCTCCAAGCTGGCGAGCTGCTCGATGTCGAGCCAGTTGTCGGCCACCACCGTCACCCCCAGCTCCACCGCCAGGCGCAGCTCCTCGAGGCTCTTGTTGTTGCCGTGGAACACGATGCGCTCTGGCGGCATCCCGCCTTGCACAGCCGTGAGCAGCTCACCGGCGGACACAGCATCGAGGCCCAGACCTTCAGAGGCCACCACGGCTGTGATCGCCAGGCTGCTGTTGGCCTTGGAGGCGTACAGCGCCAGGGCTGAGCCGGGGTAGTGAGAAGCCAGAGCCTTGCGATAGGCCTGAGCCGTGCCGCGCAGGGTGGCCTCATCGAGCACATACAACGGTGTGCCGTAGCGCCGGGCCAGATCGCTCAGCACGCATCCACCCACCACCAGGCGACCCTCGGGGTCGATGGCCGTGGTAACGGGGGTGAGGTTGCGATTGGGGCTGGCCACATCGCGCGCAGTCTCGTAGGGCCGCAGGTCGGCGGCGATGTCCGCTGCGGGGGCAGCTTCACGGGTACTGGTCATCGGGCGATCCTATGAAGAGCACCTCCCTCGCCTGGTGTCATTCGAGACAGAGCCCCCTGCCACCAACGAGCCCGTATCCCGGCGCCTTGGGCCAGAGCAGCTGAGCGCTTGCGTTGCCCTCGATCAAGCCAGCCTCAACGGGTTGTGGACCGAAGCGCAATGGCAAGAGGAACTAAGCCACACCCATCGGGTGTGCATGGGCTTGTTCAGGGGCCCAAGCCTGATCGCCCTTGCCAGCGGCTGGCTGGTGGTTGATGAACTGCAGATCGGTGCCGTGGCGGTGATGCCCGATCAACGGCGCCGGGGCTATGGGGAGCGGGTGTTGATGGCGTTGCTAAGGGAAGCCTGGCTGCTCGGAGCGATCAACGCCACGCTGGAAGTGAGCGGATCGAACACAGCCGCCCAGGCCCTTTACCGGCGCAGCGGCTTCAACACCGCGGGCATCCGTCGCGGTTACTACCGCAATGGAGACGATGCCCTGATCCAATGGAGAGGCTTACAGGACATGGAACAGGTTCGGATTGCCGCCCATTCCTGATGCGAACAACCGAAGAAGTGTGCAGCTTGAGTTGTTGAAACCACGCGCCTAGAACGCAGTTGCAGCAGTGGGTTTGACGGATCCGAGCTTCACACCACACTCCCCAGGCCAACCCTGATAAGTTGGGAGTACACGCAACAGGCCCCGCCCATGTTCGAGCGGTTTACCGAGAAGGCCATCAAGGTGATCATGCTGGCCCAAGAGGAGGCCCGCCGCCTGGGGCACAACTTCGTGGGCACCGAGCAGATCCTGCTGGGCCTGATCGGTGAAGGCACCGGCGTGGCCGCCAAGGTGCTCAAGTCGATGGGGGTCAACCTCAAGGATGCCCGCGTTGAAGTGGAGAAAATCATTGGGCGCGGCTCCGGCTTCGTGGCCGTTGAAATCCCGTTCACGCCAAGAGCCAAACGGGTGCTGGAGCTGTCGCTCGAAGAAGCCCGCCAGCTCGGGCACAACTACATCGGCACCGAGCACCTGCTGCTGGGCCTGATTCGAGAAGGCGAGGGCGTGGCCGCCCGTGTGCTCGAAAACCTGGGTGTCGACCTGGCGAAGGTGCGCACCCAAGTGATCCGCATGCTCGGCGAAACCGCCGAGGTAGCCAGCGGCGGTGGCGGCGGCAAAGGGTCCACCAAAACCCCCACCCTCGACGAGTTCGGCAGCAACCTCACCCAACAGGCCGCCGACGGCAAGCTCGACCCGGTGGTGGGCCGCCAGCACGAGATCGAGCGCGTCATCCAGATCCTGGGTCGCCGCACCAAGAACAACCCCGTGCTGATCGGCGAACCCGGCGTGGGCAAAACCGCCATCGCCGAGGGCCTCGCCCAGCGGATCAACTCCGGCGATGTGCCCGACATCCTTGAAGACAAGCGCGTTCTCACCCTGGATATCGGCCTGCTGGTGGCCGGCACCAAGTACCGCGGTGAATTTGAGGAGCGCCTCAAAAAGATCATGGAGGAGATCCGGGGTGCCGGGAACGTGATCCTCGTGATCGACGAGGTGCACACCCTGATCGGCGCCGGCGCTGCCGAAGGCGCCATCGACGCCGCCAACATCCTCAAGCCAGCCCTGGCCCGCGGCGAGCTGCAGTGCATCGGTGCCACCACGCTGGATGAATACCGCAAACACATCGAACGCGATGCCGCCCTGGAGCGTCGCTTCCAGCCGGTGCAGGTGGGTGAGCCGTCAGTTGACGACACCATCGAGATCCTGCGGGGCCTGAAGGAGCGCTACGAAGCGCACCACCGCCTCACGATCGCCGATGAGGCCCTGGTGGCCGCTGCGACCTTGGGCGACCGCTACATCTCCGATCGCTTCCTGCCCGACAAGGCCATCGACCTGATCGATGAAGCCGGCAGCCGCGTGCGTCTGATGAACTCGAAGCTGCCCCCGGCCGCCAAGGAGGTCGACAAGCAACTGCGCGCGGTCCAAAAGGAAAAGGAAGACGCCGTTCGCGAGCAGGACTTCACCAAGGCCGGCGAGCTGCGCGATAAGGAAGTGGAGCTGCGCGACCAGATCCGCTCGATCCTGCAGACCCGCAAGGAAGAGCCCGAGGCGCAAGTGGCCGAAGCCGGCAGCGAAGCCACTGCCGAGACCTCGGCTCCCGCAGCCACCGCTGTGGCCGAAGCCCCGGCTGATGACCGCACCCCGATGGTGACGGAGGAAGACATCGCCCAGATCGTGGCCTCCTGGACCGGTGTGCCGGTGCAGAAGCTCACCGAAAGCGAGTCGGCCAAGCTGCTCAACATGGAGGAAACCCTCCACCAGCGCCTGATCGGTCAAGACGAAGCGGTGAAGGCCGTGTCACGCGCCATCCGCCGCGCCCGCGTGGGCCTGAAGAACCCCAACCGCCCGATCGCCAGCTTCATCTTCTCCGGCCCCACTGGTGTGGGTAAAACTGAGCTGACCAAGTCGCTCGCGGCCTACTTCTTCGGCAGCGAAGAGGCGATGATCCGCCTCGACATGTCGGAGTTCATGGAGCGCCACACCGTCAGCAAGCTGATCGGTTCACCTCCGGGTTATGTGGGCTTCAACGAAGGCGGTCAGCTCACTGAGGCTGTGCGCCGCCGGCCCTACACCGTGGTGCTGTTCGACGAGATCGAGAAGGCCCACCCCGATGTGTTCAACCTGCTGCTGCAACTCCTGGAAGACGGTCGCCTGACCGATTCCAAGGGCCGCACGGTTGATTTCAAGAACACGCTGATCATCATGACCTCGAACATCGGTTCGAAGGTGATCGAAAAGGGTGGCGGCGGCCTCGGCTTCGAGTTCTCCGGCGCCGATGCGGAAGAAACCAACTACAACCGCATCCGCTCGCTGGTGAACGAAGAGCTGAAGCAGTACTTCCGCCCTGAGTTCCTCAACCGTCTCGACGAAATCATCGTCTTCCGTCAGCTCAGCCGCGACGAAGTCAAGGAGATCGCCGAGATCATGCTCAAGGAAGTGTTCAGCCGCATGAGCGAGAAGGGCATCCACCTATCCGTCACCGAGGCCTTCAAAGAGCGACTGGTGGAGGAGGGCTACAACCCCAGCTACGGCGCCCGTCCACTGCGTCGTGCCGTGATGCGCCTGCTCGAAGACTCCCTGGCCGAAGAATTCCTCTCCGGTCGCATCGGCGAAGGCGACAGTGCCGTTGTGGATGTGGACGACAACAAGCAAGTTGTCATCCGCAAGCAAGGCGAAGCCGCCATTCCCGCACTGGCTGGGGCTGGGGTCTGATCCAAGCTCCTGTAACCGATGTCGCATCCCCTTTCGGATGTTGTAGCCGGGCAGTACGAGATATGGGTTTACCCAGAACCCATCCAGGATTTGCCCCTTGGCTGGCATCAAACTGGCAATGGTTTGATCCCAGCCACGCGCATCCCCTGTTCTGGCCTGATCGCGACTATCGCGCTGATCTCGACATCCTGATCGCAGGCTGCGGCAGCAATCAAGCTGCAGTATTCGCTACCACCAACCCAGCTGTGCGGGTGGTACCGATTGACGTGAGCGCGCATCGCTCGACCATCACCTCTTTCTCCAACAGAAATACGCACTCAACAAGTTCGAACTCCACCGGCTGCTCATCGAGTAGGTGGGCAAAGCGGAGCCGCCTCGCCGTCGCTCCCGACTTGCAGTTTGATGCGGGTCTTGTTGACGCGTTTCTCCAGGGCCTCGATCACAGTTGCGCCGTTGTCGACTGACACGAGCTAGTCGACGCGTGCGCCCTAGTAGTCCCTCAGGAATGGTTCTTCAAGTCGTCGTAGGAGCCCACGGTGGCCACAGGCGACTCATTTCTCAGCGCGGTCGCGGCTCTCCCAAAAGAACAACAATGGCCTGCGATGGGGCGGATCAACCACCGCAATGGCTGCCATTTTTTTATTACAGCGTCCCACCCAGAACGACCACCAGAGTCATATCTAATCGATTGGACAATGGGGTGCTAGCTCGTTGCCGTGCAGCTATTTCGCTACTGCTGCAGGCTCGATGGCCAGAGCATCAGTCCTCCCGGCTGGAGCACGACCCTGAGCTCTGAGCAGCTGAGCTTCGTGCGACGGGCGAACAATCGCCGCACGATCCGTAACATCCTCGCCGGGGCCGCTTCAGACGCGAGCCGTAGAAAGGCAGACCGCGAACAATTCGCTCACGAGCTCTTTGAATCACTCATGAATCGCGACTGTTTGGCCGCGGCACTCCCCTGACATCAGTGAACGTGATGCCAAAAATCAAATGTCAGACTCAGGCGGGTTCGGTAAACTTTTTTTGCATGATGAAATCAAATTGAGAGCCTCGTATCTGCGTCCGCGTGATCAGCCATTCGCACCTGGGTACCCGTTGGCGGCTGTGCTGCCACCTTGGCAACCGTCACCGCCGGCTGCGCTTGGAGCGGTTGAGGCTCCGGAGCTGAAGGCGGCTGCCGAACTAACCGATCGCACCGTTAGCACCCGCGGAGCCTCTCGTGCCGGTGATGGCGCCGTTACCACCGGCACCACCGGCACCACCGGTGCCCGCGGCATCCACCGCCGCTGCTTCCGTATCCGACACACCGGAGAACGACGCACCCCCCCCCACCCCACTCGCGGATGTACCCGTTTTGGCCTGCGGGAGTGGTGAACGCGCCGTTAACTGCGGTCCACGTTCCATCGGCGAGCCGTAGCAAATAGTCGGCGCTCCCGGCACCAATTGGTTGACCGGCCGCCCAGTTCGCATAGTTGAGCGGCGGCAGGGTGGTCCCGCCCCCGCCTGAAGGGCCACCCGACCAGAAATCAGTGCCGGCCTCTGGACCCTGGGTCCATCTCCAGGTATCAGCGACAGCAGCGTCGGAGGCGGCCAGCCACTGGCTGCCATTACCGAGGATGTAGGTCGCGACGAAGGCGTCCTCCGCCGCGCTGGTGATGGTCGCCAGATAGCTATTCTGCCCGTTGAGCGAGACGCCGGGGCCGCCGGCATTTGCGCCGAACCAGAAGAAGCTGCCGGTAACAAGTTGGTAGAAGCGGCTTCCCGGAGATTGCCCAGGGGCCGTCGGCCCCTCCGGCCAGAAGTAGGTGTTGGCCGGATTGTTCAGCGAGAGAACGTCGAAGGAGAAGTTGCCCAGGGTCGCTCCGGTGGTGATCTGCATCGCCGCGAGGGCGGTGTTGATGTCGGCTTGACTGCCAGTGAAGTAGACCTCGGTTTTCTGCCCGGCCAGGGTGTAGCCGTAGGAAGCGGTCAGGCCCGCCGTGACCGGCAGGGAGAACGTCGTGCCGGTCGGCGCCCCGACCAGGGAGACCCGCACCACCTGGGTGCCGGCGGTTCCGGTGATCGCCAGTTCCGGGGCGGCCTGACCAGCCGTGTTGGGCGCATAGAAGACGCGGTCCCCGGTCGGGGAGTACCCGCGACCGCCGTTGCCGCCGTTGCCTCCGTCACCAGCCGTACCGGTTGTGGCGTTGGTGCCCCCGGAGCCGCCAAGGCCACCGTTGCCACCGTTGCCACCGCGCCCGCCATTGGGAGTTGTGGCATCTCCATTACCTCCACTGCCGCCAACACCACCGGCACCACCGGTGCCGCCGGCTCCACCATTTCCGTCTTGGCCAGTAGCACCAGTGCCACCGGCCAAGACAGAAAACACATAGCGTCCAAGACCGCCTTCCCCGCCTTCCCCGCCGAGACCACCACTGCCGCCGTTGCCACCGCGTCCACCATCACCACCGTTGCCACCAGCGCCGCCAGCCGTGGTTGCAGCAGCACCCGCGCCACCTTGACCACCTATCCCGCCGGTGCCCCCCGTACCGCCGGTGCCCCCCGTACCGCCGGTGCCGCCACGACCAAAGATCAAGCTACCCTGACCGCCTTCTCCGCCCAACCCACCGGATCCGCCGGTGCCGCCGAATCCGCCGTCACCGCCAGGAAGACCAATACCTTGTTGAAAACCACCGCTTGCGCCAGAGCTACCGGTCACACCGGTGCTGCCTTGTCCGCCTTGACCGCCATCGCCGAGCAACAGGCCACCGGCTCCACCCGTGCCACCAGCCCCGCCATCAAGACCCGTACCGCCCAGACCGCCGTCGCCAATCCAGCCGGCGTTGCCACCACGTCCACCGGTGATGGCATCACCTCCATCCCCATAAATAATTCCTGCATCACCACCATTTATGGAGGAAGATTTTCCATCGGCACCATCGGCAAACAAATAACGACCGGAGGAAGACTCAAGATCACCCACTTGCTTCTGGCTGGGCACGTTGATATCCTTACGGTTCAGCTGAATCAGATTGAGGTTGATTGAACCCACACCATCAGCCGCACTAGAAACCTTAGCCAAGCGGTTGGACTTGCTGACCCACACCTCAATCGCAATCGGCTCCGCACCATCAGCGGCCGGCAATCCGCCCATTTCAGCAGCAGCCAAGTCGGAAAGGGGCAGCATCGACGCCCAGGTGGCCTGATCCAAATAGGCAGTGTATTTCTTGAGATCTCCATCGTTGCCCACCAGACGCCAATCAAGAGCCCGCTTCAGAGCAGACAAGGCATTGCGAGCAGTCAGCCCCGTGGTCAAACTATTCAGAGCAACAGAGACATCAGCCGAATCCAGATCACCCTCGTCGACCTCAACCCATTTCCTACCCTTTGCACCAAGCGAACGCGCATTAGCGTAAGTCATGGCGCCCTCTCTTACAAAGCGCGTAGATTCGCCGTCTATCGTTGACTTGACATTGAACTTACGACCAGCCTGCACATCCCCCCGCGACGAGAGATTGATCCCATTAACGTCAATTGACAAATCGAACGCATAACGCTTAAGACGCCTCAATACCGCAGCTGGCGGATTCAATGAAGAACCCGAATCACCGATGCCGGTCAGGGGATCGCGGCCGTCAGTTACAAAAACAGAATCGCCAACCTCGCTAAGGCCATCGATCGTAGGGGATCCAACAGCAGAAGCTGCATCCAGCCCCCCCCGCCAAGTAACGCAGACGATCCTGAATGCGCCTCCTCCCAGCCACGCAAGCCCATCATCCCCTGCTCCTCAACACCGGGGATTGCAACTGACTGGAAAAGGGGATCCACAGCGGACAGATTTGCTGCAGGAAGGTTTATAGCAGAAAAAGCGAGTCCTGCCAACTTACGTATAGAGACAAAAAAAGCACCCGTCGGGTGGCTTTTTTTGTCTCATCACTCCAGTCGGCTGATCAACAGCAGCAACGGAAAGCGGGAGATGGTTAGAGCAAAGAATGTTTTACCTGGCATCGACCTATTTTCTCAGGGGGCTACCCCCCAAATATCGTCGGCGCTGCATCGTTTCACAGCCGAGTTCGAGATGGATCGGAGTGGTTCCAATGCGCCATGGACACCAGGATAGAAAACTTGGGTGACAAGCTTTCAAAGCATTCTTCGCTCTCAGGTGAACCCTGAGAACTGCATAGGTTACAGACCAGTCCGTCTGCCTGCTGACGCAGGTGTTGGAGGTCCGCTCTAGAAGACAAAGATCTCGCCTTTTTCAAGGTTTGAGAGCTGAGGTTTGGTCAAGCCCTCGGTCTATTAGTACTCCTCTGCTTCACGCATTACTGCGCTTCCACATAGAGCCTATCAACGGGTGTTCTGCCCGTGACCTTACTGGCTTAAGCCATGGGAATACTCATCTTGAGGTGGGCTTCCCACTTAGATGCTTTCAGCGGTTATCCACTCCGCACATGGCTACCCAGCGTTTACCGTTGGCACGATAACTGGTACACCAGAGGTGCGTTCCTCCCGGTCCTCTCGTACTAGGGAGAAATCCTCTCAATATTCCTGCGCATGCACCGGATATGGACCGAACTGTCTCACGACGTTCTGAACCCAGCTCGCGTACCGCTTTAATGGGCGAACAGCCCAACCCTTGGGACCGACTTCAGCCCCAGGTTGCGATGAGCCGACATCGAGGTGCCAAACCTCCCCGTCGATGTGAACTCTTGGGGGAGATCAGCCTGTTATCCCTAGAGTAACTTTTATCCGTTGAGCGACGGCCCTTCCACGCAGAACCGTCGGATCACTAAGGCCTACTTTCGTACCTGTTCGACTTGTAGGTCTCACAGTCAAGCTCCCTTCTGCCTTTACACTCGTCGGCTGATTTCCAACCAGCCTGAGGGAACCTTTGCGCGCCTCCGTTACCTTTTAGGAGGCGACCGCCCCAGTCAAACTGCCCACCAGATACTGTCCGGTCCCCGGATAACGGGTGACCGTTAGAACCCTAGCTCGCAAAGAGTGGTATCTCACCAGTGGCTCACCATCACCCACAAGCAATGGATCAAAGCCTCCCACCTATCCTGCGCATTGCGAGCCCGAGCACAATACCAAGCTACAGTAAAGCTTCATAGGGTCTTTCTGTCCGGGTGCACGTAGTCCGCATCTTCACAGACAATTCTATTTCGCCGAGCCTCTCTCCGAGACAGCGCCCAGATCGTTACGCCTTTCGTGCGGGTCGGAACTTACCCGACAAGGAATTTCGCTACCTTAGGACCGTTATAGTTACGGCCGCCGTTCACCGGGGCTTCAGTCGTTAGCTTCGCTTGCGCTGACCAACTTCTTTAACCTTCCGGCACTGGGCAGGCGTCAGCCCCCATACATCGTCTTGCGACTTAGCGGAGACCTGTGTTTTTGGTAAACAGTCGCCTGGGCCTATTCACTGCGACCAGCTCGCGCTGGCACCCCTTCTCCCGAAGTTACGGGGTCATTTTGCCGAGTTCCTTAGAGAGAGTTACCTCGCGCCCCTCGGTATTCTCTACCACCCCACCTGTGTCGGTTTCGGGTACAGGTAATCATGCCTTAACGGGTATAGGGCTTTTCTTGGAAGCTTGACGTCACCAACTTCGCTTCCGTAGAAGCTCGCACTCACGCCTCAGCTCAAGCTGTTTTCGCCAGCTCTCAACGCCTCGAACGCTTGGACCGGTAACCAACATCCGGATTGGCTAGCCTTCTCCGTCCCCCTTCCCAAAACATGATCAGTACAGGAATGTTGACCTGTTGTCCATCGACTACGCCTTTCGGCCTCGCCTTAGGTCCTGACTAACCCTCCGCGGACGAGCCTGCCGGAGGAACCCTTAGGGTTTCGGGGAATGGGATTCTCACCCATTTTTTCGCTACTCAAGCCGACATTCTCACTTCCATGCAGTCCACGCCCGCTTACGCTAACGCTTCACCCCACATGGAACGCTCCCCTACCATTAAACAAGTTTAATCCGCAGCTTCGGTACAACGCTTAGCCCCGTTCATTTTCGGCGCAGGATCGCTCGACCAGTGAGCTATTACGCACTCCTTTGAGGATGGCTGCTTCTAGGCAAACCTCCTGGTTGTCTGGGCAATCCCACCTCCTTTATCACTTAGCGTTGATTTGGGGACCTTAGCTGGCGGTCTGGGCTGTTTCCCTTTCGACCATGGAGCTTATCCCCCACAGTCTGACTGCCTAGTTACACACAGGGTATTCAGAGTTTGTCTCGATTTGGTACCGCTCTCGCAGCCCGCACCGAAACAGTGGCTTTACCCCCTGCTGGAGCACTAGACGCTACGCCTCAACGTATTTCGGGGAGAACCAGCTAGCTCCGGGTTCGATTGGCATTTCACCCCTAACCACAGCTCATCCGCTGATTTTTCAACATCAGTCGGTTCGGACCTCCACTTGGTATCACCCAAGCTTCATCCTGGCCATGGTTAGATCACCCGGGTTCGGGTCTATAAACACTGACAATCGCCCTATTCAGACTCGCTTTCGCTATGGCTCCACCATTCCCGGTTTAACCTGCCAGTGCCTATAAGTCGCCGGCTCATTCTTCAACAGGCACACGGTCACCCGATCAGTCGGGCTCCCATTGCTTGTAAGCTCACGGTTTCATGTTCTATTTCACTCCCCTCCCGGGGTTCTTTTCACCTTTCCCTCGCGGTACTGTTGCGCTATCGGTCACACAGGAGTACTTAGCCTTACGAGGTGGTCCTCGCGGATTCACACGGAATTTCACGTGCTCCGTGCTACTCGGGATACAGCTAGCTCAGTTCAATTTTCGAATACGGGACTTTCACCCTCTGTGGTGCGCCATTCAAACGCTTCTTCTAATCTCCCTGATACACGTTGCTGTCCCACAACCCCGATGGTCGAAACCATCGGTTTAGGCTCTTCCCCGTTCGCTCGCCGCTACTGAGGGAGTCGTTTTTACTTTCCTTTCCTCCAGCTACTAAGATGTTTCAGTTCGCTGGGTTGGCTCGCACCGCCCTATGGATTCAGGCGGCCGTTCTAGGGGTTGCCCCATTCGGAAATTCCCGGATCAAAGCGTTTTTCCAGCTCCCCGAGACTTATCGCAGGTAAACACGTCCTTCATCGCCTCTGTGTGCCAAGGTATCCACCGTGAGCCCTTTGTAGCTTGACCAAATTAATCCTCCTAACGCTTCAGGCTGTTGAGGCCTATTCTCTCGAATTTGGCAAGCAGCTTCGCTATTGATCGGTCTCCCAATCGCAAGCGGCTCTGCCGCAAATAAGGATCAGACTCCCGTCGGCTCGGCGCCGTTGGAAGAACGCTAGAAGGTCTCGGCTCTCAAAAATAGAATCACGACATAACATCAGCTTTGCAGCTTCTGTCATCTCGCCTCTATGAGATGCTTTGTCTTTCCAGACTCACCTATGCAGTTGTCAAGGTTCTGCTGAATCTCATTGAAAAAGCCCCTCGCGAGGCTCCTTCGCTGAATCCAGCATCAGATCAACCATCTCAACCTTGATCCTTGGATCAAAGACTGGGGAATGATCTGAGGCTGAACTCCACTCGATCTCTCGAGTGCTCTTGATCAGCGAACAACGTCTACCTCACCTCACAAGAATTGCTTCCTGCTTCAGGAGTTCAGATGTTAGTGGAGGTTAGCGGACTCGAACCGCTGACATCCTGCTTGCAAAGCAGGCGCTCTACCAACTGAGCTAAACCCCCAATTGATCCATCGCTGGACCTTGGCATGGGCCATCCTGGACTTGAACCAGGGACCTCACCCTTATCAGGGGTGCGCTCTAACCACCTGAGCTAATGGCCCAGGAAGTGAACCCTCTATGGGGTGACCTAGACAACGTTTAGGAACTAAAAATCAAGACTTGAGCATGAATGACTTACCGAGGTATCCCATTCATCCCAACCTTGAAGTTGAGGTACCGATCGACCTTCGAGATGACAGGATCATGGCCTGAGAATAAAGTACTCAGACATCACGATCAGTTGTTGTCTCCCTGTTAGGAGGTGATCCAGCCGCACCTTCCGGTACGGCTACCTTGTTACGACTTCACCCCAGTCATCAGCCCCACCTTCGACATCCTCCTCCACAAGGGTTGGAGTAACGGCTTCGGGCGTGGCCAACTTCCATGGTGTGACGGGCGGTGTGTACAAGGCCCGGGAACGTATTCACCGCAGTATGCTGACCTGCGATTACTAGCGATTCCTCCTTCACGTAGGCGAGTTGCAGCCTACGATCTGAACTGAGCCACGGTTTATGGGATTTGCTAGCTCTCGCGAGTTTGCTGCCCTTTGTCCGTAGCATTGTAGTACGTGTGTAGCCCAGGATGTAAGGGGCATGATGACTTGACGTCATCCACACCTTCCTCCGGTTTATCACCGGCGGTCTCGCTAGAGTGCCCAACTAAATGCTGGCAACTAACGACGTGGGTTGCGCTCGTTGCGGGACTTAACCCAACATCTCACGACACGAGCTGACGACAGCCATGCACCACCTGTCACTGCGTTCCCGAAGGCACTCTTCTGTTTCCAAAAGATTCGCAGGATGTCAAACCCTGGTAAGGTTCTTCGCGTTGCATCGAATTAAACCACATACTCCACCGCTTGTGCGGGCCCCCGTCAATT
Organism: Synechococcus sp. CB0101; assembly: GCF_000179235.2. Classification (NCBI taxonomy): domain Bacteria; kingdom Bacillati; phylum Cyanobacteriota; class Cyanophyceae; order Synechococcales; family Synechococcaceae; genus Synechococcus; species Synechococcus sp. CB0101. The sequence goes on from NZ_CP039373.1 coordinate 2,350,992, forward strand.
CCTTTGAGTTTCACACTTGCGTGCGTACTCCCCAGGCGGAACACTTAACGCGTTGGCTACGACACCGAGGGGGTCGATTCCCCCGACACCTAGTGTTCATCGTTTACGGCCAGGACTACAGGGGTATCTAATCCCTTTCGCTCCCCTGGCTTTCGTCCATGAGCGTCAGTTATGGCCCAGCAGAGCGCCTTCGCCACTGGTGTTCTTCCCGATATCTACGCATTTCACCGCTACACCGGGAATTCCCTCTGCCCCTACCACACTCTAGTCTTACAGTTTCCATTGCTGAAATGGAGTTAAGCTCCACGCTTTAACAACAGACTTACAAGACCGCCTGCGGACGCTTTACGCCCAATAATTCCGGATAACGCTTGCCACTCCCGTATTACCGCGGCTGCTGGCACGGAATTAGCCGTGGCTTATTCATCAAGTACCGTCAGATCTTCTTCCTTGATAAAAGAGGTTTACAGCCCAGAGGCCTTCATCCCTCACGCGGCGTTGCTCCGTCAGGCTTTCGCCCATTGCGGAAAATTCCCCACTGCTGCCTCCCGTAGGAGTCTGGGCCGTGTCTCAGTCCCAGTGTGGCTGATCATCCTCTCAGACCAGCTACTGATCGATGCCTTGGTAGGCTCTTACCCCACCAACTAGCTAATCAGACGCGAGCTCATCCTCAGGCGAAATTCATTTCACCTCGCGGCATATGGGGTATTAGCGGCCGTTTCCAGCCGTTATCCCCCTCCTGAGGGCAGATTCTCACGCGTTACTCACCCGTCCGCCACTAACCCGAAGGTTCGTTCGACTTGCATGTGTTAAGCACGCCGCCAGCGTTCATCCTGAGCCAGGATCAAACTCTCCGTTGTAGTTCAAGTCCTCTTGAAAAACTCAAAACAGTAAACCGTTCCAAATCATCTCAACTTGAATTGCTCATCACCCACTCGATCCACTGGCGCAGATCTCACAGTTGGAGCCACTCCCTCTGACAGAAGCGTTCAAAGAGTGCAAAACAAAATTTCTTTCGTCTCGACTTTCCAGGATCTCAGATCCGGTCGTTGCTCCACCAACTGCACACCGACACAACCAACAACCGTGAGAGTCATCGATCGTGTAAAGCAGCAGGCTTCTGCAACTTAAAATTTTTGACGGGACCTCACACCTTCACTGCTCTTTGCGGCCAACCACTCACAGCCTCAACACCCTCTCGAGTGGATCCTGCAGGCGGCTGACGCAGTGAAAGCGTCAGTTCCTAAACGTTTCAGTTGTCCAGGTGCTCCAGAAAACAAAACCTGCCTCGCGGCTCGGCTTCGCTTTCGGATCAGCGGCCTCTCGACCGCTTGTTGAACCTACATCACCGACTGCTCGGCTTTCAGTTCCAAGCGGCCTCTCAGCCGCTGGATGAACCTACAACACCGATCTCTCGGGGTTTTCGGTTCGCCGCTGCAGGTCTTTCGACTCGCGAGCGGCTTCAAAAGTTACCAGAGCGCCGAACCGGGTCAAGCCTCGGCATCGTCCTCGCCGGGGTCAAGCGCCATCTCAAGGCTGGACAGCAACAGAGCCAGAGCAGCGCCGCGGCTCAGATCCGGGCCGCACACCTGATCCAGCCACTGGCTGGCGAGGCTCTCGAGCTCCGAGAACAGCCCCTGGCCTGCCAACAGGCGTTGCATCACCTGATCAACCTGCGCTTCATCCAGCGCCGGCAACGGGCCAACCACATAGCGGCGCCCGTCGTCACCGATATAAGTGAGGTTGCCTTCGGCGTCGAACACCGGCACGGCATGGGGGGTGATCGGCTGATCCTCCATCGCAGCGCCCGCAGCTGCTTCAGCGTTAGCGCTGTCAGCGGCGGACGGCAACGGCTGGCAGGGTGAAGGGATGCTGCAGCTGCTGCTCGAACTGGCGCCTTGTCTGCTGTGCGGCATGGCCTTGGGGCGCGTGTGGCCTCAGCTGCCCCAGCGCCTGGCACCGCATCTGCTGCGCTGGGGGGTTCCGATCAGCCTCGTGGGTCTGCTGCTCAAGGGAGGCGTTCACAGCGGCAACCTGCAGGCGGCCCTGTTCAGCCTGGGGCTCACAGGAGGTGGCTTGCTGATCACGCAACGCGCCTGCAGCCAACGCCTACTGCCGCGGCGCAGCCTGCAACTCGGTGCCGTGGTGGGCAACACGACCTATTTCGGCCTCCCAGTAGCGCTGGCACTCCTGCCGCCGGAAGCCCTCAGTTTCAGCATCACCTACGACCTCGTGGGCACACTGGTGACCTGGAGCCTGGGCCCACTGCTGCTCACCGGCGAGCGGGCACGGCCCTTGCAGCTGCTGCAACAGCTGTTGCGAACACCGGTGGTTCAAGCCCTGCTGGTGGCGTTGCCGTTGCTGCTCTCCCCGTGGCGCACGCCGATCGCCACGGCGCTGTGGTGGCCGGCTCGGCTGGTGCTTTGGCTGATGTTGTTGTTGGTGGGCATGCGGCTTGGCCTCCTGGTCGGCCAGCGGATCGAAGCCAAAGGCCTACGGCCCGCGCTTTTGATCAAGTTGTTGGGCCTTCCGCTTTTCACTCTTGTGGTCACGCAATCGCTGGGTTGGGCACCACTGCTGCGCGATGCCCTGGTGCTGCAAGCCGCTGCACCCACGGCGATGTCGGTGCTGTTGCTGGCCGAAGCCAGCCCACAAAAAAGCCGGGAGTCACTCCCGGCTGCGCAACTGGTGCTGTGGAGCACGCTGTTCTCGCTGATCAGCGTGCCCCTCTGGGCCTGGCTACTGGCTCAGGCGACTGTGGCCATGTGACGCATCAGATCGATGCACTTGCAGCTGTAGCCCCACTCGTTGTCGTACCAGGACACCAGCTTCATGAAGGTGTCGGTGAGGGCGATGCCGGCGCCGGCATCGAACACCGAGGTGCAGCTCTCGCCAAGGAAGTCGTTGGACACCACGTCGTCTTCGGTGTAGCCAAGGATTCCGGCCAGTTCGCCTTCCGAGGCGGCCTTCATGGCGGCTTTCACCTGCTCATAGGTGGCGGGCTTCGCCAGGTTCACGGTGAGATCCACCACCGACACATCGGGGGTGGGCACGCGGAAGGCCATGCCGGTGAGCTTGCCATTGAGCTCAGGGATCACCCGGCCCACGGCCTTAGCGGCGCCGGTGGAGCTGGGGATGATGTTCTGGCCGGCGCCGCGGCCACCGCGCCAATCCTTCACCGAAGGGCCATCCACCGTTTTCTGGGTGGCGGTGGTGGCGTGCACGGTGGTCATCAGACCAGTCACGATGCCGAAGTTGTCGTGCAGCACCTTGGCCATCGGGGCCAGGCAGTTGGTGGTGCAGCTGGCGTTCGACACGATCTGCTGACCGGCGTAGCTCTTGTGGTTCACGCCCATCACAAAGATGGGGGTGTCGTCCTTGGAGGGAGCGCTCATCACCACACGCTTGGCGCCAGCGTTGATGTGGGCGCGGGCTGCTTCATCGGTGAGGAAGAAGCCGGTGCTCTCCAGCACGTAGTCGGCTCCCACCGCTCCCCAGTTGAGGTTGTTGGGATCGCGCTCAGCGGTGATGCGAATAGCCTTGCCATTCACCACCAGCTGGCCGTTCTCCACACGCACATCACCCTGGAAGCGCCCATGGGTGGAGTCGTAGCGGAGCATGTAAGCCAGATACTCCACATCGATGAGGTCGTTGATACCCACGACCTCCACATCCGGCAGGCTGACGGCACGGCGGAAGGCGAGGCGACCAATCCGGCCAAAGCCGTTAATGCCGACGCGGATGCTCATCGGAGACCTCCCTGAGTGAAAAGCAGCTAATCAAGGCTCACCATACGGGCCAGGGTTCAGCGCCCTCAGCCTTCCTTCTGACCCGCTTCGAACTGATCACTCAGCAAACGGCGCTGATATTCAGCCGCCAGGGCGTTGAGATGCGCCTCGGCCGCTTCAACCATCTCTTCGTCGATCTGGTCGAAGGCGCGCCCTTCCGGCACCGCCATGCCCAGCACCAGGGCCAACGCATCAAACAAACGCACCTGATCGTTCTGCCAGGCCTGGTAGTCGCCGGCGAGGTCGGCAAGATCCTGCTCTTCGAGCTCACCGCGCTCCAGATCGGTACGCAGGTTCTGGATCTGCCCAAGCCGTGCCGAGGTCACCAGGGCATGGGCGGCTGCCAGCGCCGCGAGGGCATCGCAGGCTTCACGCTTGAGCACCGTGAGATCGCGGTTGCGCACCGCCTTTTCAATCGAGAGCGGCGGGCGAACGCCCGGCAGCTGGCTCATCTGGGCCGGTTGCCGGGGCTCCGCAGGCAGGCTGATGCGGGTGGGGGCTGGTGGCAACGGCTGGGGGGGCCGCAGCGCTGCACCCCAACGCATCAAGGTGTCGGCCAGGCGCGTGCGCCATCCACGCTTTGCCATGCCCTGCTCACGCCACTGCACTCAATCTGACGCCAAACGGGCCCTGTAGACAGGGGGAAAGCCGAAGAATCAGCGGCCGGCCACCGAAGCCAGGCCCTGCAGCAGCGACACCAGGCCAAAGGCTACGAACAAACCACCACTGAGCCGGTAGAGCAGCTGTTCGTTGACTCGACCGCCAACCCACTTACCAGCCCCCACCGCCAGCCAGGTAACCAGCGCGTGCCCGGCCAGGGTGCCGGCGAGGAGCCCCGCAAAGCTGAACACCTGAGCCGGCGCAGTGGCCAGCACGATCGTGGCGAACTGGGTGCGATCCCCCAGCTCCGCCACAAACACCAGCGCGAAGGCTTCCCAGATCACGGCCCATGCACCGCCCTGGCCGTTGCCTTGCTCCGCGGCATTCACCGCCTCTTCCGCCTCCTCGGCCTCCTCCTGAGCCGCGCCGGCCCCCAGCGACTGGGCATCCACGAGCAATTTGATGCCAAATCCCAGGAACAGAACCGCCGCAAGCCAAGGCACCAGGTTCTGGGGCAGCAACTCCCGCAAGCCGTAACCCACACCCAGCGACAGCAGGGTGACGGCGGCCAGGGCCGCAAAAGCCCCCACAAACACCAGCCGGGCGCTGTGACGCACCGCCAGGATCAAGGCCATAAAGAAGGTCTTGTCACCCAGCTCCGCCAGGGTGATGGCCGTGAGGCTCGAACCAAAGGCCGCCAGGCCCGGATCGGAGGGAAGTGGAGGTGCCATGCCTGATCGCGAGACCAGCGAATGCGCTGCGCCCGTCACTTCTACAGTGGACTCTTGGCAATTGGGCTGATCGTGGGCACCTCCATGCAGCAACTCGCTATCGCTCCAGCGGTTGTTCTGCGGGGTGAAGGGGCCTGGCAGGAGTCGTGGCCGGCGATCCAAACGCTTTGCAGCCGGCCTCTGCTGCTGGGCCGCAGCCCGGCCACCCGCCAACTGCGCGGGCAGCTGGGCGTGGATCTGCAGCAGCTGGGGCTCACGCTGAGCGAGGCCGAGCTCAACCACGACTGCTGCGAGAGCGATCTGGAGCGGATCAGCGCGATCCTGCGCAGCAACGCCTGCGATGCCGTGGTGGCTGCCGGCGGCGGCAAGGTGCTCGATGCGGGCAAGTTGCTGGCCTTCCGCCATGGCCTGGCCTGCATCACCGTGCCCACCAGCGCCGCCACCTGTGCCGGCTGGACGGCCCTGGCCAACCTTTATTCAGCCCAAGGGGCCTTTGAAGGCGACGTAGCCCTGGAGCGCTGCCCTGATCTGCTGGTGTTCGACCACGCCCTGGTGCGCCAGGCACCCGCCCACACCCTGGCCAGCGGCATCGCCGATGCCATGGCCAAGTGGTACGAGGCCTCGGTGAGCAGCGGTGCCAGCAGCGATGGGATGGTGCAACAGGCGGTGCAAATGGCACGGGTGTTGCGCGATCAGTTGCTGTTGGAGGCCGGCGAGGCGATGGCCCAGCCAGGCGGAGAAGCGTGGGTACGAGTGGCCGAGGCCTGCGGCCTCACGGCCGGTTTGATCGGCGGCATCGGCGGCGCCCGCTGCCGGACCGTGGCCGCCCACGCAGTGCACAACGGCCTCACCCAACTGGAGGCCAGCCATGGCCAGTTGCATGGCGCCAAGGTGGGCTTCGGGATCCTGGTGCAGCTGCGCCTGGAGGAGGTGATCGGCGGCAACCGCCTGGCGGGGCAGGCACGCCGGCAGCTGCTGCCGTTGTTCCAGGAGCTGGGGCTGCCCGTGAGCCTGGGCGACCTCGGCCTGGAGCGGGCCAGCCTCAGCGAGCTCCAGGAAGTGGCGGCCTTTGCCTGCCGGCCAGGATCCGACCTCCATCACCTGCCCTTCAACGTGCAACCCAGCGATGTGCTCGCCGCGCTGGTGAGCACCACCACCAGCAGCGAAGCCAAATTGAGCGCCAGCCAGGGTTGATCCGTGATGACAACGGCACCCTCCGCCTCCCCCCAGGAACTCCTGGCCCACGCCGCTGAGCACCTGCTTGATCCCGACGGCCGGGCCCTTGCCGCTGCGGTGCAGTGGTGGTCTCTACCGGATCTAGAAGGCGGCCCATGGCCGGTGGCGGTGATCGGCGAAGGGCCACCGCTGCTGGCGCTGCATGGTTTTGATAGCTCGCATTTGGAGTTCAGGCGGCTGGCCCCCTTGCTGGCCCCGCACCATCAGCTGTTCATTCCGGATCTGTTCGGTTTCGGCTTCTGCCCTAGACCCCTCAACGCCCCCTACGGCCCGGCGGCCGTGCTCGATCACCTCGAGCAGGTGCTGCAGGAGCTGATCCGGCGCAGCGGAGCAGTGCAGGTGGGCTTGATCGGCGCCTCCATGGGCGGCTCGGTGGCCGTGGAGCTGGCACGCCGCTGCCCCGAGCAGATCGAGCGATTGCTGCTGCTGGCCCCCGCCGGCCTAACGGGCCAACCAATGCCGGTGCCGCCTCTGCTCGATCAGCTGGGAGCCCGCTTCCTCGGATTGCCCGCGATCCGCCGGGGGCTGTGCCGCTCCGCTTTCGCGATGCCGGATCGGGATGTGGGGCCTGCGGAGCTGGAAATCGCCTCGCTGCATCTGGCGTGTCCCAACTGGGCAGGAGCCCTGGGGGCCTTTGCCCGCAGCGGCGGTTTCGCCGGTTGCGGAGATCCGCTACCGCCGCAACCCCTGCAGGTGCTCTGGGGCCAGAACGACCGCATCCTGCGGCCACCCCAGAAACGCGCCGCACAGGCTCTGTTAGGAGAGCGGATCACTGAGCTGGAGTGCTGCGGGCATCTGCCCCACATCGACCAGCCCGCCACCGTGGCTCGCATCTGGCATGGCTGACGACACGCAGACACCCCGCTCAAGCCCGGTGCTGCAACTTCTGGCCAGCGGCTTGCAGTTCTGGATTCGCCAGCAATGCGAGGCGGTCGACAGCCTGGAGCTGCAGCTGCATGGATCCAGCCTGGGGCTGCTGCGCGGCCGCCTCGATGGCGTGAGCCTGGTGGCCAGGGGCGTGGTGTACAGCTCGCTGGAGATCGAGCGGGTGGAGCTGCGCAGCGATGCGATCGAGGTGCAAGTGGGCAACCTGCTGCGCGGCAAGGCGGTGCAGCTTGATCAGCCGTTCCAGATCGAGGGGAGTGTGGTGTTCAGCGCCGGCGGGCTGGGCCGTTCCCTCTGCACACCGCACTGGCGCCCCCTGGGAGATCAGCTGGTGGATGGGCTCTTGGGCCTGACCCCCTTGCAAAGCGTGAGCATCGAGCGCGACCAGCTGGTGCTCCAGGCGCAGGATCAGCGCTGCGCAACCGTTCCCCGTGCCGTGGATGGGGGCCTGCAGCTCTGCGGTGTGGAGGGTCGCCCCTGCGTGTCGCTCCCCAGCGATCCCAACATCGAGATCCGCGACGCCAACCTCGAAGGCGGCGTGTTGCAGCTGCATGGCCGGGCGCGGGTGTCGCCCTGAGGCTCCTCAGCGAATCAACGGCAACAGCAGCGTGACCACGGTGAAAAACACCGCCGGGGTGAACAGATAGCTGTCGATGCGATCGAGGATGCCGCCGTGGCCTGGCAGCAGATCTCCTGAATCCTTCACGCCGGCATCGCGCTTCATCATCGATTCTGTGAGATCCCCCACCAGGGCAAACAGGGCCACCACCATCCCCAGCAGAGCCCCCACGGCCCAGCCCCAATTCCAGCCGAGCAGCTCAGCAAACAGCCCCCCCAACAGCGCTGCACAGCCCACACCGCCTAATGCCCCTTCCACGGTTTTGCCCGGTGAGATCGGCGAAAGGGGCCGGCGGCCATAGCGGCGCCCGATCACATAGGAGCCGATATCGGTGGCCACGATCAGAAAGCAAGCCATCAGCATCAGCACCATGCCGGAGCTGAGATGGGGCCAAGCCTGGCTGAGGCCACTCAGCCGCGGCGCCAGCGCCGGATCGGTGAGATCGCGCAGGCGGATCCAGTAGCTGGGCAAAAAGCCCAGATAAAAGAGCGCAAAGATTGAGGCGGCGATATCGGCGATGCTGCCGGTGAGGGGTTGCAGCAGCAGCCAGCCGCAGATCGCCGCTCCGGAGAGGGGAAGAACCGCGGCCGCCAGATCGGCGGAAAAGCCAAGCGCCTGGGCATCGCCGCCATGGGCCCATTGCGTGGTGATCAACAGCAACTGCACCACCACCAGCGTGGTTTTGCTGGCGGGGCGGATGCCCTTGAAGCGCGCCAACCGGAAATACTCCAGCAGCCCCAGGTGCACCATCACCCCCAGAGCGAGGGTGAACCACCAGCCCCCCAACACCACCACCACAAAGCCAAACGCCCCCACGGCGTAACCGCTGAGCAGGCGCTGGGGAGAGGTGCGGGATCGGGGCGAGGGGATCAAGGGCGTTCGGCGGCGATCAAAAACAACGGTTCGGCCGCGGCCAGCCTGGCCTGACGACCGCGGCGCTGCATGCGATGCACCGTGGCCTGCACCACCTGCAGGTCGCGGGCTTCCAAACGCCCCAGCGTGTCGGTGGCATCCACCAGGCCCTCCAGGCTGGCGGTGCTGATCACCAGGCGCCCCTGCGGCACCAAGGCCTCCCACACCAGATCAAGCACCTGCCGCAAGGGGCGCCCCACCTCCAGCAACACCCGATCGGGATGCGGCGGCAGCTGGGTGAGGCCTTCGGGGGCATCCCCGGCATGGATGTGCAGGTTGGTGGCGCCGAAGCGCCGGGCATTGCGCTTGAGCAGCTCGATCGCTTCGGGGTCGCGCTCGAGGGTGTGCACCTGGCCGGCGGGCATCAAACGGGCAATCTCCAAGGCCAGCGCTCCGGTACCGCCACCCACATCCCACACCAGTGAATCGGGGCGGGGGCGCAGATGGGCCAGCAACATCACCCGCAATTCCAGGGGCGTGGGGCTGAAGCCGGGCGCATCAGCAAAGGCGGCATCCGGCAGCCCAGGCGTCACGAAGTCCCACTGGAAGGGGCCATCGCCGGACGCGCCCATCGGCTCTCAATCGGCCACAACCTTCACCGTATACGCGATCTGGCCGGGCCACAGCTGTTGTTGCTGCACCAACCAATCCGCCCGGGCGGCGTCGATGCGCTCCCCTGGAATCAGCAGAGGGATCCCGGGGGGGATAGGGGCAGAGCGGTTCGGCCGCCAGCCGGCCCCTGGCCGCCGCCAAGGGAACCCGCTGCTGCGGCGCCCGCCAAGCCTGCTCAAGCGGCAGCTCCGGCTCCGCCACCGGCGGCAGGGGCGGCGCCGAGAAGGCAGCAAGCGGGGGGCCTCCCAATGCGCTCTGCAACGCCAACAGACGCCTCGGCAGCACCCGCAGCACCCGCCGCGGTGGAGCCAACCCCAAACAAAACGTGAGGCAACCGGGCTCGGGTAACTCCGCAATCACGCCCCGCTCCATCATCCAGGCATCGGCGTCGAGCCCGTTGATGCCCAGCGCGGCGGTGTGCACGCACAGGCGTAGGGGATCGTCGCTGCTCAACAGGGGCACGCCCACCTGCTCGAGCCGCCGCCTGAGCTCCAGGGCGGTGTCGACGGCGCGGGCCAATTGTCGCCCGCCTGCTGCACTGTGCAAGTGATCCAAGGCTGTGGCCGCCGCCGCGAGCAACAGAGCGCTGGGGCTGGAGGTTTGCAACCAGAGCAAGGCCCGCTCGATCGCTTCGCTGCGGGCTGCAGTGGCCTGGGCATCCGCGCAAGCCCCTTGCAGCAGCACCGCGCTCTGGGCCAAACCGCCCGCCGCCTTCTGCAGCGATTGCACCACCAAATCGGCGCCGCTGGCCAAGCCCGAAGCCGGAAGACGGGGATCGAGCCCGCCGTGGGCGCCGTGGGCCTCATCGAGCAGCACCGGCAAGCCGCGTTGATGGGCCAGCGCCACCAGGGCTGGTAGATCAGCCGCCAAGCCCTGATAGCTGGGCGACACCAACACCACCGCCGCCAGCGGTCCAGCCGCCAGGGCCTCGGCCAGATGCCGCTCCAGGTAGGCCGGGGTCGGGGGCAGCCACAACCCCGTGGCCGGATCGAAGGGCAGGTCAAACAGCACCGGCCGCAACTGACCGAGCAGGCAGCCATGCAGCAGTGAGCGGTGCAGGTTGCGCGGCAGCAACACCCGATCGCCGGGCTTGGCCAGAGCCATTAACGCCACCTGCAGGAGGCCACTGGCGCCGTTCACGCCAAACCAGCAGCGCTCTGCCCCCAGCTGCTCTGCGGCGGCAGCCTGCGCCTCGGCCACCGCACCCTCGGTCTCGAGCGGCCCGCCGATCTCCGGCAATTCGGGAAGATCCCAGCTACCCGGGGTCTGCCGCAGCAGGCGGCGCAGCCCCGGTGCCAAGGCGCGGCCCCGGCCATGGGCGGGCAGGTGCAGGGGCAGAAGCGGCGGAGCCGCCAACAGACGCTCCAGCAGAGCCATGGCCCCTCGGGCGTTCTTCTTAGAGTTTGCCCTTCTTTGCGTGCGCCCCTGTGTTGAGCAGCCCCGCCCATCGCTACGACCCGGGGGCTGATCTGCGCTGGCTGCTGCTGCGCCCCTGGCTCCTGATCAGCCGGCTGGTGGTGCTGGTGAGCCAACTGGTGGGGCTCGCCCTGGTGTTGGTGCTGCAGAGCGGCAGCCGTGATCCGAAGGTGCAGCAGAAGCTCGGCCAACGCATCTTCACCACCCTCACCAACCTGGGCCCCTGCTTCATCAAGCTCGGCCAAGCCCTCTCCACGCGCCCGGATCTGGTGCGGCGCGATTGGCTCGATGAGCTCACCAAGCTCCAAGACAACCTGCCCGCCTTCCCCCACGCCATCGCCCTGCGAACCATCGAGGAGGAGCTTGGGGCGCCGGTGGAGCAGCTGTTTGAGGAGTTTCCCGATTACCCCGTGGCTGCCGCCAGCCTCGGCCAGGTGTATCGGGCCAAACCGGTGGGGGGGAGCTGGGTGGCGGTGAAGGTGCAACGCCCCAACCTCACCCAACAACTGCGCCGCGACATGGTGCTGATCCGCTTGCTGGGGGTGATGGCTGCACCCTTGCTGCCCCTCAACCTCGGCTTCGGCCTCGGCGACATCATCGATGAATTCGGGCGGTCGTTGTTTGAGGAGATCGACTACCGCCGCGAAGCCGACAACGCGGAGCGCTTCGGCCGGCTGTTTGCCAGCAACCCCGCGGTGATCGTGCCGCGGGTGGACCGCAGCCTCTCGGCCCAGCGGGTGATCACCACCACCTGGATCGAAGGCACCAAGCTGCAACAGCGCCAGGAACTGGAAGCGCAGGACCTCGATCCCTCCTCGTTGATCCGCACGGGAGTGATTTCCGGGCTGCAGCAACTCCTGGAATTCGGCTACTTCCACGCCGATCCACATCCCGGCAACCTCTTTGCCCTGCCCGGCAAAACCGGAGCCCTGGGCCATCTGGCCTATGTGGATTTCGGGATGATGGATTCGATCAGCGACAGCGACCGCCTCACCCTCACCGGCGCGGTGGTGCACCTGATCAACCGCGACTTCCAATCCCTAGCCCAAGATTTTGTGGATCTGGGCTTTCTCAACCCCAACACCGATCTCGCCCCGATCGTGCCGGCCCTTGAGGAGGTGCTTGGCGGCGCCCTGGGAGACAACGTGGGCTCGTTCAACTTCAAAGCGATCACCGATCGCTTCTCGGAGCTGATGTACGCCTATCCCTTCCGGGTGCCGGCGCGGTTTGCCCTGATCATCCGCGCCGTGGTGAGCCAGGAGGGTCTGGCCCTGCGGCTCGATCCCAGTTTCCGGATCATCCGTGTGGCCTATCCCTACGTGGCCAAGCGCCTGCTGGCGGGCGACACCGCCGAGATGCGCGAAAAACTGTTGGAGGTGTTGTTCGATAGCGACGGGCGCCTGCAGGTGCAACGGCTCGAAAGCCTGCTGGCAGTGGTGGAAAACGATGAAAGCGCCGTGGGTGCTGAGCTGCTACCCGTGGCCGGTGCAGGGCTGAAGCTGCTGCTGGGTCAGGAAGGCCGCAGCATCCGAGAGCGGCTGCTGCTCACCCTGGTGCGCGACGACCGCCTCAATACCGAAGACCTGCGGGGTCTGATGGACCTGTTGGGCCGCACCTTTGCTCCCCAGCGCCTGGTGCGGCGTCTGCGGGATCAGCTGCTCACCCGGCTCAATCCCCTGGCCGCTTAGGGTCGGCGCCACCTGAACGCACCGCGATGTCTCTGGCCCCGATCAACCTGAGCGAAGCCGCCCAGGACATGGCCAGCGGCGACTACGGCGACCTGGATGCCCAGGAAATCCTGCTGGAGTTTGCGCCGTTCCTGCAGCCGCCCTATGTGGTGGCGGGGGTGGGCCTGGCGATGGGCGTGCTCTGCGGACTCACCTTCGCTCGCCTGGTGCAAGACAAGCTGAACGGCTGGAAGCAGGATCGCCTCGCACTCTTGCCGCTTGGCTGCTTCGAAACCAACCTGAGCTACACGGGGATCGTGCTGGGCATCACCCTGTTCATCGGAGGGAGCCTGCAGGTGTTCAGCTTCGCCGCCGGCGCAGCCTACCTGGTGGCCCTGCTGCTGTCGCTGGCCACCGCGGGAGCCCTGTGGGTGCAGCTGGAGCGGCTGATGCTGCAGGTGGAAAACGGCACCTTCAGTGCCGTTGATTTCGACAACTTCGATCAGTTTTTCTAAGGATCCGGCCGAAGGCCGAGCGCTCAAGCCGCCAGATAAGCACCCATCTGCTGAGAGAGCCGGCGCATCTCCTCGTGGGCGCGGCGCTCGAGGCTGCGGGCCCGGTCGCGGCTCATCTCCAGTTCGCGGGCGATGGAGCTGAGGCTCATCGGTTCTTCGATACCGATGCCATAACGCATTTTCAGCACCCGGCCCTGCAGCTCCGGCAGCTGATCGAGCAGATCACGCATGTCGCTGCGAAGGCACTCGCCATCCACCAGCTCTTCCGGCTGGGTCCCGTCGGCTGCCAGCAGATCGAGTAGTTCGGTGTCGTCGCCGTCGCCCACCTTGGTTTCCAGGCTCACGGGCTGACGGGCGCGGCAGAGCAGATCCTTCACCTCCTCCTCCGGCAGCTCCACAAACTCCGCCAGCTCCGTCACCGTTGGGGTGCGGCCCAACTCCTGGCTCAGTTCCCGCTGGCCTTTCTTGAGCTTGTTCAGCGTTTCAGTGATGTGGATCGGCAGGCGAATCGTGCGGCTCTTCTCCGCGATCGCCCGCGTAATGCCCTGGCGGATCCACCAATAGGCATAAGTGGAGAACTTGTAGCCGCGGGTGGGGTCGAACTTCTCCACGCCCCGCACCAGGCCGATCGTGCCCTCCTGGATCAGGTCCAGGAGTTCCATGTTCCGCTTGGTGTATTTCTTCGCCACGCTCACCACCAGGCGCAGGTTGGCCGCCACCATCCGCTCCTTGGCCCGCTGGCCGGAGCGCAGGCGCTTCTTGAGCTGTTGCGGGGTAAGCTGCGCCGCCTCAGCCAGCTGGGCATCAGTGGGGTCTTCGCCACCGGCGCGCAGACGCAGCTCTTCGCGCTGCTCCTCCAAGGCCATCAGCTCCTGCACCTGGCGGCCGAGGGTGATCTCCTGCTCATGGGTGAGCAGCGGCACCCGACCGATATCCCGGAGGTAGGAGCGCACCAAGTCGGTGCCGCCGGCGAGGGCAGCAGCATCACGCTCGGAACGGATCACCGGAAGCGAGGGCATGAAGCGACGGGTTTACGAAACTCAGGTGTTTCGTAAACCTACCACCTTTTTTCTGGGCAGAATGAAGCTCCAAAGGCCCTTGCCATGCCCGAAGAGCGGCTGCAGAAGCTGATCGCTGCCGCCGGTCTCGGCTCGCGCCGGTACGCGGAAACCCTGCTGCGGGCAGGGCGCGTGAGTGTGAATGGGCGCACCGCCGAGCTAGGAGAACGGGCTGATCCCGAGCGCGATGCCATCTGCATCGATGGCGAACCGCTGCGCCCGGCGCAACCGCCTCTGGCATTGCTGCTCAATAAACCGGCGGGTGTGATGTGCAGCTGCCACGACCCTGAAGGCCGGCCGATTGTTCTGGATCTGTTGCCCCCGGAATTGGCCTCGGGTCAGGGGCTACACCCGGTGGGCCGCCTCGATTTCCACAGCCGCGGGGCGCTGCTGCTCAGCAACAACGGCGCTCTCACCCTGCAGCTCACCCACCCCCGCTTCCAGCACAGCAAGACCTATCGAATCTGGGTGCGCGGCCAGCCCAGCCAAACCGTGCTCGATCGCTGGGCCCGTGGGGTGCCCCTCGACGGACTACCGAGCCAACCGGTGACCCTGCATCGCCTGGATCAAGAGCACGATGCCACCCAGCTGCAGCTGGTGATGCACGAGGGGCGCAACCGCCAGATCCGCCGCACCGCCGAGCTCCTGGGCCATCCGGTGCTCGACCTGCAGCGGGTGGCGATCGGATCGATCGAACTGGGCGAGCTACCAGAGGGTCGCTGGAGACGCCTGGATCCCCAAGAATGGCCTGACACCCACCCCCGGCCTTAATGCCCAGGCTTGTCCCACGCCTGCCCCGCCTCGGCCGCCTGTTGGGCCGAAGCGCCGGCCAGCGAGCGGGGGAGAACGGGGCTGCCATGCCTCAGGAGGACCCCCTGCTGGCCGTGGGACGACGACTGCGCCAGGAGCGGGAGGCCAGGGGCCTCAATTTGCGGCAACTCGCCCTGGAAACCCGGATCAGCACGCCCGTGCTGGAAGCACTCGAACGGGGCTGGCGCGATCGTCTGCCGGAAGGGGCCTATCTGCGCACAATGCTGCCCCTGATCGAGCAGCACCTCGACCTGCCCGCGGGCAGCCTGGATGTGGCGCTGCCCCCCCAGAGCCCGCAGCACGGCCCCCGCGGCAAAGGCGGAGGCCTGCTCAAGCGCTTCACACCGGGCTCGATCGATGTGTTCAGCACCTGGCAGGGGGGCCTGCTCTACGGAGGCATCTGCCTGGGCTTGATCTACGCCCTGAACCTGCAGCAACGCCAGTTGGCCGCCGCCAACCTGCTCAGCCTCAATCCCATCGCCCCACTGCCGGCCGCCGAACAGCGCAAGCCCGCCGCCCCGGGCACTACCCTGCTGGGGGCCTTCCCTGAGCTGCGGCCCCTGCAACAGGCCAGCCGCGGAGTGGGCCGCACAGCCCTCAACGCGCTTCAGCAGGCCGGATCCGAGCAACCTGAGCTGGGGGTACTGGAGCTCAACCTCAGCCAGGCCAGCACCATCAACCTGCGCAGCGACAACGGCCAGCGCTCCCAGCTCACCGGCAGCAAAGGGCAGTTGGTGTGGCAACTCGAACCACCCCTGGAGCTCAGCATCTATCCCGTTCCGAAAGCCACGGACGTGCTCTGGAATGGCGCGGCCCTGCCTCCCATCAGCAAGCAGCCCGGCCAATACCGCCTGCCCTTGCCAAAACCAACCCCTAACGCTGGTGGCGCTGCGCCAGCTCCCCAAACCCCTTGAGCGGACCGGTGATCTGATCCACACTCCCGCTCAAGCGCCAGAGCCAATTGCCGGAACTGGTGCCAGGGGTGTTGAAACGCGCCTCATCGCCCAGGTGCAACAGATCCTGGAGTGGCACCACGGCCCAATCCGCCTCACTGGCCATGGCCAACTCCAAGAGCTGCCAACCTGGCGCCTGCACGGGCCCCAGCAACTGCTCCACCTGGTGGCGCTGATCATCACTGAGCTGCTGCCACCAACCGATGCAGGTGGCGTTGTCGTGCGTACCCGTGTACACGCACCAGTTGTGGCCGCGGTAGTTGGCGGGCAGATAGGGATTGTGGGGATCGCCGTCGAAGGCGAACTGAAGGATCTTCATGCCCGGTAGCCCATAGCGATCGCGCAGGGCTTCCACGGCGGGGGTGATCACACCGAGGTCTTCAGCGATCAGCGGGAGATGCCGGCCGCGGTAGCGGCGGCTCAGGCGGCGCAGCAGGCTGGCACCGGGCGAAGGGCGCCAGATGCCGCGCTCAGCGGTGTGATCACCGCCTGGTACGCACCAGGCGGACTCCAGGGCACGGAAGTGATCCAGCCGCAGCAGATCCACCAGGCTGAGCTGCCGCTGCAGCCGCCGGATCCACCAGCGAAAACGCGTGAGCCGGTGCAGAGGCCATCGGTATACGGGTGTGCCCCAGAGCTGACCCGTGGCGGAGAAGTAATCGGGTGGAACACCGCTCTGCTGGCTCAAGCTGCCGTCCGCTGCGGCCGAAAACAGCCGGCGATGGCTCCAGACATCCGCACTGTCATGCGCCACATAGAACGGCACATCGCCGATCACCTGAATGCCGCGCTCGCGGGCGTGATCCAGGAGCAGCTGCCACTGCTCCTGCAACTGCCACTGCACCAGCGCTTCCTGCAACAGCGGCTGTTGCGCTTCAGCATCGAGAGCCCGCAGGGCTGAGCGCTGGCGGCAGGCCAGAGGCTGGGGCCACTGCCACCACGGTTGGGCGTTAAAGCGCCGCCGCAGCACCCAGAACCGGCAGTGATCCACCAACCACGTGCGCTGCTGATCGCGCCAGCTGGCGAAACGCTCCCGCTGGGCCCGCTCCCAGTGGGGGTAACGCCGGAGCAGGGCGGCGCCCAGCTGCTCGGCGCGTTGGTCGGCCCGTACCAGATCCAACCGCGCCGAGTCGCCGCCCTGGGGCAGCTCGCTCAGGTCTGCCGGCTCCAGCAGCCCTTCTGCCACCAGCAGCTCAGCATCGAGGAGCCAAGCGTTGAGGGCGAAGCTGCTGGGGGAGCTGTAGGGCGAACCGAGCGAATCGGGAGGAGCCAGGGGCAACAGCTGCCAGGCCTTGATGCCGTGATCGGCCAGCAGGTCGAGCCAGCGATGGGCCTCAGCACCGAAACTGCCGCACACCGGGGAGCCCGGCAGTGCCGTGGGGTGAAGCAGAACGCCGGCCCTGCGCATCAATCCGGAAGCCGGTAGCGGCTAATAATCCGGCGGGCAAAGGCCGGGATGTGTGCTTCCACCTTGTCAGGGTGATGGCGCCGCAGCCACACCGCATTGCGGGTGAAGTGGGAATCGATCGAGAAGCGGCCGTATTCCAGCCCCTTGGGCCCGAAGCGCTCCACGAAGAACCCGATCAGATTGGCAACCCAGATCGGCAGCTTCACGGCTTTGTCGTAGGCCTCAATGCCCTGCTGCACCGCCGCCTGGCGCTGACCGCTGCTGCTCACGGGCGCCACGTCCAGTTCCGCCTCCACCAGATCAAGCAGCTGCTGACCCTTCGGGTTGCGCACCGTCAGCCACTGGCGGCCGAAGGTGGCACCCATGTAGCCCACCACCAGATCAGCGCCGGCATTGGTGTAGTCGAAGCAGCTCAGGCAGCTGGGGGCAAACACATCCTTGAGTTTGGGCGTATCCAGCCCGAAGAACGGCACCGTTTCCTCGCGGCCATCGCTGTGGCGGAAGTGGATGCGGAAGTCCTGCATGAACTCGTAATGCACCACCGTGTCTGGTGAACTGACCGTGCTCTCCAGGAAGGTCTGCAGCCCCTGGCGCGACACGTTGTCGACGCAGGGCAGGCCGAGTACAAACAGCTCATCGAGGGGCAGGGTGGGCTGCACGGCCCGCAGGGCCTGGATCTGGCAGCCCACACCAATGGCAAGCAAACGCTTGATGCCGCTGCCGGGCAGCTGCTCGAGCACCTCGAGGTTGGGCGAGAGGGTGGGCTTGTTCACCCGGGCGCTGAGCACCTCCTCGGGGGTGCGGGCCAGGCGCGGCACGGGGGTGAAGCGATCGTCTTCGCTCTGGCCCACGCAGAGCACCGCATCCACCAGGCCCGTTTCCAGGGCGCGCACACCGATGCGGCTCACGATCCCGGTCCACTGGGCGCCGTCGAGCGGTTGCTGCAGGCGGGCGGTGAGCATCCGCTGCTGCACACCGAAATAGAGCTCGTCTTCGTTGTCGAGATCGCGGCTGCGGCCATGGGCCGCTGCCTCCATCGCGTCAAAGCGTTGGTTGAGGAAGGCGCAGCTGTCCTTCACATAGGCCACCCAACGGCTGTCGCAGAGGCCGCACTGGCTGCAGAGGTCTTTGGCGGGATACACGCTGCCCTTGGCCAGCGGTTTGGCCCGCTCATGGGGCGCGACGGCACCTGATGGGGAAGCAGCGGAAGTCAACGGAGCCGCCCTGGGGTGGTGGTTGGCTGCACAACCTATCGAGGGCGCCTGGCGCCAGGGCAACAAAACCGGGGAGCTCGGTCAAAGTGGAGGGAATGTTGATCGCACATCCGCTTTGGCTCCCGCCCAGCCACGCCCGCAGCGCCGCACCCGTGAACGGGCTGCCCTTCGCCTGCTGGCCGCTGGATTAGGCCTCGCTAGCAGCCTGGCGCTGCTCGGGGTGATCTGGCCGGAGGGCGATCGCAGCGCCAGCGAGCAAGGCCCCCCCAGCGCCGCCGATCTGGCCGAGGCTCCGGACCGCGCCATCAGCGTGCTCCTGATCGGCTCCGATGCCGATCGCCTCAGCAACGGCAGCACAGCGGTGCCAGCCAACAGCGATGCACTGCTGCTGGTGCACGTGAATCCGGAGGGGCCCCTGCAACTGCTCAGCCTGCCGGTCGAAACCGCCGTGCAGCTGCCGGGCGACAAGCTCCCGGTGGCACTCGGCACTCTCTACAAACGCGGCGGGCCCGCCCTCGTGGCCGGGGCAGCCGCCCAACTCGTGGGCCTGCCCAAAGGTCAGCCCGATCGCTACGTGGTGCTGCCCAGGGCCGCCCTGCGGGATCTGGTGGATGGCATCGGCCGGGTGGAGCTCTCCCCCGACCGGAGCATGCGATACACCGACAAAACGCAGAAGTACACGATTCGCCTCGAAGGAGGCCTGCAGGTGATGGATGGCCAGCAGGTGGAGCAACTGCTGCGCTTCCGCGATGAAACCGATGGGGAAGAGCGGCGCCGCGACCGCCAGCAGATGGCGGTGGAAAGCGTGTTGCGGCAGATGGGGCAGCGCACGCAGTTGCAGCAATTGCCTGATCTGCTCCAGCAGCTGCAGGGCCAGGTGGAGACCAACCTCACACGCTCCGAGGCTTTGAGCCTGCTGGCCGTCGCCCTGCGGCCCGGGGAACGGCTGGAGTTCCGCACACTGCCGCTGCGGCCGCCGGTTCAGCCCAAGAGCCCGCTCAGAGCCCTGGATGCGCAAGCTCAGCGCCCCTGGCCGAACTGAGCTGCCAGCGGGCCAGCAGATGCAGGCGCAAGGCCTCAGCCGCCTGTTCCTCTTCACTGCCGGCCGGCCGAGGCTCCGCCGGTAGCCACCCCAGCCAGGGCAATCCGTCGGCCCGCCGGCGGTCTTGATCCCAGGGCCCGCCCTGCTGCACCAGCCCCACCAGCGGCACCCCAGCGGCCTGCAACAGGGCGGTATAGGCCCGGGCTGCACCGGATCCCGCCGCCGCCGCCGGAACCTGCAGCACCACGGCCTGCCGCCAGGCCCCCAGCGCTTCGCACCAACACCCCGGCTGGGGCAACTCCGCGCCGGGGTCGAGCGCCAGGGGCAACAGCCAACCCGGGGCTTCGCTGGACAGGCTGGCCAGGGCGGCAGAGGCATCGAGCACGCTCTCAGCGCCCCAGGCGAGCGGCCGCAGGCCCAACAACGCCGCCAGGGGCGCCCCTGCAACGGTGCTCACGCCGCCGGGGGCCACCAGCACCAGGCCCGGCGCAGGCCAGGCGGGCCGGTGGATTTCAGCGCTGGGGGAGGGCAATGTCATCGATCGAGCGCAGCCAGAGATCCGGGCGGCTTCTACGATCGGGGTTCCACCGTTCGCGCCAGCGGCCGCCGTGACCAGTTTCCTGACCGCAGAACGGGTCGATCAGGCGCACGTGGCCCATGACACTCGCCGGCTGCGGCTGTTCAGTGGCACCGCCAATCAGGCCCTGGCCCGGGAGATCGGCGCCTACCTGGGGGTTCCCGACGGCCCCCGCGTGATCAAACGCTTTGCCGACGGCGAGCTCTACATCCAGATCCAGGAATCCATCCGCGGCTGCGATGTGTTTCTGATCCAGCCCACCTGCGCTCCGGTGAACGATCACCTGATGGAGCTGCTGGTGATGGTGGATGCCTGCAAGCGAGCTTCAGCGCGCCAGATCACCGCGGTGATCCCCTACTACGGCTACGCCCGCGCCGACCGCAAAACCGCCGGCCGCGAATCGATCACCGCCAAGTTGGTGGCCAATCTGCTCACGGTTTCGGGCGTGGATCGGGTGCTGGCCATGGACCTGCATTCCGCCCAAATCCAGGGTTATTTCGACATTCCCTGCGACCACATCTACGGCTCACCGGTCCTGGTGGATTACCTCGCCGGCCGCGACTTCGGCGATGTGGTGGTGGTCTCGCCCGATGTGGGCGGTGTGGCACGGGCGCGGGCCTTTGCCAAGCAGATGAACGATGCGCCCCTGGCGATCATCGACAAGCGCCGCTCCGGCCACAACGTGGCCGAGAGCCTCACCGTGATCGGCGACGTGGCGGGCAAGACAGCGATCCTGATCGACGACATGATCGACACCGGCGGCACCATCTGCGCCGGCGCAAGGCTGCTGCGCGAGAACGGCGCCACCCGTGTGCTCGCCTGCGCCACCCATCCGGTGTTCTCCGGCCCCGCCATCGAACGGCTCTCGGCTCCAGGGCTGTTTGAGGAAGTGATCGTGACGAACTCGATTCCTCTGCCCGACGATCGCCGCTTCCCGCAGCTGCAGGTGTTGTCGGTGGCCAACATGCTGGGCGAGGCGATCTGGCGCATCCACGACGAGAGCTCCGTGAGCTCGATGTTCCGTTGAGGAAGGGCGTTCAGAAAGGCGTGAAACGGTGCTGGATCGCAGCAGCGCTGCTCAGCTTGCTGCCCACAGCAGCCTGGGCGGATTCGCGCCGGGTGGGGGTGTGGCTCACCAACAGCCCCAGCCCCCTCTACTACCAGCCCCAGCGCATCGAACGGGCTGTGGGGGAACTGGCACAGGCTGGCTTCAACACCCTCTACCCGAATGTGTGGAGCCGCGGCACCACCTTTCACCGCAGCCGCTGGGCACCGGTGGAGCCGGCGCTGCTGCAATCGGGCGCCCGCCACGACCCCATCTGCCTGATGACCAGCGCGGCCCATCGCCGCGGCATGCGAGTGATTCCCTGGTTTGAGTACGGCCTGATGGAGCCGGCGGATGCAGCCGTGGTGCGCCAGAACCCGGAGTGGGTGCTGCAGAAGCGTGATGGCACCACGGCCATGAGCATGCATGGCAAAGACATGGTGTGGCTCAACCCCGCCCACCCCGGCGTGCGCGACCGCTTTCTTGGCCTGATCGGCGAGATCGTGCAGCGCTGCAAAGTGGATGGCATCCAGCTGGATGACCACTTCGCCTGGCCGGTGGAGCTGGGCTACGACCCGTATACCCGCGCTCTCTACGAGCGAGAACAGGGCGTTCAGCCCCCCGATAACCACACCGACCGCACCTGGATGGTGTGGCGGCGTAAACAGCTGAGCTCACTGCTGCGGGAGTTGCGGGCCACGCTCAAGCGCAGCGGCCAGGGCAGCCCCTATGTGAGCCTGTCACCGGGACCCTTCCGCTTTGCCTACAACCATTGGCTGCAGGACTGGGAGCTCTGGGCCCTGGGCGGGCTGATCGATGAGCTGGTGGTGCAGAACTACGCCTATTCACTCAAGGGATACGAACGCGATCTGCAGCAACCGGCGCTGGTGAAGGCCAGCAGCTGGGGGATCCCCGTGGAGATCGGCATCCTCTCGGGCTTTGGCGGGCGCACCACACCCATGCCCACCCTGAGCGAGAAGGTGCGGCTGGCCGCCGAGCGGGGCCATGGGGTGATCTATTTCTATTGGGAAGGCCTCTGGGGCCAATACGCCGGGCCCGAGGGCGGAAGCACTCGCCAACAGGCCCTGGGCCGATTGCACCAGAACCTGTTCAACAGCTCCATGTCGCCTCGGCGTTAGGCAGCCCCGAGGCACTGCCCCACCACCTCGCGCGTGTTGGTGGAGAGGGTGGCGGCGGCCAACTGCTCGAGGGCTTCGCGCATGCGGGCGCTGCGCTCGGGCCCGTAGCTCTGCCAACGGCTGAACAGCTTGGCCATGCGTGAGGCGGTGATCGGATTGCGCTGATCGAGCTGCGCAATCTGCTCGGCCATGAAGCGATAGCCGCGGCCATCGGCCGCATGAAACTGAGCCACATTGCCGGCGAAGCCCCCCAACACGGCGCGAATCGAATTGGGTGCTGCCGGATCGAAGCGCGGATGCTCGAGCAGTGCCTGCACCCGGGCCACGCCATCACCGAAAGGTGCCGAGGCCTCCAGGGCGAACCAGGCATCCAGGATCACCGGCTTTTCCTGCCAGCGGTCATGGAAGGCCGCCATTGCCGCCGCCCGTTCGGGGGTGTTGGCATTGCAAGGCCCGAAGGCCCGCCCGGGCCAGGGTCATCGAGGGGCCGCCCACGGCCGCCGCCGCCTCGGCGCGCACGCCCACATCGCCGGCGGCCACCCGCCAGCTCCAGGCCGTGGCCGTGAGATCGCGGTCACCGACGCCATCGGGCCAGGCCAGCAGCCATTGGGGCCGGCAACGCTCCAGCGTGTGCTCAAGCGGCTCAGCCAACGCCGTGCCGAAGCGCTGCTGCAGATCCAGCAACGCCTGGAACAGGGCCGGCGGATCGGAACAGCCAGCCGCGGCCACCGCCGCATCCTCGAGCTCTGGCAGACCAGGCAGCGCCAACAGCATGCTGCGGTTGGAATCGCACAGGCCCACCTCCGCCAGGATCCGATCGAAGGCCGCCACCAGGCCTTCTTCCAGTTCTTCGTTGGGGGAGCCGGAGGCCCGCTCCAGCACCGCCTCACGCAGGAGCACCTGACCGGCATCCCAGCGGGCAAAGGGGTCGCTGTCGCAAGCGAGCAGGTGCAGCAACTCATTGGTGCTGCGTTGCAGCTCCAGCTTCACCGGCGCCGAAAAGCCCCGCAACAACGAGAGGGCTGGCGGGTGGCTGTAGGGCTCCAGGCCCTCCACACAGATCTGCTGCTCAGGCTGATCAATCACCACCAGCCGGCTGCCATCACCCCAGGCGTGGCTGAGCGACGACGCGCGGGCCTGTTCCTCGCTTTCACCCTGCAAACGCACCGGCAGCGGTTCGCCCGCCTGGCCCACCAGCCCCAAAACCAGAGGAATCACCAGGGGCTGCTTCTGGGGTTGGCCAGGGGTGGGTGGGGTGCTCTGACGCACCTGCAGGCGCAGGCTGCCCTGATCCCCATCCCAATGGCGCTCGATCTGCAGCTGTGGAGTCCCGGCCTGGCTGTACCAATGGCGAAACTGCGCAAAATCGAAGCGCGGCAGGGCGGCCCCTTGGGCCCAGGCCTCCTCGGCCGCATCCTGCATCGCCTGCACAAAGTCGTTGCAGGTGGCCGCGGTGCCGTCATGACGGCTCACGTACAGAGCCATCCCGCGCATGAAGGTCTCCTCACCCAACAGGGTGTGGAGTACTCGGATCACCTCCGATCCCTTTTCATAGATCGTGGTGGTGTAAAAGTTGTCGATCGCCTGGTAGTGATCCGGCTGGATCGGATGTGCCGTTGGCCCGGCATCTTCTCGAAACTGCGTATTGCGCAGCAACGACACATCCTCGATCCGCTTCACCGCGGCGGAATGCAGATCCGCTGTGAAGCTGGCATCACGAAACACCGTGAGCCCTTCTTTGAGCGAGAGCTGGAACCAATCCCGGCAGGTGATGCGGTTGCCGGTCCAGTTATGGAAATACTCATGGCCGATCACACTTTCGATCCGCTCCAGCTCACCATCGGTGGCCGTTGCCGCATCGGCGAGCACCAGCTTGGAATTGAAGATATTGAGGCTCTTGTTCTCCATCGCGCCCATGTTGAAATGGCGCACCGCCACGATGTTGAACTCATCGAGGTCGTATTCCAGGCCGTAGCGCTGCTCATCCCAGAGCATCGAACGCTTGAGCGAAGCCATCGCATGGGCCGTGAAGGGCGCATCGCCGGGCTCCACGTGCAAGCGCAGCTGCACCGTGCGGCCGCTGCGGGTGGTGAACTGATCGCGCACCTCCTCCAACTGGCCTGCCACCAGGGCAAACAGATAGGAGGGCTTGGGGAAGGGATCGTCCCAAACCGCGAAATGGCGGCCCTCGGGCAAGGGGCCGGTCTCCAGGCAGTTGCCATTGGAGAGCAGCACCGGACAACTGGCTTGATCCGCCTCGATGCGCACCCGGAAGCGGCTGAGCAGATCGGGACGATCGGGGTGAAAGGTGATGCGGCGGAAGCCCACCGCCTCGCACTGGGTGGTGAACATGCCACCACTCACATACAGCCCTTCCAGACTGGTGTTGGTCGCGGGATGAATCCGCACCCGGCTGCGCAGGGAAAACGGCTCCGCCGGCGGCTGATGCAGCACCAGCCGAGTGGGTTCGAGCGTGTAGGCCTCAGCCGCCAGCGGCACGCCATTGAGCTGGAGCTCCAGCAGCTCGAGTTCCACCCCCTGCAGCTCCAGTGGGCCTGGCTCAGCAACCGGGTTGGGTTCGAACTGATACTCGGCCTCCACCAAGGCGTGATCGGCAAACAGCTCAACCGTGAGGTTGGTGTGGGCGATCAGGCAGGGGGCCGGCCGGTAATCGGCGAGGCGAACGGTGGCCATGGCAGGAGCGTGGGGCTCGGGGTTATTTCTTGGCGGGAGCGGGGCTGGCGGCAGGGGCGCTGCTGCGGTTCTTCAACACCTCCTCCACCTTCTTGCGCACATCGGCAGGCACTTCATCCGGGCACACCTCAACGGCACCGAGCACGGCGGAGTTGATCGCACCCTTGCGCAGCTCTTCAATCGTGAGCGGCTTGGGACCCACCTGGGCGATGGCGCCATCGTGCTGGCCCTGGATCACCTGGGCGATGGTTTCACCCGCCACAGCCACCGCCTTGTCGAATTCGATGCCGGCAGCCCGGGCGATGCACACATTCAGCGCCCCGATCCGGGTGTAGAGGCTCATATCGGCTTCGGATGCCGGTGCAGCCACCGCAGCCACAGGAGCCAGGGTGAGAGCCAGAGGAAGCAGCAGAAGAGCGAGGCGGCTGGCGGAGGAGCGCACGCGACAGGAGCGATGTTGCCTAATCCTGCTGCAGAACCAGCCAAACGCCATCAGGCATCCGCCGGCAGCGGCGGCCCGGCCGGCTCAAGGCGAATCTCGTGGTGCGTTTCCACCAGTTCAAGATTGCCGTCGCACCAGGAGTAGATGGAGCGGGCGCGGAACCGGTCCTGATCCACCAGGCGGATGTGCTCGAGGATGTCCCACTGCTGGTAATGCGACTCAAACACCAGCTCGTGCTCATCGGCCTGGCGGATCTGGCTCTTGGTGGGAGACCCGCACAGATAGCCGTGACTGCGCCGCAGCTGATGGCCGCAGAGGGAGGCATCCATCGTGCCTTCGCGCACGTAGCGCGGCTTGATGTCGAAGAAGTCGTATTCCTTTTCCGGCCACCAGGTGAAGCGATAGCGGGGTTCCGCTTCGGCCTGATCCTCAAAGGTCTGCACCCGCAGCAGCATGTCGACGCGCAGCACCTCGTCGTCAGGGAAGAAGTACTGACGCCGGGAGCGCCACAGGCCGAGGTTGCGGTTGAACCAACGGCGCAGGGTGTTGTCGAACTGAATACGGCTGCCACGCATCGCCGGCGGCTGGGGCGACACCGGATGCACCCGTGTCGCGAGTTCTCGTGGATGGGCCACGGCGTTCCTCTCGACAACGTCTCATCACAGTCGTCATAGCGGGGCTGGTCAGCCCTGCCAAACCTCATAAGGTGAAAGCACAATTTCTGCAGATTCAGCGCGCCGGTGCCAGCCGCAGGGGAACAGTCCCCCGACGAGCCTCAACCCAGCCGCTTCCCCGTCAGCACAACGTCCCAGCCGCAACAGCGCGGGGACGTGCGCAGGGGGGCAGGCCTTGCCCTGCCCTCCCATCTCGACGGTGATGGTTCGCAGCGCCGCTACCTGAAACTGCTGCTGGTGGCGGCCCCGCACCACCGCGCCACCCCCGACCTGCGCGGCTTGGTGGCGTTCCTGGAAAACCAGGATTTTGGCTTCGACGTGAGTCTGGAGATCGCCGATCCAGCCGAACGGCCTGAACTGCTGGAGCTGCATCGGCTGGTGGCCACACCGGCTCTGATCAAGCTCGACCCCACCCCCAAGCAGGTGTTTGCCGGCAACACCCTCCTGCAGCAGCTGCGCAACTGGCTGCCGCGCTGGCAGCAGCTGGAGGTGGTGAGCGGGCTCGGCATCAGCCTTCGGCCAGCCGAAAGCGATGGCAGTCGCACCCAGCGCGAACTGCAACTGGAAGATCAGCTGCTGGTGCTGCGCCAAGAGAACGAAACTCTGATCGAACGCCTCCGGGTTCAGGAGCGGCTGCTGCGGATGGTGGCCCACGAGCTGCGCACCCCGCTCACGGCCTCAAAACTGGCCTTGCAGAGCCTCAAGCTCGGCCAGATCGATGAAACCCGCTTCCGCGACGTGCTCGGACGACGTCTCGACGACATCGAGCAACTCTCCAAAGACCTGCTGGAGGTGGGAACCACCCGCTGGGAAGCCCTGTTCAACCCGCAGCGCCTCGCCCTGGGCCCCGTTGCGGCGGAGGCGATCCTCGAGCTGGAGAAGCTGTGGGTGGGGCGCGGACTGGAGCTGCTCACCGATATCCCAACGGATCTACCGGATGTGTATGCCGATCAGCGCCGCATGCGCCAGGTGCTGCTCAACCTGCTGGAGAACGCCTTCAAGTACACCCCCGACGGCGGCCAGGTGAGCCTCACGATCCTGCACCGCACCAGCCAGTGGCTACAGATCAGCGTGTGCGACTCGGGGCCGGGCATTCCGCGCGATGAACAGGAACGCATCTTTCTCGAGCGGGTGCGACTGCCGCAGACCTCCTCCAACACATCAGGGTTTGGCGTGGGGCTGTCGGTGTGCCGGCGTATCACCGAAGTGCACGGTGGCCGGATCTGGGTGGTGTCCGAGCCGGGTGAAGGCGCCTGCTTCCACTTCACCGTGCCCGTTTGGGACGGCCAAAGCGCCAGCTGATTGACGAAGGGCACCTCCGACCCGTAACTTCATCCCATCGGAGGCGCGGCTGAAAAGCCAGGCAGCACAAGGGCATCGCCCGAATGCTGTTCTCACCACCGAGTCCTAGCCCCCATCGTCTAGAGGCCTAGGACACCTCCCTTTCACGGAGGCGACAGGGGTTCGAATCCCCTTGGGGGTATACCGAAAAGAGCGGCCTCAGGGCCGCTTTTTCGTTGCCGTTGAGGCGTGAGTGGTGGCATCAGGTCAACGGCGCTCAACCGGCTCTACAAACGATTCACAACGGGCCAAACGCTGAGCCCGCACCGTTCAGATCGCCCTGTCCAGATCGCCCCGTTCAGATCGCCGCTTCCAGAGAAGCCGAACGTCGCTGGGCTTCCTGCTGCACGGCCCGCAAGTTGGCAGCCAAATCCTCCCGCAGGCGCTGTTCGATCAAACCGATCGGCATCCCCACACAGCCCTGCACCGTGAGCTCATACAGGAGCGTGGTAGCTCCGGCTTCCACACCGATTTGCCAGGTGCCCTCAAAGCGGCGGAAATCACCTTTCGCCATCACAAACGAGAGGCGGCGCTCCTCCAGGTGTTCGGTGAGCTCCAGCTGCACGCGGGCCTTGAAGCGCATGCCCATGAAGGTTTGAGCGCCCTCCTGCTCGAGGCCAACAACGTTGGCTCGGCGCCAGAGCAGCCGCGAACTCTGCAGGTTGGGAATGAAGCGGCTGAGGCTGTCGTAATCGGTGAGGACTGCCCACAACCATTGAGGGTCGAGGGCAAGGCGCAGGCGCACGGCGAGCCGGCGCGTCCCGCCTGGCAACCGCTCCATCTCCTGCTGAATGGTGTCGAGCGCACAGGCATCAACCTGCTGCGACTCAGCGCCTTTGGGAGTTGCCGTGAGCTGCGACGAGAGCAAACCGGCTAGATGACGCTTTAAGCGCCATAACTTAACGCCCTCAAGCTGAAGCGTGCAGGTTCCCTATGATCGCGCGCGACATCAAGGGCCCCAGAGATTCATGCGTGTCTCGACCGCAACATCCAGCTGCAGCGACTCGCGCGTGTTCACCGTGGTGGTGCAGGGCTACGGCCTGACCCAGCAGCGCAATGCTGAGCGCACCATCAACGTGCCCTTCTCACGGCTGCAGGCTCTGATGCAGTCGATCACCAAGCTGGGAGGCAAGGTGATCTCGGTCACCGCTGCATCCGAAGCGCCTGCCGCCTCAGCCCCCGCAGCCAGCCCTGCTCCTGCTGCCGCCAAGACCACCAAGGCCAAAGCCTCACCCGCCAAACCTGCTGCCGCTGCCGTGCATCACGCCGACGTCCCCGTCAATCTCTACAAGCCGAAGAACCCCTTCGTCGGCACCGTGACCGAGAACTACAGCCTCCTGGCTGAAGGCGCCATCGGCCGGGTGAACCACATCACCTTCGACCTCAAGGGTGGCGACCCCCAGCTCAACTACGTGGAGGGTCAGTCGATCGGCATCATTCCCGACGGCGAAGACGCCAACGGCAAGCCCCATAAGCTGCGCCTCTATTCGATCGCCAGCACCCGCCACGGCGACAACATGGACGGCGACACCGTGTCGCTCTGCGTGCGTCAGCTGCAGTACGAGAAGGACGGCGAAACCATCAACGGTGTGTGCTCCACCTTCCTCTGCGACATCGAGCCCGGCGCCAAGGTGAAGATCACCGGCCCCGTGGGCAAGGAGATGCTCCTGCCGGCCGATGAAGACGCCAACATCATCATGCTGGCCACTGGCACCGGCATCGCGCCGATGCGCACCTACCTGCGCCGCATGTTCGAGCCGGCTGAGCGTGAGAAGAACGGCTGGCACTTCAAGGGCAAGGCCTGGCTGTTCATGGGTGCTCCCACCACCGCCAACCTGCTCTACGACGACGACTTCAACCGCTACGAGCGTGAGTTCCCCGAGAACTTCCGCTACACCAAGGCGATCAGCCGCGAGCAGCAGAACGCCAATGGCGGCCGCATGTACATCCAGGACCGCGTCAGCGAGAACGCTGAGGAGATCTTCTCCTGGATCGAAAACCCCAAGACCCACGTGTACATGTGCGGTCTGCGTGGCATGGAGCCCGGTATCGACGAAGCGATGACCGCCGCTGCCGCCGCCAAGGGCCTCGATTGGGCCGAGCTGCGCCCCCAGCTCAAGAAGGCCGAGCGCTGGCACGTGGAAACCTATTGAGCTCCTGGTGCGCTCAGGTCTCCAGCCCGCCACATGGCGGGCTTTTTTGTTGCCAACCCATGCGGTGTTGGCTCGGCCTCGTTAAACCTGGAACACGCACGCGTTGCCCATGGCCGCCACCCAGACCAAT
Organism: Synechococcus sp. CB0101; assembly: GCF_000179235.2. Classification (NCBI taxonomy): domain Bacteria; kingdom Bacillati; phylum Cyanobacteriota; class Cyanophyceae; order Synechococcales; family Synechococcaceae; genus Synechococcus; species Synechococcus sp. CB0101. The sequence continues at coordinate 2,380,653 of NZ_CP039373.1, forward strand.
CCCCTGCGCGTTGGCCTGCGCCAGGAGCGGGTGATCTCACCACAGTGCCTGGTGATCTTTGGAGCCAGCGGCGATCTCACCCATCGCAAGCTGATCCCGGCACTGTTTGAGCTATTCCGCCAGCGTCGCCTACCCACCGAGTTTTCGGTGCTGGGCTGCGCACGTCGCCCCTGGAGCGACGACGACTTCCGCAACCGCATGGCCGAAGCCATGGCTGAGGAGGTAAAGCAGCACCAGAGCGCCTGGCAGCAGTTCGCCGCCTGCCTCTTCTACGAACCGGTTGATCTCCAGCAAGACGAAGACGTGGTGCGCCTCGGCACCCGCCTCGAGGCTCTGGACCGGCAGCGCGCCACCCGTGGCAACCGCACCTTCTATCTCTCGGTGTCACCGGCCTTCTATGGCAGCGGCTGCCGGGCCCTGGCCAATGCCGGCCTGCTCAAGGATCCCAGCCGCAGCCGGGTGGTGATCGAGAAACCATTCGGCACCGATTACAGCAGCGCCCAAGCCCTCAACCGGGTGGTGCAGAGCTGCGGCCAGGAGTCGCAGATCTTCCGCATCGACCACTACCTGGGCAAGGAGACGGTGCAGAACATCCTGGTGCTGCGCTTCGCGAACGCGATCTTCGAGCCGATCTGGAATCGCAACTACATCGCCAACGTGCAGATCACGGCGGCGGAAACCGTGGGAGTGGAAGAGCGGGCCGGTTACTACGAAACCAGCGGCGCCCTGCGGGACATGGTGCAAAACCACCTCACCCAGATGCTGGCGCTCACCACGATGGAGACCCCTGGGCACTTCGATCCGGAATCGATCCGCAGTGAGAAGGCCAAGGTGCTGCAGGCCGCCCGCCTCGCCAACGAAGACGAACCCTGGAAATGCTGTGTGCGCGGCCAATACAGCCGCGGCGGCAATCCAGCGAACCCGATGGCGGGCTATCGCGAAGAGCCGGGGGTGAATCCCGAGAGCACCACCGAAACCTATGTGGCGATGAAGCTGTTCATCGACAACTGGCGCTGGCAGGGGGTGCCCTTCTACCTGCGCACCGGCAAGCGGCTGCCCAAGCGTCTTTCGGAGGTGGTGCTCACCTTCCGCAAAGCGCCGGTGCAGCTGTTCGACGCCGCCGGAGGCACCCCCACCGCCAACCAACTGGTGCTGCGCATCCAGCCCGATGAAGGCGCTGGCTTCGTGTTCGATGTGAAAGCCCCCGGCTCCGGCATGCGCAGCCGCCCGGTGGACATGCACTTCAGCTACGACGAAAGCTTCGGCGAACCCTCCGATGAGGGCTATGTGCGCCTGCTGGCCGACGCGATGCTCGGCGATCCCACCCTGTTCACCCGCAGCGATGAGGTGGAGGCTGCCTGGCGCCTCTACACACCGCTGCTGGAGCTGATTGAAGACGCCCCCTGGCAGCTACCAGTGCACCCCTATGAAGCCCGCACCTGGGGCCCTGGCGCCGCCGACAACCTGCTGGCTGAAGACGGCCTGATGTGGCGTCGCCCCTGATCCCTTCCACCGCGCTTCCTTTCCTCCTCCGTCGCACCAACCGCCATGGCCCCCCAGCTCACCCTGCAGGCCCCGCATCAACTGCCTCCCAGCGAGGTACCGGCCTATCTCAACCGGCTCTGGAGCGAAAACCTCAAGGACTCCAGTGGTGCCGCCACCTTCACCCTGGTGGTGTGGGAGCCCTCCTGGCTGCAGCAACAGCTGATCCGCACCGGACGCATGGATGGGCCGATCACAGGCCTGCTCAGTGATCAGCTGCTGGCGGCCGCGCGCCTGGCGATCGGCGAACTGGGCCTCCCAGCCAGCACGGCACCCACGGCGCCCGCGGTGGCCTGGGCCCTGGGTCAGCTACCCGGCAGCCATAGCGCCGACGACCTGCGGGGCCAATTTGTGGATCGCGCCATCAGCGCCCACCAGCCCCGCCGCCTGATCACCCTGGCCCCCACCCTGGCGGGCGATCAGCAGCTGGAATCCACGGTGGCGGCCTACTGCCCGCTGCCGGAGGAGCGCGGCGTGAGCGCTGATGCCTGCGGTGATGTGGTGGTGCTGCGCGGCGGCATGGGAGTCATGCAGCAGGGATTGGCGATGCTCCAGGAGCTGATCCCCGATGACCTGCCCTGCTGGGTGTGGTGGAACGGCACGATGGATGAATCTCCAGAGCTGCTCGAGGCCTTGGCGGTGCCGCCACGGCGTTTGGTGGTGGATAGCTCCATCGGCGAACCGCGCCGTTGCCTCGATCTCTTGGTGCAACGGATTGAGCAAGGGCAGGCCGTGAACGACCTGAACTGGCTGCGGCTGCGCACCTGGCGGGAATCGCTGGCGATGGTGTTTGATCCCCCCACCCGCCAGAGCGCGCTCGATCAGGTGGTGCAGCTCGACATCGACGTGGAGGGCCAGCACCCGGTGAAAGGTCTGCTGCTGGCGGCCTGGATCGCCGATCGGCTCGGCTGGCACCTGCTCAACAGCTACTGGATCGATGGCAATGGCGGTAGCGAAGGGCGCGGCATCGGCGCCGAGTTTCAGCGCAGCGACGGCCAGAGCGTGCAAATGCGGCTGATGCCGGTGCCCGTTGGCCTCAGCAAGATGCACCCCGGCGCCATGGTGGGAATGCGCCTGATCTGCGCGCCGGCCAATCGGCCGCCGCTGTGCGTGATCCTCTGCTCGGAATCCGGCGGCTGCATGCGCCTGGAGGCCGGCGGCGTGGCCTCGATGGAGCTGGCCGAAGAGGTGGTGCCCCTGCCCAACGAAAGCGAAGAGATGGAAATGGCGCGGCTGCTTGGCGGCGGCCACGACAGCACCAACCCACTGCTGGCCGCTGCCGCGGCCCTGGCTGCCAAGCTGCTGCCCAACTAAGCGGCCCGCATGCCCTGCCTGATCGCCGCCCCGGCCAGCGGCAGCGGCAAAACCTTGGTGAGCCTGTCGCTCACGGCCCTGGCACGCCGCCGCGGCCAGAGCATCCAAACCTTCAAGGTGGGGCCCGACTACCTCGACCCGCAGCTGCTCAGCGCCGCCAGCGGCCGGCCCTGCCGCAACCTCGATCCGCTGCTCTGCGGCGAGGCCTGGGTGCAGCAGAGCTTCCAGCAGCACGGCAGCGCCGCTGAGCTCTCCTTGGTGGAGGGCGTGATGGGCCTGTTCGATGGCCGAGGCCCCAGCAGCGAGGGCAGTTCGGCCCATGTGGCCCAGCTGCTGGAGCTACCCGTGGTGCTGGTGGTGGAGGCCAGCCGCCAGGCGGGCTCGCTGGCCGCGCTGGTGCGGGGCTTCCGCGATCACCAGCCCAACCTGCACCTGAGCGGCGTGGTGCTGAACGGCGTGGGCAGCGAGCGCCACCATGCCCTGCTGGCGGAGGCACTGGCCTCAATCGCCATGCCACTGCTCGGGGCCCTGCCCCGCCACGACAGCTTGGAGCTGCCATCGCGCCATCTGGGCCTGCTGCCGGCCCATGAGCTAGCCGATCTTGAGGAGCGAATCGGGGCCTGGGCCGATCTCGCGGAACGGCACTTCGCGCTGGATCAGCTCTGGCCGCTGCTGCAATCAGCGGCGCCACGCACCTTGGCGGCGAATGGCAGCGCACCGCCCGCTGAGGGCGGGGAGCCAGTGCGCATCGCCATCGCCAGCGATGCCGCGTTTCACTTCCGGTATCCCGAGGCGAGCGAACTGCTGGTTCAGCACGGTGTGGAAGTGCAGAGCTGGTCACCCTTGGCGGATCAACCACTGCCGGAGGGCTGCCAAGCCCTGGTGTTGCCAGGGGGGTATCCGGAGCTGCATGCCGCTCAACTGGCCGCCAGCCAACGGAGCCTCCAGGATCTGCGGCGGGCCCATCAGCGGGGGCTGCCGATCTATGCCGAGTGTGGCGGGCTGCTGCTGCTCGGCCAACAACTCAGTGACCGCAATGGTGAGCCCCACTCGATGGCCGGCCTGCTGCCATTCCAGGCGGCGCGGGGTTCCCTCAGCCTCGGCTACCGCACCGCCACAGCGCTGCGGAATGGGCTGGTGCTCCAAGAGGGCGATCAGCTGTGCGGCCATGAATTCCACCGCTGGCAGCTCAGCAACAGCCCTGACGAAACCGATCAGCTGTGGCAGCTTGAGGGCTGGGGCTCTCCCATGCGCCCCGAAGGCTGGAGCCACTCCAACCTGCATGCCACTTGGCTGCACCTTCACTGGGGGGGATGTGGCTTCATCCCCGAGCGGTTAGCCGCTGCTGCACGGCGCACGCCACCCCTGCTGCCCTGTTGAACGTCCGACTCTCAAATGGCCAACCCTGAACTCTGGTTGCTGCGGCACGGCGCCACCGAATGGGCCCTGAACGGCCGCCATACGGGCAGCACCGACATCCCGCTTCTGCCGGAGGGCGAAGCCGAAGCCCGCGCCCTGGCTCCTGTACTGGCCCAGCAAAGCTTTGATGCGGTGTATTGCAGCCCCCTGCAGCGGGCGCGGCGCACCTGTGAACTGGCGGGTCTCGCTGGCCAGGCCCAGTTGGAACCCGACCTACGCGAGTGGGGCTACGGCCGCTACGAGGGAATCACCACCGCTGAAATCCGCCAGAGCGTCCCCGACTGGACCGTGTTCAGCCACCCCTGCCCGGAGGGAGAAAGCCTGGAGGACGTGCAGCAGCGCTGTGAGCGGCTGATCGAACGGCTGGTGCAGCAACACCCAGGCGGCCGGGTGGCCCTGTTCGCCCACGGCCACATCCTGCGCAGCCTGGCGGGCTGCTGGCTGGGGCTTGGGGTGGCCGGTGGTGCCCTGTTGGTGCTGGGAACCGGCAGTTTCTGCGTGCTTGGCAGCGAGCGTGAACAGCGGGCTCTGCTGCGCTGGAATGCGCCGGTTCCACACCCGTAGCCAGAGGCCCCTCGCCGTGTCAGCTTGAGAACAAGCGGTCGGAGGGTTCGAAAGCAGTGGGACCAAAAAAAGAAACGGCATCCAAACGCAGCACCCCACGCCAGGTGGAGTCCCGCGCACCCGGCTGGTTGATTGCCGATGCCTACACCCCCGGTCGCAACGGCCGCAGCGTTCGCCAGCGGGAGTGGCTGGAGGTGGAGAGGCCTGATCCGGCCAGCCAACAGCGCCTCGAACGGTGGCAGTTGATTGTGCGCGGGCGGGTTCAGGGCGTGGGCTACCGCGCCGCCTGCTGCCAGAAAGCCCGCGAGCTGGATCTGAACGGCTGGGTGCGCAACCGCCCCGATGGATCCGTGGAGGTGCAGGCCGAGGGAGCCATGCACAAGCTCACCGAACTGCGGCTTTGGTGCGAGCGGGGACCCCAAGGGGCCGGCGTTCACAGCGTGAGCCATAGCCAACTGGCCCCGAGCAGGGAAGACTGGTTCGAAATTCGACGCTGAACCAGCTGCGATGACAAACGGGACCCTGTGGGCTGAACTCCTGGCCTACGGCAGCGGCATCGCCATCAGTCCGATCCACATCGGCCTGCTTCTGCTGCTGTTGCTGGGTCCCCAGCCCCTGCGCCGGGGCGGTTTGTTTGTGCTGGCCTGGATGGTCACCGTCACCTCGATGGTGGTGCTGCTGCTCACCGTGGGGCATGGCCTGTTGCTCACCATGGAGAAGGGCAGCAGCCACCGCACGGGCTTGGATCTCCTGGCAGCCGGCGCCCTGCTGGCCCTGGGCCTCAAGGAGCTGCTGGATCGCAAGGAAGAAGGGCAGGATCCCCCCGCCTGGACGCGCCAGCTGGATCGCTTCTGCGCGATGCCGCTGCCGCTGCTGCTGGGTGCCAGTTGCGCGATTGAAGTGATCAGTCCGGATGACCTGTTTCTGTTTGCCAAGGCAGCTTCTGCCCTGCTGGCCTCAGGCCTGAGCCGCGTTCAGGAGGTGATCTACACAGCTGGCTTCAGCATCTCCGCCAGCCTGGCGCTGCTGCTGCCCTTCGGGGCGGTGCTGGTGGGACGTGACCGGGTGGTGCCGCTGCTGGAGAAAGGCAAGCAGGTGCTGTTCGCGCGGGGCGATCTGCTGGTGGGGGCCCTCAGCCTTGTGCTGGCGGGCTATCTGGGCTGGCAGGGAATTGAGGGACTGCAGCTCAGCTGAGCTCAAACGCCCTGCTGAAGCCAGTCGCTCCAGAGGCGCTGATCTTCCACAGCCTTGCCTCCGGCCACCAGCCACACCGCCTGGCTGGCACGGCTCACGGCCACATATACCAGCTGACGGCGCAGCACTGCATCACTGGGCCAGAACACATCCCCGGCCACAAACACCTCACCGAAGGTGCTGCCCTGGCTGCGATGAACGGTGAGCACCGCCGCCGGGCCCAGCGAGGCGAAGGCATCGCGCACCAGGAAATAGCGGCGCCAGAGGGCGCGGCCACCCTGCTTGCCGGCATCACGGGCCTGCTGGCGCAGCTGGCGCATCAGCCCATCGAGCTGTTCGCGGGCCGAGCTACCCGCCGGCGGTAATAGCCGCAGCGTGAGCCGCGCTTCGCCAGCTTCCACTTCTGCGCTGAGGGTGTCGATCACCGGAGCGGTGAGGCCATCGCCGCTGCCGATGCCGAAATCAGCCAGGTCGCAGCGCTCTGGGGTCACATCGCGCACCACCAGCTCCCGGTTGGAGCCGAGCAGCATGTCGGGCTCCTCGGCGGCCTCTTCGCCGGCGCGGCAGGCCGGTGCCATCACCGCCGCGCGGGTGATCAACACCTCGCCGGGCAGCACCGGCAGCTGATCGGCCATCTCGCCGTGAATCGCGCGGCGGGCAATCGGCACCAGCTGCTCAAGGGCGCGGTTGGTGTAGCAGAGAATCCTGGCGTGATCAGGGTTGTCGAGCTCGGCACCGCGGCGCAGAGCGGCCTGGGCAGCAGCGAGCCACTCGCTGCGGGAGAGGGCCGCCACCTGGCCGTGGTCATCGCGCACCGGCGCCAGGGCCGGGGGCTGGCGGCAGGGCAGCTGGCCGTTGCGCAGGCCCGTGGCGAGCTGGAGCACCGGCCCCTGATGGCGCACCACCTCGCTGAGGCTGGCGGCTGCGGCGCGGCCCATGCCAAACACTGGGCTGGTGGGCTCCCCCACCGGCGGCAACTGGGCCGGATCCCCCACAAACACCAGCCGCGTGCGGAAGGGATGGGCGCAGCGCAAGGCAATCTCCAGCAGGGTGCTGTCGACCATCGAGGCCTCATCCACCAACACCAGGCCGAGGTTTTCCAGTGAGGCCGCCGTTTGCTCGGTTTCCTCGCAACGCTCAAGATCCCCCTGGCGCTTGAGCTTCAGGCGCAACAACCGGTGGATCGTGCTCGGGTACCAAGTGGGCTGCAAGCCAGCCCAAGCCAACTGCTGTCGCAACACCCCCACAGCCTTATGGGTGGGGGCAACCACCGTCCAGCAGGTGCCGAGATCGTCCACCTGTTGGAGCAGGTGGCGGGAGAGGTAGGTCTTGCCTGTGCCGGCATAGCCGCTCAGCACAAAGGGGGTGCCGTCGTAGGGCGCCTTCAGCCAGGCCGCGAAGGCCTCAGCTGCAGCGGCCTGGCCGGCGGTGAGGGCCTCAGCCAACCGCCAGCCAGCCCCAGTGCTGCGCCAGCACCAGTGGCGAACCCACCCAGACCAGACCCGGCAGGGCCACCAGCGGGCCGATCAGGCTGCCCACCAGCACCTCCAGACGGGTGTGGCCAAGGTTTTCCTTGAGGGGCTTGAGCGCAGGGTCTTGCTCGGGATGCAGCTCCCAAAGACCATCCGGCAAGCCATTCACCCGTTGGGCCGTGAGGCCAGCGGCACGGCGCACGCCGGCTGCGTCGTAGAGCACCACAAAACACATGGTGGCCGCCAGGGCGAACACGGGCGACTCAAACCCCTGCTGCCAGCCGAGGGCCGCCGCGGTGCCGGTGAGCAGCGCCGAATGGCTCGAGGGCATGCCGCCGGTTTCCACCAGCACCTTGGGGTTCCAGCGGCGGTGCACCACCAATTCGATCAGCAGCTTGGAGAGCTGGGCACTGCCGCAAGCCGCTAGGCCCCACCACAGGGCGCCGTTGTCGAGGATGCCGAGTAAGGGGGCGCTCATCGATCGCGGCTCGTGATGTAGTCGGCCAGGGCCAGCAGGGGTGCGGCCTTGCCGCCGGCACTCCAGGGCTCCAGGGCCGCTTTGGCCTCCGCCACCAAAGCATCGGCGCGCTTGCGCGACTCCTCCAGGCCCAGCAGCTTCGGATAGGTGGTCTTATCCGCAGTGAGGTCCTTGCCGGCGGTCTTGCCGAGGACCTCACTGCTGGCGGTCACATCGAGAATGTCGTCGATGATCTGGAAGGCCAGGCCGATGCCGCGGGCATAGGTGCGCAGCGCCTCCAAGAGGGCATCAGGGGCACCAGCGATCAGGGCGCCGGTGAGCACGCAGGCCCGCAGCAGGGCACCGGTCTTGTGCAGGTGGATGTACTCGAGCGTCTCGAGATCCACGTTTTTGCCCTCGCACTCCAGATCCACCACCTGACCGCCCACCAGGCCAGGGGCGCCGGAGGCCAGGCTGAGTTCGCCCACCACCTTGAGCAGCTGCTCAGCGGGCACGCCGGGGCTGCGCAGGGCCACCATCTCGAAGGCGCGGGTGAGCAGGGCATCGCCCGCCAGGATCGCGTTGGCTTCGCCGTACACCTTGTGGTTGGTGGGCATGCCGCGGCGTAGATCGTCGTTGTCCATGGCGGGGAGATCGTCATGGATCAGCGACATGGTGTGGATCATCTCCAGCGCCACGGCGGTGGGCATCGCTTGTGCGCTGTCGCCTCCCGCCAGCTCACAGGCCGCTAGGCAGAGAATCGGCCGCAGCCGCTTACCGCCGGCCAACAGGGAGTAGCGCATCGACTCCCGCAGGCTTTCGGGCCGCTCGGGGCCCAGGGATCCATCCAGGGCCGCTTCCACCTTCAGCCGCGACGCCTCCAGATAGGCCGCAAAGTCGAAGCTGGTCATGGTGGCGGCCGCGGTCATGGGGGCTGGGCCTGGGGCCATCGCTGCGGCGGATTCTCTCAGGCCAGGGCCTGGCGCGCCGCAGGCCAGCCGTTTATGGCAACAGATCCGCCAACGGTTGATCGAGCCCGCAGCGCTGGCACCAGCTGGCCACCGTGTTCACCAGCAGCAGGGTCACCGTCATCGGACCCACCCCGCCGGGCACGGGGCTGATGGCCGTAGCGATCGGCTCCACCTCTTCAAAACGCACATCGCCACACAGGCGAGCCTTCCCGCCGTCTTCAGCCTCGATGCGGTGGATGCCCACATCCACCACCACAGCCCCCGGCTTCACGTGCTCGGCGCCGATCATGCGCGGCTTGCCGGCCGCCACGACCAGCACATCCGCCTGGCGGGTGAGTGCCGCCAGATCCTCGGTGCGGGAGTGACCAATGCTCACCGTGGCATTGGCGGCCTGCAGCATCAGCGCCATCGGCTGCCCCACCAGGATGCTGCGGCCCACCACCACGGCACGCTTGCCGGCCAGCTCCACCCCGGCATCCGCCAGCAAGGCCATCACACCGGCAGGGGTGCAGCTGCGAGGGCCGGGTTCCCCCTTCAGCAGGCGGCCCAGGTTGAGGGTGTGCAAGCCATCGGCATCTTTTTCCGGATCGATCGCCGCCAACAGCGGCCGCTCATCGAGGCCAGCCGGCAGGGGCAGCTGCAGCAGAATCCCGTCCACGGCCGGATCGGCATTGAGGCGCTGAATCGTGCTGAGCACCTCCGCCGCCGGGGTGTGGGCCGGCAGGTGAGCACCGAGGTTGGTGATGCCGATCCGGCTGCAAGCTTTTTCTTTGTTGGCCACGTACACCCCACTGGCGGGGTCATCGCCCACCCGCAGCACCGCCAGGCCCGGCGGGCGCCCGGCCCGCTCCAACCGTTCGGCCACCACCGCCTGCAACCGCTCTTCGATCGTTGCCGCCAGCTGGCGGCCATCCAGACGCGTGGCCATGGGAGAGGGCGCCCATCACTGCCCTCAGCATGCAATGGCATCGCTAGCGTGGACGATTCAAGGCCTCTTCAGTGAGCGGCACGGGTCCCGGCCATCGCCCCTGGCGAACCCTGATGCGGCTCCGGCGCGGGCTGTTGCGGCTGGAGCTGCCGCGGCAGGCGCTCACGCCCTGGCGCCGGCGTGACGGCTTTGCACTTCTGCTGGCTGCCCTGCTCGTGGCGCTGCTCTCCAGCTGGCCATGGCTGGTGGAGCCAAGCCTGAGACCGGGTGTGCCCGCCCCATTCACGGTGCGTGCCCCCAAAACCGCCACCGTGGTGGATTCCGACGCCCTGGAGCAGCGCCGCTCCCAACTCGGGCCGCGCACCCACGTGCAGGTGGTGGATCCGCGCATCAACCGCGAACTGGAACAGCGGCTGGAACGGCAGCTGAAGGCGATTCAGCAGCTGGCCAGCACCAACCAGGAGCAGGTGGCCCCCCTCGAACTCAGCCTCGACGAGCGCGACTGGCTGGCGAGCCAATCCCCCGCCGTGCTTCGGGGGTGGGAGGAGAACCTGCGCCAGGCCCAGCGGCGCATGCTCCAGCAGGGTCTGGTGAGCAGCGTGGCCCACCGCCAACTGGAGCAGGCCGCGCAGTTGCAGTTGGACGACCTGGCAGAACCTGGCCGCAGCCTGGGTAGCCGCGTAGTGGCGAGCTCCCTGCAGGGCCGCAGCAACCTGCGTATCGATGCCGCCCTGAGCCAGCGGCTGATCGAAGACCTACTCACCCAGCAGGGCATCCCCACCATCAAGGTGCGCGAAGGCGAGCTGATTACCCGCCAAGGCCAGCCGATCAGCAACCAGGCCTATGCAGTGCTCGATTACTTCGGCCTGGTGAACCGCAGGCCGTTGATCGGAGCCTGGCTGCTGCATGCCGGTGAGGCCCTGGCCGCCTGTGGCGTGTTGGTGCTGGTCTTACGCCAAAACCGAGCCAGCCTCGAGCCCCGCCAGGCGCTGCTGGCCCTGGGGCTGCTGTTGATCGTGCAGGGGTTCAAGCTCTGGCTGGGAGCGGCCGCCAGTCCGCTGGCGCTGCTGGTGCCCGCCACCTTGCTGCTGGCCCAGGGTCTGGGCACCACAGCCGGCCTCGCCTGGGTGGCGATCGCGGCGCTGCTCTGGCCGCTGCCGTTGGCTCCGTTCAACGACCAGCGCATCTTGGTCGCTGCCGGCGTGGCCGCCGCGACGGCGGTGTTGGCGGGAAGGCAGCGCAGCCGCGCTCAGTTGCTGCAACTGGCCCTGCTGATTCCGGTGGGGGCGCTGGTGGCTGAGTGGCTGCTGCTGCAGCTGGCGGTGGCCAGCGGCGAAGGCGATGGGCGTCTGCCCGTGGGCGCCGACCTCCCGGGCGAAGCGGTGTTGCTCGGGGGGCTGCTGCTGGGGGTGCTGCTGATCAGCCCGCTGGTGGAGAGCTTCTTTGATCTGCTCACCCGGGCCCGGCTGCTGGAACTGGCCGACCTGGAGCGCCCCTTGCTGCGCCGGCTCTCCTGTGAAGCCCCCGGCACGTTTGAGCACACCTTGATGATCTGCGGCCTCGCCGAAGAAGGGGGCCGGGCCATCCAGGCCGACACCGACCTGATCCGCACCGGTGCGCTCTATCACGACGTAGGCAAACTGCACGGCCCGCAATGGTTCATCGAGAACCAGATGGGCAGCGACAACCCCCACGACAAGCTCGATGACCCGCAGCTGAGCGCCGGCATCCTTCAGGCCCATGTGGATGAGGGCCTCAAGCTCGCCCGCCGCTACCGGCTGCCTCGCCCCCTGGCGGATTTCATCCCCGAGCATCAAGGCACCCTCAAGATGGGGTACTTCCTGCATGAAGCCCGGCGGCGCGATCCCAACATCCGCGAAGCCGACTACCGCTACCGCGGCCCAATCCCCCGCAGCCGCGAAACAGCCGTGTTGATGCTGGCTGATGGCTGTGAGGCGGCGCTGCGCTCGCTTCCGCCCGACACCAGCGAACAGGAAGCCCGGGCGATGGTGCGCCGCATTGTGGAAGCCCGCTGGCGCGATGGCCAACTGCTGGATAGCGGCCTGAGCCTGGCGGAGCTGGAACTGCTGGTGCGTGCCTTCGTGCGGGTGTGGCGGCGGATGCGCCATCGTCGGATCCCCTATCCGATCCCAGCCCGCAAGGGCTACAGCGCCTGATGCCCTCTCGCTCGAACCAGGCCACCAGCTGGACGCACGCCTGGTACGCCGTGGCGTTCCTGCGCGACCTCGACCCCAAGCGCCCCACACCCTTCACCCTGATGGGGGAAGACCTGGTGCTGTGGTTCGAGCGCAGCAGCGGCCAATGGCGGGCCCTCGCGGATGTGTGCCCTCACCGGCTGGTGCCGCTGTCGGATGGACGCCTCAACGAGGCCGGTGAGCTCGAGTGCCCGTATCACGGCTGGACCTTCAACGGCGAAGGGCGCTGCACCGCCATTCCCCAAGCCCAAGAGGGCAGCACGATCAGCCCACGAAGCCATTGCCGCGGCTACGCCACCGCCACGGGCCAGGGACTGTTGTTTGTGTTCAGCGGAGATATCGCCGAAGCAGCCGATCATCCCCTTCCACTGGTGCCGGAGATTGATCAACCCGGCTGGCTCGTGCAGGACACGTTCCGCGATCTGCCGATGGATGCGCTCACCCTGCTGGAGAACGTGCTGGATGTGAGCCATGTGCCCTTCACCCACCACGCCACGGTGGGCCGCCGCGAAAACGCCGGCCCGGTGGAGCTGGAGCTGAACAGCTTCGGGCCGGAAGGATTCACCGGTGTGTGGCAGGAGGGGCCGCGACGCGGAAAGCTCGGCAGCGAGTTCACCACCTACGCCGCACCCTGCCTGATGTGGCACGAACTCACGGCCAAGGGCTTCGCTCGGATTTTCACCGTGGTGTATGCCACGCCGATCCGCCGGGGCGAGTGCCGGCTGATCACCCGCTTCCCGTTCAAGTTCAACTCCCCCTGGCCGGCTCGGTTGCTGCGCTTGCGGCCCGAGTGGCTGCAGCACCTAGGCAACCATGTGGTGCTGGAAGACGACCAGCTGTTCCTGCACTGGCAGGAGCGGGTGCTGGAGCAACGCGGCGGCAGCCAAGATGCGATGCGCAGCTTTCATCTCTCCACCAGCGCGGATCGCTACGTGCAAGCGCTGCATGACTGGGTGAATCGCTACGGCGGCGAGCCATTCCCCGGCGAACCGCTACCGCCTCGCCAGGGGCGCCATGCGCTGATGGAGCGCTATGAAGCCCACACCCGCCACTGCCGCAGTTGCTCTGGAGCCGATCGGCGCCTGCGCCAACTGCAACCCTTGAGCTGGGGGTTAGCCGCTGCAGCGGCCTTGGCAGCGGCCTGGCTGGGCGCTGGGCTCTGGGGTGGCTTGGCCCTGTTGGTCGCCGTGGCGGCAGCTTTGGGGGGGCTACGCATCCAGCGCTGGCTGGAGCTGCTGCGCTACGGCAACGGCCTACCGCCCCGCAACCGCTGATCTCCTTGGCGCTCCCGCCACCAAGCGCGACATTTGCGATCCAAGATCAACCCCGCTGCCACCAGCGTGATCGCATTCGCGGCGATGAGTGGGCCATCGCCGGTGAGCAACCCGTAGATCCCCCAAAGCGCAATGCCCGCGGTGAACAGCGCGTACATGCGCAGGGAAATGCCCCGGGTGTCGCCGGTGCGCAGGGTTTTGATCGCCTGCGGAATGAAACTCACGGTGGTGAGGCTGGCTGCGGCGTAGCCCAGAGCGGCGATGGCGGGTGGATGGGCACTCATGGGCTGGGGAGTGAAAAGGGCGGTGGAGCGTCGAAGGCCAGCGACTCGCTGCTACCGGGATGCAGCCAGTGCAATGCGGCGGCATGGAGATGCAAACGCGAGCCGAGCGGATCGTCCAACGCTGAAGCCAGCGGCCCATAGAGCGGATCCCCCAGGATCGGATGGCCGATGGCCTGCAGGTGCACCCGCAGCTGATGGGAGCGCCCCGTGAGGGGCTGGAGCTCCAGGCGGCTGCAACGGCCGTGCGCCTGCAGCAGGCGCCAGCGGGTGCTGCAAGCTTTGCCCGCTGGATCCACGCCGTAAAGGGGCGGGCGGTGCTGAAGTTTGGCAATCGGCCACTCGATCAAGCCGTGTGGCTGATCGGGCACCCCATGCACATCCGCCACATAGCGCTTCTGCACCTGCCGTTCGGCAAACATCCGGCTCAGCTCGCGATGCAGCTCTGAGGCGAGGGCCACCAGGATCAGGCCCGAGGTGTCGCGATCGAGGCGATGCACGAGTTGCGCCTGGGGCCACCGCTGCTGCACCCGGCTGATCAACGAATCGGCCAACTCCGGCCCCAGGCCCGGCTGGCAGAGCAGGCCATGGGGCTTGTTGAGCACCAGCAGATCAGGAGCCTGGTGCACGATCCAGGCCGGATCGAGGCCTTCCCTGATCACCGGCAGCGCTGCATTGGCCGTTCCGACCTGATACCGCCACACTGACAGCAACTGCTCCAGCCGGATGGCTCTGGATCGTTTCAAGCAAGCCCTGGCGGCTCTGCTGGATCAGGCCCCCAGCGATCCGCTGGAGCGCGATGAATACTTCGAGCTGCACACCCTGCCCACCGGTGGCGGCAGCGGCTTTGAGGTGGTGATCTGCGACGAAGAGCACGAAATCTTCGCGGCGATCTACACCGATCGCCTCTTTGATGAAGGCGAAGCCGGCCAGGAGGAGGTGGAAGCCCTGGTGCCGGCCTTCCTGGAGCAGGCCTTTGGCCTGCAGGAGGGGGAATGGGAAGCCACCGAACCCTTTGACCTCGGGTGGCGCAGCCGCGAATACCTCTGGTTCATGGAGTTCCGCGTGCCGGGTCTCACCCCCACCTGCAGCTTCGATTAACGCTCCAGCTGCAGCACCTGCAGCTCCTGGCGCGGACGACTGATCAACAGCAGCGCCCCAGGGCCTTCAGGCCAGGGCAAGCCGGTGGCGCGCCTCAGGGCACCGCGCTCCACCAAGGCCATGCCGCAGGTTTCCACCAGCACTACCGGCAGGGTGCTGCCACTGCCGCGCATCGCCTGCAGATCAAGGGCCTGCTGGGCTGCCCGGGTGCTCCGCTCCAAGCCCAACCGCTCCACCAGTTCGCCCCAGAGGTGGTTCACCGGCGAGCAGGCCGCCAGATCCAGATCGCGCACATCCATCGCCGCCCCTGCCGCAGCCTTCCAGCTTGCCCGCTCACGCCCGGTGCAGCTGCACAAAGTGAGGCGCGAAGAGCAGCACCCGTTCCCCGAGCCGCTCCTGCTGAGCATCGAGGGCAAAGGCGCCGCCCGCCATGAAATCAGCTGCCCGCTGCATCTGATCGACCGGCAGGCTGGAGAGATTCAGCAACACGGTGGCGTGATCCCGCAGGGCCATCACGGCCTCCTGCACCCCCTCCAGGCTGGTGGGCTGGATCAGCACCACCTCCGCCCCCCAAACTTGAGGGTTCAGAGCAGCATCCGGGAAGAGAGGATCCATCCCCGCAGCGTGACGGCTCCCGGGGGCTTTCGCCAGAGGCGTTGCGTCGCTCAGGCTTGATCCGGGGCGAATCGCTCCAGCATGTCTTGCGTGGGGTGAATCGTTTCGAGCTCATTCTCGTTATCGAGGAAAGCCTCAAACGAGGTGTAGCGGCGGATGCAGGGCGGCGCCTGATCGGCATCGGCAAACACCTGCTCCCAGCTCAGCTCCTTGGGCTTGATCTCCTGAAAATTGAGCAGCGCTTCTTCCAGATCGCCGGCATCGCCAACACCTTCGCCCTGCCAGATCAATTCATAGAAGGTCATACCCATCGGTGTTGCTCACACCAGCAGAGCATGACGCGACTGTGAGGTAACAACGCATCACAGCCACCAGACACCCTGAACACCCTCCCTAGCGTTCGCGCATCGCAATGGCTTGATCCATGAGCATCGGCGAAGTGTTTCTGGAGAGCGTCTCCACCGGCGTGATCACCAATGAGGAGATCGCCTGGATCACAAGCATGCAAGCCCAGTTCAACCGGGCCGAGGAAGCGGTGGCCCTGAAACTCGGCCGCCTGCTCGACAACGGCGCCATTCAGATCGGCTGCCGGCTTCTGCAGGCCTGATCAGATCAACTCCGGGTGGGCGGGGTCGCCTTTGAAGGGCCCTTCCAAACCGGAGGTGATCCAGCCGCCATAAAAGCCTCCGGATTGCGGTTCGACCCGTTCGCCATCCACCCAGCAGCCATCCATCCGGCCGGGATAGAGCGCAAACCAACCCGCCAGCGCCGCAAAGGCTGGAGTGGGATCGGCATAGCTCCACACCACCCGCTCCAGGCGCTGATCGCCCACAACCACGCTGAAGTAACTGGCCACACCCTTCCACTCGCAGAAGCTGTGGCCCACTGCGGGCTCCAGCCACTCCAGGCGCATCGCCTCAGGCGGCAGATAGTAGGTAGGGGGGTGGAAGGTTTCGAGCACCCGCAGGCTGCGGCGGGTCTGCGCCAACACCTGCCCCAGGGCCCGCACCTCGATGAGCTGCTCGCTCACCACCAAGGCCGGCGGCCGCGGGTAATCCGCCACCCGCTCGCGCATCGCTGCCATCGAATCAGCCGGGAATGAAATGGCGCAGCCGGCGGGCTTCTTCGCCAGCCCGGCGCTGCAGCTCGGCGTCGCTGAGGTGCGCCTCCTCGCGCAGTTGAGCCTCAATCACGTCTTGCTCATTCAGAGCAAAGCCCTCGGCCTGGGCGAGCTGCAGCAGGTCTTCCAGATCCAGCGGCTGCTGCAAGAGCTCCGCCAACTGCGGCTGCTGACGGGCATGGGCGAGGAACGCATCGAGCTGTTGGAGCGACACAGACAAACCGGAACTGGCGCTGTCCTAGCCAAAAGCCTCGCCAAGGGAGACGGCGCGTTCCAAACTTGACGAATCCGAAACCGCTCCATGAGCACCAGCAGCCCGCAGGCCCCCTTGCCCACCTGGATGCGCCGCGCCGGTGCAGGCCTCACCGCCTTGGTCGCTGTGCTGTTTGTGGTGCTGCTGCTTCAGGTGCGGCAGCAGGGTGAACGCCTGCAGACCCTGCAGGACAAGCTGCAAACCCTGGAAAACGAAAAGGATCTCGATCGCACCAATGCCCTCGAAGAGCAGGTGCGCTCCACCGCGGAGCGCCTGCAGAACCTCGAGGGTCTGGAGCAGAGCGTGCAGGCCCTGCGGAGTGAACAGGCCAACCTCCGGGCGCAGCTGCGCAACCAGGAGCGTGAACCCTCGTTCCCACTCGACAACGGGCTCGATCTCAACAACCGCACCACCAAGCCCAAAGCAGGCCGCCTGCCCTCCTTGCCGCCGCTGCCCAACGGCCAGGAATGAAGCCAGCGGCAGCCGCCCGCCGGCTGAGCCTGGTGCAGCAGCCGGTGATCCCGGCGATGGAGCAGCTGATCCGCCAGTACCGCGTCGCCCTGGTGAGCGGCAGCAGCTTCGGCCTGGAGGGCTGTTGCCTGCGGCTCAGCTACGGGATGCTCGGATCCGCCGATCTCAGTGAAGCGCTGCAGCGCTTGGTGAAGGGGCTCTGGGCCCTCAGCCGAAGCTGAGCAGCTGCTGCTGCGATCAACCAAACCCACCTGGTTTCTCACGCCCCAGCGAGAGCGACACATTGCCGCGCATCGGGGCTTGGGCTGGTGGCGCCGGTGGGGCGCCAGGCTGCTGGGGAACCGCCACCACGTTGAACGCCAGTGACCAGCGCTCCCCCTCGCCGCGGAAAGGCGCCACGGAGTGGGGCTGCCAAGCCGGAAAGACATAGAACTCACCAGGCACCGGCAGCACGTATTTGGCCATGCCGGTTCGGAAGCTCTGGATGTGCCACTCCTCCGGGCCGTGGAAGCAGAGCTGCCCATCGAAGCTGTCGTTCACGATCTGGGGCGGCACCTGCAGGAAGATCACCCCGGAGAAGCTGCCGCCGTGGGTGTGGGTGGGGTTGTAGTCGCCGGCGCGCTGCACGTTGAGCCACACATCGATCATCTGCAGCCGGTAGCGGCCGGGGGTCCAGGGGCCGCGGCCCTGGGGCGGCTGTTGATCGATCACATGACGGATCCAGCGCTCGCAAGCGGGGATCAGCACCGAGGCACACAGCTCGGCCACCGCCGGATACTGGGGCCCCAGCTCCCGCTGCAGCGCAAGCTGCCCGGCCAATTTGGCGGCGGCATCGGGGGTGGAGCCGGGGTCGGCCAAGACCTGCTGAGCCAACTGCTGCAGCGCCTCGAGCAGGCGCGGCTCCAGGGTTCCCTTCAGCAGATAGCGAGGAAACAGGCTGAGCACCTCCATGCTGGTGGAGGCATTGGCGTCATTCGGCTGGGCCATGCGCGATGGAGCGGGCGGTGGCGGCCGCTTCAGCCTTTCACGGCATCGCCACTGGCGCTGGGCAGGATGTACCGCTGCAAGCCGATGAACAAGGCCAGAACCGGCAGGATCGACACCACCGCACCGGCGGCCACAAGGCGCCAATCCAGCGAGAAGCTGCTGGCCAGTTGCTGCAAGCCCAGGGGCAGGGTGTAGAGATTCGGGTCGTCGAGGATCACGAGCGGCCAGAGGAAATCACTCCAGGTGCCGATGAACACGAACATCGCCAGGGTGATCAGATCGGCGCGGGCTGCCGGAATCATCACGTTCCACCATTCACCCAGGGGGGTGCAGCCATCGATGCGAGCCGCCTCTTCCAGCTCCACGGGCACCCCGGCAAAGCTCTGCCGCAGCAGAAAGATGCCGAAGGCGGTGGCGGCCTGGGGAATGATCAGCGCCCAGAGGGTGTTGCGTAGCCCCAGCTGCACCATCAGCAGATAGAGCGGGATCATCACCACCTGGAAGGGGATCAGGATCGTGGCCACCACCAGAGCCAGCACCAGGCCGCGCCCAGCGAAGCGCATCCGCGCCAGCGGGTAGGCCGCCAGCGAGCAGAACAGCAGATTGGCCAGCACCGCCAGGCCGCTCACGATGGCGCTGTTGCGGATGTAGCCGAGCATCGGGTTGTCGGCGAATAACCGCTGATAGGCCTCGAGGCTGGGCTGACTGGGCAGCAGAGCCGGCGGCGAGGTGAAGATGTTTTCGGCCGGTCCCTTGAGGGAGGTGCTCACCAACCAAAACAGCGGCACCAGCATCGCCACCGCGATCAGCAACAGCAGGGCCAGTTGCAACCCACTAGCCAGCAGGCTGCGGGGCCGACCGCTCGCAGGTTGAGCCATCAGAGGCGCGGACGCTCAGCCGGGGCGAGATCACCCACCGGCAGAGGAGCCTTCTGGGGGTGCAACGGCGAGCGTTGCGTGCCAGCCACCAGGCGATTCAGCGCATTCACAAACGCCTGAGCTGCAGCCACCACGATGTCGGTGTCGGCGGCATGGCCGGAGTAGAGCACGCCATCAGCCCGCAGGCGGATGGTCACCTCACCCATGGCATCGATGCCCTCAGTGACCGACTTCACCGAAAACTCCACCAGCTCATTCGGCACCCGTGCCAGCTGATTGAGGGCCTGGCACACCGCATCCACAGGGCCAGTGCCGATGGCAGCTTCGGTGAGCTCAGCACCATCACCATTCACCAAGGTGACCGTGGCGGTGGGCTGCAGGTTGGTGCCGGTGCTCACCTGCACCAGCTTGAGGCTGTAGCGCGCTTCATCCTGCTGCTGCACCTGCTCGCTCACGATCGCTTCGAGATCGCGATCACTGATCTCACGCTTGCGATCGGCCAGCTCCTTGAAGCGGGCGAAGGCATCGTCGAGATCGTCGCGCTCGAGGGTGTAGCCGAGTTCCTCCAGGCGAGCGCGGAAGGCGCTGCGGCCACTCAACTTGCCGAGGGAGATGCGGTTATCGGCCAAGCCGATGGTGCGCGCATCGATGATTTCGTAGGTGAGGCGGTTCTTCAGAACACCGTCTTGGTGGATGCCGCTCTCATGGGCGAAGGCATTGGCGCCCACGATCGCCTTGTTGGGCTGCACCGCCATGCCGGTGAGATTGCTCACCAGGCGTGAGGTTTTGTAGATCTCCTCGGTGCGCACCCCCGTCAGGGGCTCGGTGCTGTCTGCAGGGCGGCCCAGGAAGGGGTTGTAGTAGCTGCGGCGCACGTGCAGCGCCATCACCAACTCCTCGAGGGAGGCGTTACCGGCGCGTTCGCCGATGCCATTGATCGTGCACTCGAGCTGGCGAGCGCCGTTCTTCACCGCCTCGAGAAAATTGGCGACAGCCAGGCCCAGATCGTTGTGGCCGTGCACGGAGATCACGGCTTGATCGATGTTGGGCACATGGCGGTTGATGCCATCGATCAGGGCACCAAATTCCGTCGGGGTGGCGTAACCCACCGTGTCGGGGATGTTGATCGTGGTGGCGCCAGCGGCAATGGCGGCCTCGATCACCTGATACATGAACTCCGGATCGGAGCGGCCGGCGTCCTCGCAGGAGAACTCCACGTCGTCGACGAGGGAGCGGGCATAGGCCACCATCTCGCCGGCGATCTGCAGCACCTCGGCGCGGCTCTTGCGCAGCTTGTGCTCCAGATGAATGTCGCTGGTGGCGATGAAGGTGTGGATGCGCTTGTTGACCGCCGGAGCCACCGCTTCAGCGCAGGCCTTGATGTCGCCCTTGGCCGCCCGGGCCAAACCGCAGATCACCGGCCCATCAGCCGTGCCCACCGTGGCGGCAATGCGCTGCACGGCATTGAAATCGCCGGGGCTGGCAAAGGGAAAACCGGCCTCGATGATGTCGACGCCCAGGCGAGCCAGCTGCTGCGCGATCGCCAGCTTTTCCTCCAGGTTGAGGCTGGCGCCAGGGGACTGCTCCCCATCACGCAGGGTGGTATCGAAAATCAATACCCGGCCGGGATCGCGGGCCATGACGGCTACAAGTCGGAATGGTTATGAGTTAGGCCCATCCTAGGGCTGAGGGCTCAGCTGCGGCCAAAGGCCGCCTGCTGGTGCTCGGTTTTCTCCAGCTGCGGCCGCAGCTCCGCCAGATCGAGGAAGCGATCGGCGGCGTTGCGCAGCTCCCGGGGCACCATGCCATCGGTGCTCACCAGCACCACCTTCAGGCCTTTGATCCGCAACACCTCCACCAGGCGCTCCAGGTCGCGGCTGCCGCTCAGCAGCCATACCTCATCGGTGCGGTGGGCGACCGCCAGTAGGTCGATCGCGACCTCCACATCGAGATTGGCGCGGGCGAACTGGCGCTGATCCGCCTCACCACCCACCTCCCGCAGGGGCTTCGTGCGCACGGTGAACCCCAGGCTGGTGAGGGCATCGCGGAACGGCCGCTGGTCGGTGGGGTCTTTGAGGCCCGTGTACCAGAAGGCGCTGCTGATCTCCACACCGGGCGTCGCCGTGGCGTAGGCGAGCAGTCGGCGGGGGTCGAAAAACCAGCCCAGCTTCTGCTGCACATAGAACATGCTGTGGCCGTCGACCGCCAGAGCCAGCTGCATCGCTGCCAAATCGCTGGCTTGAGACTAAAAGCAGCGCGTAAAGTCGCCCCACTCTGAGCTGGGTCCTTGGCCAGCGGCGCACTGGCTACGGAGAGCACCAGCCACGGCGAACTCGCCCTGGTGCTGCACGCGCATCTGCCCTACGTGCACTCCAGCGAACCGGGTTCGCTGGAAGAAGACTGGTATTTCCAGGCGCTGCTTGAGTGCTACCTACCCCTGCTGGACGTGCTGGAGACGGCCGCCGCCGATCCAGCCCAGCGCCCCCGGCTGAGCATGGGCCTCTCGCCCACGCTGCTCTCGTTGCTCAGCAGCCGCGCCCTCAGCGAGCGGTTCGTCCCGTGGCTGGCGGTGCGCCAGGAACTACTGCTGCAGGCCCCGGCAGGCTTTGAAGCCGCCGCCGCCGATCTCGCCCAGCAACTGAGCAGTGCTTCAGCGGCATGGCAACGCTGCAACGGCAACCTGCTGCCGCGCTTCCAGCGCTTGCAACAAGCTGGGGTGCTGGATCTCCTCACCTGCGCCGCCACCCACGGCTACCTGCCGCTGCTGCGCGATTCCCCCGAAGCCGTGCGGGCTCAATTGCTCACCGCCGTGCGCGAACACCAGCGGTTGCTGGGGGTGCGGCCCCAGGGCATCTGGCTGCCGGAATGCGCCTACTACGAAGGCCTCGATCGGCTGCTGGTGAGCTGCGGCCTGCGCTACGCCATCCTCGACGCCCACGGCCTGCTGCATGGCCAACCCAGGCCTCGCTACGGCGTGTATGCCCCCATCTGCACCCCAGCGGGGATGGCCTTCTTCGGGCGAGACAGCGAATCCACCCTGCCGGTGTGGAGCGCCCGCGATGGCTACCCCGGGGATGCCAGCTACCGCGAATTCCACCGGGATCTGGGCTGGGATCTCCCCGAGGGCGAACTCGAACAGCGCGGCATTGGCTGCCGCCGGCCCCTGGGCCTGAAGCTGCACCGGGTGAGCAGCCGCGACTGCGGCCTCGATGCCAAGCAGGCCTATGAGCCAGCCGCCGCCCATGCCAGCGCCCAGCGCGATGCAGCGCACTACCTGCAAGGACGGGCCCGGCACTTGCAGCACCTACAGAACGCCATGGAGCGTCCACCACTGCTGGTGGCCCCCTTCGATGCCGAACTGTTTGGCCACTGGTGGTTTGAAGGCCCGCGCTTCCTGGCGGAACTGTTCCGCCAGGCACCCGCCAGCGGCGTGGGGCTCGCCACCCTGCGCGACACCCTTACCCGCGGCGACAACCTGCAGCTCTGCCAGCCCTCCCCCTCCAGCTGGGGGCAAGGGGGTTATCACAACTACTGGCTCAACGACAGCAACGCCTGGATCATCCCCGAGTGGAACCGAGCCTCACGGGCGATGGTGGCGCGGGTGAGCCGCGGCGTGGGCAGCGAGGAGGCGCGGGAGCTGCTCAACCAAGCGGGCCGGGAACTGCTGCTGGCCCAGAGCTCCGATTGGAGCTTCATCCTGCGGGCCGGCACCACCACCGAACTGGCGCGTGAGCGGATTGAACGCCATCTGGGCCGTTTCTGGCAGCTGCTGGGCGCCATCGACAGCGGTGAGCCGCTCCCGCAGGGCTGGCTCGAGGCCGTGCAGGCTGAAGACGGCCTGTTCCCGTTGATCAACGCCGCCGACTGGGCGCAGATCCCCACCACACCGGCCGGCTGACGCCACTGCCATCCATGCCTCGATCGCCCGCCCTTTCGCCAGCTGAACAGCTGCAGCTGTTGGAGCAGGCCCTGCCTGAGGCGCTCGAGTTCCCGCAGCATCTCGCCGGCGAGGGGCTGGCGCTGCCGCTGCGCGGCCCGCTGCGGGTGCTGCAGCTCAACCTGGGCAAGCTCTGCAACATGCGCTGCAGCCACTGCCATGTGGATGCCGGCCCCCATCAGGGCCACACCCAGATGGCGGATGCGGTGGTGAACCAGTGCATCGCCGCGATGGAGCGCCTGCGGCCAGCCGTGGTGGATCTCACCGGTGGTGCGCCGGAGCTGCACCCGCGCTTTCGCGATCTAGTGCGGGCAGCGCGCCAGCAGGGTTGCCATGTGATCGATCGCTGCAACCTCACGGTGCTGCTGCTGCCGGCACTCAGCGATCTGGCGGCATTCCTGGCCCGGGAGCAGGTGGAAATCGTGGCGAGCCTGCCCCAGCCAGAAGCAGAGAGCACCGATGCCCAACGTGGCGATGGCACCTGGGAGGCTTCGATCCAAGCCCTGCAGCAGCTGAATGCGCTCGGCTATGGCCAGGGTGATCCCAAGCGGCAGCTCACCTTGATGAGCAACCCCGAGGGCACCCGCCTGCAGCAGCTCACCCCCTGCGACACGGCCGCCTGGAAACGGCGCCTGCAGGAGCTGGCGGGGGTGCAGTTCGATCAGCTGATCGGCCTCAACAACATGCCGATCGCCCGCTTTCTCGAGCAGCTGCAACGCGATGGCCACGTGAACTGCTATCTCAAGCTGCTGCAGGGCGCCTTCAACGCCAACGCCCTCGACGGGCTGATGTGCCGCGACACCCTCTCGGTGGCGGCCGATGGTCGGCTCTACGACTGCGACTTCAACCAGATGCTGGAGTTGCCGCTGGCTGGTGACGCCTCCACGATCGAGGCGATCACCCTGGAACAGCTCCAAAACAGAGCGATTCGCTGGGGCAACCACTGCTATGGCTGCACCGCCGGCCAGGGCAGTTCCTGCGCTGGGGCTACGGCCTAAGCATGCGCAGGCCCAGCTGCAGCTCGCTGCCCTGCATCCCCATCAGCCCAGCCTTCACCGCGAGGGGTGCCGTGATGAACAGCCTCACCATGGCGGCAATGAGCTGAGGGAGGCTGAGGGTGTTGGTGAGGAAGCCATACCACTGCTCCCGCGGCAGGCCGAAGAACGTGCGGAAATGAGCGCGGAGCTGCGGCTCCGAAAAGCGCATCAACTTCTCGAGGCCAAAGCGATAAAGCGCGTGTTTGCGTTGCAGCTCCAGCGGCCAAAGCGCTTGCCAAGCCGTACAGGCCAACTGATCCGCCGAAGCATCGCGCTGCTGCAGCCCTGTGGCGATCGCCTCAGCCAAGGCCGGCGCGCGCCGCAGCAGCGCCCCCACCATGTAGCCCGAGGCAGGATGCACCATCGCGGCTGAGCCGCCGAAGCCCACCACCCGCTGCTGCAGATCCGGCAAGGGCAAATTCATCGGGAAGAGGCAGAACTCCTCGTGCTGCACCTCCTCCACGGTGATGCCGCGCAGGGCGAGCCGGCGCAGCAAGCGGTCCTTGAGCACGTCGTAAGGAACCGCAGGAGCGAGCGCGAGCGACGTTTCCTCCGCAAAAAACACCCCCTCACCGAAATCCATCGCGTAAAGGAAGGTGGGTGGACCGCAGCGCTGCTCCGCCTCGCTGAGGTGATCACAGCGGTAATCCATCAGCACAAACTGCCCCGGATCCACAGGCGGCGCTGAAAAACGGCCCACGATTCCGTAGGCCGCCTGCCCCGCCACAGGGCCTTCATCAGGGCGCGTCACAAACGGGGAGTGGTGGCCACTGGCATCAATCACCAGCCGGGCAGCGAGCCGCTCGCCTGCGTCGGTGATCACCACCGAGCCTTGCGGGTCGTGGTCGATCGAGGCCGCCCGACCGAGATGCCACACCAGGCCAGCCTGCTGACACGGTTGCCACCAGTGCTGCTGCAGGGCGGTCTTGTCGAAGAGGCCGTAGTCGATGCCGTGTTGAACGGCGGGGCTGGCGAGCCGATCGCCGAAATAGCTGCGGGTGTCGCGCCAGCGATGGCCGAGGAGATGGCCCAAACCGAGGGCATCCACTTCCGGGCCCCAGATGCCATAGGTGTTCGGCCAGGGCGCTGCGGGATCGTCAGGCGCCAGCCCTTGCACTGCAACGCCCCGCTCAGCAAGAGCGGCGGCGATGCAGAGGGCCGCCGGACCGGCCCCGATGACGACAACGTCGTGCCTGGAATCAGGCATCCGGCGCTGCACTGTCTGCAGCAGCTGGGGCTTCGAGGCCCTCGAGCTCGTCTTCTTCCTCCGGAGCCGGTGGCACCAGCACCACCTCTGAAAGGCGATCGCCGGAATCCAGGCGCTGCAGGCGCACGCCGGTAGCCGCTCGCGACTGTTGCGGCACCGCGTCAGCCTGCATGCGCACGATCACGCCCTTCTCGCTCACCAGCAGCAGTTCCTCTCCGGCGCCGAGCACCTTCAGACCCACCAACACATCGCCATCGCGGCGGAACTTCATGCAGCGCAGGCCCATGCCAGCCCGCTTCTGCAGGCGGAACTGATCCACCGGCACCCGCTTGCCGAGGCCGCTGGCGGAAGCCACCAGCACCCAGGGCCCCTCGCTGGGGGGCACCTCTTCGGTGTCTTCTTCATCGGCGGCAGCACTGCTGCTTTCCACCCGATCGGCGAGCTCCACCGGCAGCACATCCATGCTCACCAGCTGATCGCCGGGGCGCAGATTCATCGCCCGCACGCCGCGAGCGGTGCGGCCCAGGGGCCGCAGCTCCTCATCGCTGAGGCGGAAGTGAATCGTCATCCCGTTGCGGGAGCCGATCAGCAGGCTGTCGCCGGGCTGGGCGAGACGAACCCAGGTGAGGGCATCGCCTTCTTCCAACGAGATCGCAATCAGACCGTTGGAGCGGATGTTGGCGAAGGCCGAGAGGCGGGTGCGCTTGATGTAACCGCCGCTGGTGAGCATCACCAGCACCGCGTCTTCGGCGAATTCACTCACCGCCAGTAGAGAGGTGATCTGCTCTTCGCGCGGGATCGGCAGCAGCTGCACGATCGGCGTGCCTTTAGCGGTGCGGCTGCACTGCGGCACCCGATAGGCCGGCACGGTGTACACCACACCGCGGTCGGAGAACAGCAGCAGCGAATCGTGGTCGTTGCAGCTGATGAACAGCCGCACCGCCTCTTCGCCCTGGCTGCGGGTGCCGGCCTTGCCACGGGTGCCGCGGCTGGTGGCTTCGAATTCGCTCACCGGCATCCGCTTGAGATAGCCGTTCTCGGTGAGCAGCACCACCGAGCGCTCGTTGGCGATCAGGTCGATGTCTTCAAGGCCGCCTTCCACATCGAGGATCTCGGTGCGGCGGGGGGAGTCATAGCGGGAGCGCAGCACTCCCAGCTCTTCGGTGATCAGCGCCAGCACCCGCTCCTTGCGGGCCAGGATGTCTTTGTAGTCGGTGATCTTGGCGAGCAGATCCTCGTGCTCGAGGCGGATCTTGTCGGCCTCGAGAGCGGTGAGGCGCCGCAGCTGCATCTGCAGGATCGCGTCAGCCTGGATCTCACTGAGGCCGAACTGCTCGATCAGCTGGGCTCGGGCAGTGGCGGTGTCAGCAGCGCTGCGGATCAGGGCGATGATGGCGTCGAGATTGTCGAGCGCAATCAACAAGCCGAGCAGGATGTGGTCGCGCTCTTCGGCTTTGCGCAGCAGATAGCGGGTCCGGCGCTCAATCGTCTCGACGCGGAAGTCGAGGAACACCTCGAGCATCTTGCGCAGGGTGAGCAGCACCGGCTCGCCCTTCACCAGCGCCAGCATGTAGGCACTGAAGTTGCTCTGCAGCGGCGTGAGCTTGAACAGGTTGTTGAGCACCACCTGCGGGTAGGCATCGCGCCGCAGCTCGATCACGATGCGCATGCCGTCGCGATCGGATTCGTCGCGGATGTCGGCGATGCCTTCGAGCTTCTTGTCGTTCACCAGCTCGGCGATGCGCTCGATCAGCGCCGCCTTGTTGGTTTGATACGGAAGCTCGGTGATGATCACCGCATCGCGATCCGGGCGGCCCTTCGCTTCGATCGTTTCGATCGAGGCCACACCACGCATCGTCACCGAGCCGCGGCCGGTGGTGTACATCTCGCGGATGCCGCTGCGGCCGAGGATCTGGCCGCCGGTGGGGAAGTCGGGCCCGGGGATGAGCCGCATCAGCTCACGGTCTTCGAGCTCCGGGTTCTCGATCAGCGCCAGCAGGCCATCGATCAGCTCTGTGAGGTTGTGGGGAGGGATGTTGGTCGCCATCCCCACGGCGATGCCGGTGGAGCCGTTGAGCAGCAGCTGCGGGATGCGCGAGGGCATCACCGTGGGTTCCTGCTGGGAACCGTCGAAGTTGTCGATGAAATCGACGGTTTCGCACTCGATGTCTTCGAGCAGGCTGTCGGTGGTGAGCGCCTGCAGCCGCGATTCGGTGTATCGCATGGCGGCGGGGGGATCGTTATCCACCGAACCGAAGTTGCCGTGGCCGTCGATCAACGGCATGCGCATGGAGAAGTCCTGCGCCATCCGCACCAGGGCGTCATACACCGCGGTGTCGCCGTGGGGGTGGTACTTACCGAGCACCTCACCCACCACACGAGCGCATTTGCGGTAAGGCCGATCGCTGGTGAGGCCCAGCTCGTACATCGCGTAGAGGATGCGGCGATGCACCGGTTTGAGGCCGTCGCGGGCATCGGGCAAGGCCCGGCCCACGATCACGCTCATCGCGTACTCCAGGTAGGAGCGCGACATTTCGTTCCGAAGGTCGGCCTGGATGATGCGGCTATCGGAATCGCCTGGGCCACCAGATCCGTCACCACCCCCGGGTGTCAACGCGCCGGGTTCGGTTGGATCCGCCATTCGACAGGACTTTGATTAGAACGCATTTTATCGGTTGTTGCGCCTGTGTCTGCCGCCCGCGGGGATGCACCCGTCCGAAGCGAGTCTGAGCTGATCGCTTTGCAGCAGCGCGGCGATCTGCGGGTGTGCACGGCTGAGCGCTTTCGCGCGCGCGTCGCCGAGCACGGCCTGCAGGAGGCCTTTCGCCAAACCCATGTGGTGGCGGCGGGAGAGGCCGGTTTCACCGCACAGGCCTCCTTGGTGCTGCACCTCGGGCCGAGCGATCCACCGATGCGGATCGAACGCGGCCGATTGGGATCCGCCGAAGCCGGCGGCGGCCATGGCAACACCGACTTGGTGCTGCCGATGCAGGGCGGCGGCGCCGCTGCCCTTGAGGCGTTGCTGCTGGGGCAGCGCCTGCCCTTCAGCGCCAGCGGCCTGGCCAGCCCCCAGCACCCCCGTCAGGAGCTGGAAACGCAACTGTCTTTGGCGGAGATCGGCGCAGGCCAGCTGTTGCTGCACCGCGCCATCGCTGAAAACGGCGTGGTGGCGGTGAGCAGCCGCGATGGCCTCACCCCCACCCCCTGGGGCCCCGTGCTGGGCCCGCTGGGCAGCGCCCTGTTCAGTTGCGGCGGGGCCGGCAGCATCGGGTTCACCATGCCTGGCCTGCACGCCCTGGGCCCCGGCTCACCGGTGCTGGTAGCCGGCGCCGTGGGCTGGGTGAGCGGGGCTGGTGCCGGCCATCAGCCCCAGGTGCGGCGCCAAGCCAGCGGCCATGCCCTGAGCCCTGGGGCGAGCTGCGCGGTGAGCGTGGATCTGCACGGCTTGGAGCAGCGCTGGATCCGCGCTTGCCACCAACGGCAGGAGGGCAGCGGCCTGCTGGTGGCCGTGGCGGCGCCGGTGCCGCTGCTCAATCTCTCAGCGGCCCGCCAGGCAGCCTGCACCCACGCTCAACTGCAGGCGCCAGTGCTGGATTACGGAGTCCCGCGCCGGGTGCGCCCCAGCCTGGGCAGCGTGAACTACGCCGAGCTCTTGAGCGGCGAACTGGTGTTGGGCGATCAGCGCCTGCGCTGCGCACCGGCCCACAGCCCTCGCTTGGCTGAGGAGATGGCCCTCGAGCTGTGCGAGCGGCTATGCAGCGGCCGATTCCCAATCCACCTGCCGCTGGTGGGCCTGCCGCAACGCCCGGCACTTGTGCCCCTCGAGTAAACGAGGCAGGAAATCGGCCGTAAGCTCCCCGGCTGAAGCACTTGCCCCCGACCATGGCCGACGCTGCTGATCTCAAGCCCGAAAGCGAGCAGCAGAGCGAACCCGTGGTGCAAGCAGCCGAAGCAGCCCCTGCGGACACCACGGCAGCTGAAACAGCTGCCGCCGAAGCGCCCAGCGCGGAGACCACACCGGTGGAGACCCCGGTCGTTGCCGCCGCCGAGACGGCCGCCGCAGCTGAGCCCACACCTCCCGTCGTCGAGCCGGCCCCCGCAGCAGTCCCCCTGGAGGTGCCCACCGTGGCGAGCACGATCGAGGTACCCGCCAGCCCGCAGGTTCAAGCTCCCGCCACCGATCAAGAGGGTGGCGAATGGGATCTGCTGGTGGAGAAAGTGCGGACCTGGATCAGCAGCGGGCAACTGCAGGAGCAGTGGCAGGCCGCTCGCACACCGCTGAGCCTGCTGGCCGGATTGATTGCTCTGCTGCTGGTGCTGCGGGTGTACTCCGCCGTGTTGGGCGTTCTGGAGAGCATTCCGCTTCTGCCCGGGCTGCTCGAGCTAGCGGGCCTGGTGGCGGTGGTGCAGTTCAGCCTCAGCCGCCTGGTGCGCAGCAACGACCGCCACGAGGTGATCGAGGGCGTGAAGCAGCGCTGGAAGAGCTTCCGCGGCCGCAGCTAACCCGATCTCCACAGAGGGGCGTTATCGGGCCGGTTGATAGCTTGGCTCGATTGCGTCACGGATTTCGGTGGAGATTCAGCTCGGTCGTTCTCGCACTGTTCGCCGCGCCTACGGCATCGATGAGATCGCTCTGGTACCAGGCGGTCGCACCGTTGATCCGGCGGTCACCGACAGCAGCTGGACCCTGGGCGGTGTGACCCGCGAAATCCCGATCATCGCCAGCGCCATGGACGGCGTGGTGGATGTGGGCATGTGCGTGGAGCTCACCAAGCAGGGCGCCCTTGGCGTGCTGAATCTTGAGGGCGTGCAGTGCCGCTACGACGACCCCAACCCCGCCCTCGATCGCATCGCGGCGGTGGGCAAGGAGGAGTTCGTGCCGCTGATGCAGGAGCTCTATAGCCAGCCGGTGCGTGAAGACCTGATCCGCAAGCGGATCGCCGAGATCAAGGAGCGCGGCGGCATTGCGGCGGTGAGCGCCACCCCCGTGGCCGCCCTCAAATTCGGCAAGGCCATCGCCGAAGCCGGCGCTGATCTCTTCTTTGTGCAGGCCACGGTGGTGAGCACCGAGCACATCGGCCCTGAAGGTCAAGAGAGCCTCGATCTGGAAGCCCTCTGCCGCGATTTCGGTGTGCCGGTGATCATCGGCAACTGCGTGACCTATGAGGTGGCGCTGAAGCTGATGCGTGCCGGCGCCGCCGGCGTAATGGTGGGCATCGGCCCTGGCGCCGCCTGCACCAGCCGCGGCGTGCTGGGCATCGGCATCCCCCAAGCCACCTCGGTCGCCGATTGCGCCGCCGCCCGCGACGATTACATGGCCGAAAGCGGTCGCTATGTGCCGATCGTGGCCGACGGCGGCATCGTCACCGGCGGTGACATCTGCAAGTGCCTGGCTTGCGGCGCCGACGCCGTGATGATCGGTTCCCCGATCGCCCGCGCCGCCGAGGCCCCCGGCCGCGGCTTCCACTGGGGCATGGCCACCCCGAGCCCTGTGCTACCCCGCGGTACCCGCATCAAGGTGGGCACCACCGGCAGCCTGGAGAAAATCCTGCGCGGCCCCGCCTCCCTCGACGACGGCACGCAGAACCTGCTGGGCTGCATCCGCACCTCCATGGGCACCCTTGGCGCCCGCACGCTCAAGGAGATGCAACAGGTGGAAGTGGTGGTGGCTCCTTCGCTGCTCACCGAGGGCAAGGTGTATCAGAAGGCCCAGCAGCTGGGCATGGGCAAATAGGCCTGCCACACAGACGCTGAAGACAGCGGCGTTACCCTCGTACCGTGCGGGCTCCGGCCCACACACTCCTCACACCCCCTGGCCCGGCGCGACCGGGCCTTCTGTCTTCTTTACGAGTTCCGGCAGCCCTGAAGGCAAGCTGGAAACCGTTGCTAGATTCCCAAAACACTGACCCAACCTCGGATGTCCAGCGCCGCAGCCGTCACCGACGCATCCTTCGAGCAAGACGTGCTCAAGAGTGATGTGCCAGTGCTTGTGGATTTCTGGGCCCCCTGGTGTGGTCCCTGCCGCATGGTGGCCCCGATCGTTGACGAGATCGCCAAGGAGTTTGAGGGCAAGATCAAGGTGTTCAAGCTGAATACCGACGAGAACCCCAACGTCGCCAGCCAGTACGGCATCCGCAGCATCCCCACCCTGATGGTGTTCAAGGACGGCCAGAAGGTGGACACCGTGGTGGGTGCCGTGCCCAAGACCACCCTCTCCGGCACGATCGCCAAATACCTCTGATGCAGCGAAGGCTCGCATCCGCGGCCCGATAGCCTCAAAGCCCGGCGCAGCTGCCGGGCTTTTTTCATGCGTCAGTCCACCCCAATCACCCCCGTCGGTTGATGGAGCAGAGCCCCCTTCAGGCCCTCGATCAGGAGCTGCAGAACCACCCGCAGCGGCGCGCCATCGAACGCAGCATCGTGAGCCTCCTGGAGATCGCCAAGGGCAGCAACGATGCCGATGAATGGCGGCTGATCAACGGTGCCCTGGCCGATATCCGCGATGGCTTGAGCGTGTTCGCTCCCCACCGCCAGACCCGCAAGGTGACCGTGTTCGGCTCGGCGCGAACCACCAGCGACGAACCGGCCTACCGGCTTGCTCAGGAGCTGGCGGTGGAAGCGGTGGCCCGCGGCTTCGAGGTGATGACCGGCGCCGGTGGCGGCATCATGGAGGCCGCCAACAGTGGAGCCGGCTGCGAGAACAGCATCGGCCTCAATGTGGATCTGCCGTTTGAGCAGCACGCCAACCGTTTCGTGAATGCCTGCGACGGGCGTCTACTGCACTTCCGCTACTTCTTCACCCGCAAACTGTTTTTCCTGCGTGAAAGCGATGCGCTGGTGGTGATGCCGGGCGGCTTCGGCACCTTTGATGAGCTGTTTGAATCGCTCACCCTGATTCAAACCGGCCGCACACCACCGATCCCGCTGGTGATGCTCGCCCCCAGCGGCGATCATTTCTGGCCCGACTGGCTGCAGGACATCCAACACGATCTGGCCAGCCGCGGCCTGATCTCCCCGGAAGACACCAGCCTGCTCAAACAGGCCAGCACCGCCGCCGAAGCGATGCAGCACATCTGTCATTTCTATCGGGTGTTCCACACGGCGCAGTTCGCCGAAGACCGGATGGAGCTGCTGCTGCACAGTGAGCTCCCCGCAGACACCGTGGCCGAGCTCAACCGCGAGTTCGACGATCTGGTGGATGAGGGCAGCCTCAGCCAAGGCGAAAGCTGCGATAGCAACGGCATCCTGCGGCCCTGCTTGCGCTTCCACCTCGATCGCCGCCGGGTGGGGCTGCTCTATCAGCTGATCGACCGGCTCAATGATCTTCCGCTGGAGGTGGCACCGGCGATCGAGCAACCTGGCGAAAGGATCCGCTCTGCCCTCTCCTGTTCATGAGCACCATCGGCCTGATCGACTACGGCATGGGCAATCTGCACTCGGTGCAGCGGGCCTTTGAACGCCTCGGCTGCCGCATTCAGGCTGTGCACACAAACACCGAGATGGAAGGGTGTGATGCGTTGGTGCTCCCCGGCGTGGGGGCCTTTGATCCGGCCATGGAGCGGCTCGAGCAGTCGGGCCTGGCGGAGGCGCTGCGTGAATGGTGCGGGGCTGGTGGGGCCCTGTTGGGCATCTGCCTGGGGTTGCAGCTGCTGTTTGAGGGCAGTGATGAAGGCACGCGGCAGGGGCTCGGCCTCATCCCCGGCCATGTGGCCGCCCTCCCCAAACAACCGGGGCACCCTGTGCCCCACATGGGCTGGGAGCCTCTGCAACCGATGACGCCCAGCCCGCTGGTGCCGCCCGATGGCCAGCCCGCCTGGATGTACTTCGTGCATTCCTATGCCGCTGTGCCCAGCGATCCCGCCTGCACCACAGCGGCAGTGTCGTTCGGTGATCACAGCATCACCGCGGCCGTTTGGCAGGGACGCATCGGCGCCTGCCAGTTCCACCCTGAAAAATCGAGCCTCAGCGGTGAAGCGATGCTGCGCCGCTGGCTGGCGTGGGTCAACCAACCGGAATGAGCTTGCGTCTCAGCGGTGGCCGCCGCCTGCACAGCCCCCCGGGAGACACGGCCCGGCCGACGCCATCGCGGGTGCGCCTGGCGGTGATGAACATGCTGGCGGCCGACCTCCCGGGCTGCCGCTGGCTCGATCTGTTTTGCGGCAGCGGCGTGATGGGCTGCGAAGCCTTGCAGCGCGGTGCAGCGGCGGTGGTGGCGGTGGATCAACAGCGCGGCATGGCCAGCACCAGCCGCAGCAATCTCGAGCTCACCGCCTCTGGACTAACCCCTACCCCCGAGCTGCAGGTGGTGTGCCAGGACGTGGTGCGCTGGCTTCAGGCGGGCCGCGCCGCAGAGCAGCAGCCCTTTGATCTGATCTACGCCGACCCTCCCTACGCCGCTGGTCTGTACGGAGCCGTAGCAAAGGCGGTGCGGCAAGGCGGCTGGCTCAGCGGCCACGGCCTGCTGCTGTTGGAATGCAGCTCATCGGCCCTGCCCGCCTGCACTGGCAAGGAGTTTGAGGGCTGGGAGCTGCTGAAGCAGAAGCGTTATGGCAGCAGCACCGTGCTCATGCTCAGTGCTGCTGCCTGACTCGGAACTGCGGGGGGGCTCAGCCGCCCAGAGCGCTGCCGCGGCGGTACTGGTTCCAGGCCGCCACAAACAGGCCGGTGAGGGTCACGGGAATCAGACCGAGCACGATGCCGCAGAGCAGGGGTTCGATCATGGGGTGGCGCACCAGTGTTGGTTGCACAATTCTTTCACGCGCTTGAGCCGAGCGCGACCCACTCTCACCATCTGTGACTGCACCGTCCGCCCCTGAAAGCCCCGAGAGCACCGGCACCAGCCGAGGCTTGATTCCTGCCCTGGTGCTGCTGGCGGCGGCCTGCGTGGTGGTGCTGTCGCTCGTGGTGCTTCCAGCAGCCCGCAGCGACCCCTACACCCGCAGCACCCTGCAGCTCAGTGGAGCGGCGGATCGCGGCGAGCAGCTGTTTCTGATCAACTGCGCGGGATGCCATGGCATCGCCGCCCAGGGTCTGGTGGGGCCGAACCTTCACGGGGTGGACAGCCGCAAGAACAACCGTCAGCTGATTCAGCAGGTGGTGAGCGGCCGCACCCCGCCCATGCCGCGCTTCCAGCCCGAACCCCAGGCCATGGCGGATCTGCTGGCCTACCTGCACACGCTCACATGAGCCTGGCTGTGGTGTTGGTGGAGCCTGCAGGCCCCCTCAATGTGGGCAGCGTGGCCCGGCTCTGCGCCAACTTCGCCATCGATCAGTTGCGCTTGGTGGCGCCCCGTTGCGATCACCTCGGTGCTGAAGCCCGCCAGATGGCAGTGCACGGTGAAGCGCTACTGGAGCAGGCCCAGCTCTACCCCGATCTGGCCGCTGCGATTGCCGACTGCCAGCGGGTGGTGGCCACCAGCGGCCGCATCGAAACCGAAAGCCTGCCCTTGAGCGAGCCAGCCCCTGCCCTCCGCTGGCTCTGGCAGGGCAGCCGTGGCGATGCCGGCGCAGCCCTGGTGTTCGGCCGCGAGGACCGCGGCCTCAGCAATGCCGAACTGCTCCAGGCCGGACGGCTGGTGCGCCTGGCCACCAGTGAGGCCTACGCGTCGCTCAACCTCTCCCATGCGGTGGCGATCTGCCTGCACGAACTGCAGGCCTGCCGCACCACAGAGCGCACCGAGCCAGCAGACCTCGGCAACCTCTGCGAGCGCGGCGCCCTAGAGGCGACCCTGGCCGATGCCGAAGCGCTGCTGCTTGAGGTGGGCTTCCTTTATCCCCATACAGCAGCAGCGCGGATGGCCAAGCTGCGAGCACTGTTGCAGCGGGCCCAGGTGCAGGAGCCTGAGGTCGCCCTGCTGCGCGGCATGGTGCGCCAACTGCGTTGGGCAGCGCGGCAAGGGACCCCTTAACGTCCGGTCCGACCGCCGACAGGCAGCACCCGTGAGCGCGAGCCGCCCCAAACGCTCCAGCAGCACCCCCGGTTGGGGGGGCCGCTGCGCCTGGTGTTGCGGCTCACGGTGATGGGGATCGGCCTGGGGGTGATCACCGGCACCACCTTGAAGCTGCTGGCACCGCAACTGGCCGGCGGGGCAAAACCAGCTGGCGCCAGCAAAGCGCCCCAAGCACTGCTCCCCACCGCCCAGCCCCTGCCCAGCGGCATGGCCCTGGGCCGGTTTGAACCGAAAACCGAGCTCACCGCCGTGAGCCAGAAGTGGGCTCAGCTGGCGGCACGCCACAAAGATCTGCAGGCCAGCGGCTACTTGCTGGTGCTCGACGACGGCCGTTTCGCCCAGCTGCAGCCCGATCGCGCCATGCCGGCAGCCAGCTCGATCAAAACCCCGATCCTGTTGGCCGGGCTCGAAGAACTCGATGCCGGCAAGCTGCGCTGGAACGAGCCGCTTGCCCTCACCAAGGAGGTGATCGGGGGCGGCGCCGGCTGGATGGCCAGCAAACCCGTGGGCACCCGTTTCCCGTTCTGGGAAGCCGCCACCGAAATGATCCGGGTGAGCGACAACAGCGCCACCAACCTGCTGATCAAGCGCCTGGGGGGGAAAGTCGCCCTGAACGCCCGCTTCCAGGCCATGGGCCTCACGGCCACGGTGGTGAACAACTGGCTGCCCGACCTCGACGGCACCAACACCACCAGCTCCCTGGATTTGGCCCGTTCGATCGCCCTGGTCGACACCGGCGAGATGCTCAGCCCCAGGGCCCGCGACCTGTTCCGCGGCGTGATGGGCACCTCCCGCACCAACACCCTGCTGCCCCTTGGACTGCTGAAGGGTCTGGGAGGCGATTCAGCTGATCCCGACAGCGCCCTGCTGGCCCACGGTGTGACGGTGCTGAACAAAACCGGCGACATCGGCATCGCCTACGCCGATGGAGGTTTGATCGAGCTGCCCAACGGCCAGCGGGCCGTGGCCGCTTTCATGGTGAAAGGCCCGTTCAACGACCCGCGCTCCACCGAGCTGATCCGCGCCATGGCCGCCGAGGTGGCCCGGGCTCTGATCGGCAAACCCGGTGGCGCCGCACCTGCTGCAACCCGATGATCCTGCCCCTGCTGCTGGCGGCCACTCCGGCTGCCGCCACCCCTGCGGCCCCAGCACCGCCGGCGCCGATTCTGCGCCGCCAGACCGTTGCGCCCCTACCAGGGCAGCTCGATGGGGTGCTGGTGGTGAACGACAACAACCCGGAGCTGATCAGCGGGCCGGGGATCCTGCTGTCCACCTTCCCCACGGCCGGCCGGCCGCAGCCGGACGCCCATCTGGATGTGGCCCTGAACGGACGCTTCGATCTGTTCAGCCACCACGTGTATGCCGGCAAGCCGGACAGCCTCGATTCGACCCTATGGCTGGCGGTGGTGGCCGAACCGCGCGGGAGCCAGCCGGTGTCATTGCAACTGCTGGGCGGCTCCACGGCGCTGTCGCAGGCCACCGACAAGCAGCAGCCCGAGGCGCCCTTTTTGCCCCTGCCTGCGCTGATGCCCCAGGACGGGCATGTGTACAGCGGACCTGGCAGCCGCGTGGCCACCGAACTGCTGGCCCGCCAACGCAACAAGCTGCTGCCCGATCGTTGGACTCTGGAACCTGGCCGCGTCAGCACGCTGATCGTGCTGCCATTACCGGTGAAAGGCCTCGACCCCCTGCTCAACGGCCGCAACCTACAGCTCCGCCTACAGAGCTCCGGCCCCCTCAGCCTGGCCACCCTGGCGGCCTACGGCAGCGGTGATCAGCCCCCGGCAGCGGAGTCTTGGGCTCAGCTGCTCAACGGTGGCCTGAGCCCCAAGGAGCATCAGCCCACCCCTCGCGGTGCCAGCGGCCGCATGGTGTATTCCCGCGTCAGCGGCGTGCAGATCGGCAGCGTGTGGAGCGGCACAATCACCGATCCGGGCAAGCCCTATCTGGCCGCCAGCAGCGCGCCGATCTCCTGGCCAATCGCCTCGCTGGAGCGGGGGAGCCTGGGCACCGGCCAGGTGCAGACCGCTGAGCTGAAAGCCTTCTATCCCGGCACAGCCTGGGCCGCCCACGGCAACTACGGCGTGGAATACAACCTCTCCATCCCGCTACGCAACACCAGCAGCAAACCGGTGCAACTGGAACTGGCGTTTGAATCACCGCTGAAAAGCGACACAGCCCAGGGGGGCCTGCGCTTCAATCCCCAACCCGGCAAATCGGTGATGTTCCGCGGCAGCGTGGAAACCACTGGGCTCGACAACAGCAGCGGCCAGGCCGGCGGGCGGCGCAGCTTCCACCTGGTGCAACGGGTGGGGCAAGAGGGACCGGCCCTCGGCACGGTGAGCCTGGCGCCCGGGGCCAGCCGTGATCTGCGGGTGCGCCTGATCTACCCGGCCGATGCCACACCGCCGCAGGTGCTGAGCCTGGTGCCTGTGAAACAATCCCCAGACCAGCCAGCCTCCTCTCACTGATGCAAGCCCGCAAGCGCAGGGTCTTCCCCTTCACCGCCATCGTGGGTCAGGAGGAGATGAAGCTCGCCCTGCTGCTCAACGTGATCGATCCGCGCATTGGCGGCGTGATGATCATGGGCGACCGCGGCACCGGCAAGAGCACCACGATCCGCGCCCTGGCTGATCTGCTACCCGAGATCGACGTGGTGGCGGGCGACCCCTACAACAGCTCCCCCGCCGACCCCGACCTGCAGAGCAGCGAGGTGCGCCAGCGGGCCGAGCACGGCGAACAGTTGCCCACCGAGAAGCGCCAGGTGCCGATGGTGGACCTGCCCCTGGGCGCCACCGAAGACCGCCTCTGCGGCACCATCGATATTGAGAAAGCGCTCAGCGAAGGCGTGCGGGCGTTTGAGCCCGGCCTGCTGGCCAAGGCCAACCGCGGCCTGCTGTATGTGGATGAGGTGAACCTGCTGGACGACCACCTGGTGGACGTGCTGCTGGATTCGGCCGCCTCCGGCTGGAACACGGTGGAGCGTGAAGGCGTGAGCGTGCGCCACCCGGCCCGCTTCGTGCTGATCGGCTCCGGCAACCCCGAGGAAGGCGAACTGCGCCCGCAGCTGCTGGATCGTTTCGGCATGAGCGTGGAGGTGCGCACCGTGCGTGATCCCGAACTGCGCGTGCAGGTGGTGGATCAGCGCACCGCGTTCGACAACGACCCCGACGGCTTCAACAACGCCGTGCAAACCACCCAGGACGGGCTGCAGGCCCGGGTGGTGGAGGCGCAGAACCGTCTGCCCCACGTGCAGATCGACGACGACCTGCGCATCCGCATCTCTGCCATCTGCGGTGAGCTCGATGTGGACGGCCTGCGCGGCGACATCGTGACCAACCGCGCCGCCCGCGCTCTGGCTGCCTTCGAGGGCCGCACCGAGGTCACCGAAGACGACGTGGCCCGCGTGGCCGCCTGCTGCTTGCGGCACCGCCTGCGCAAGGACCCCCTCGAGCAGATCGACTCCGGCGACCGCGTGGTGAAGGTGTTCTGCAAGGTGTTCGAGCGCCCTGAATCCAGCGACCGCGGCGCCTTCGAACTGGCGCTGGCGGCCTGAGCGATGGCCGGGGCTCCATGGTGATCCTCGGCATTGACCCCGGCCTGGCCCGGGTGGGCTACGGCCTGATTGAGGTGGAGGGCACCCCGGGCCGGGGGCAGCAGCGGTTGCTGGATTGCGGGATCATCCGCACCGACCCCGGCCGCAGCGAAGGGGAGCGGATGGTGGAGATCGCCCGCGACCTGCGCCAGCTGATCCGCGCCTGGCAGCCCCAGCTGGCGGTGGTGGAGAAGTTTTTCTTCTATCGCTCCAGCACCACGATTTCGGTGGTGCAGGCGCGCGGGGTGCTGATGATGACCCTGGCGCGCTTCCAGATCCCGGTGGTGGAATTTCCGCCGATGCAGATCAAGCTGGCCCTCGCCGGTCATGGCCACGCTGAGAAAGACGACGTGTTGGCCGCTGTGATGCGCGAGCTCAACCTCGACACCCCGCCCCGGCCTGACGATGCGGCCGATGCGCTGGCGGCGGCTCTGACCGGGTGGTTCCAGCGATGACGGAAGCCCCGGCCGACCACACCAAAGCGGAGTGGCGCCGGCGCTATCGCAGCCACCGGCTGAAGCACCTGCCCGCTGCCGAGCCAGGCCTGCAGCAAGCCGCCCTGGGGCTGGCGGCGCACCTCGATGGTGAGCAGCGGCTCGGGATCTATTGGCCACTAGCGGGCGAGGCCGACCTGCGCCCGCTAGCCGAGCACCCCTCGCTGCAGCAGCGCCTGGCGCTGCCACGCATTGCCGAGGGGCAGCTGCGCTATCGCCCCTGGCAGCTGGGGGATGACCTCAGCCCCGACGACACCCGCATCCCCTCTCCAACGCAAGGCCCCGATCTCGAAGCCAGGGCTCTGGGGCTGCTGCTGGCGCCAGCCCTGGCCTTCGACGCAGCCGGGATCCGGCTGGGCTACGGCGGCGGCTGGTTTGATCGCCTGCGCTGCGATCCCCACTGGGGATCGATCCCCGCCCTGGCGGTGCTGCCCGCGGCGTGCCTAGTGTCCGCACTACCCCGCGATGCCTGGGATGTGCCCTTCCCGGGGTGGCTGGATGAACGGGGCATCCATTGGTTGCAAGCTGTTGAGAGCTCCGCCTCGTCCTCGCGCCACTGATCAGGTTTTGGCAGGATCAGTGCAGGCAAAGACCTCAGCTGTGGATCTCCAGGCCAACGACGCGTTCCAGTCCGCCAGCAATGCCAGCCGGCGGACACCCGGTATCCGCGTGAACCGAGGCACGGCTGCTGAGCAGGTGCTCGCTGCAGAACTGAGCGGCCGCCAGGAAAGTGGCGACGCCCTCTCGATGATGGTGAGCTCGATGGTTCACATGGTGCAAGCCGGCAAAACCCGCAGTTCAGGTAACCGCTGGTCGGCCTGAAACCCAGGCGCTTAGCTGGGCACAGCTCCCATTGGCATGGCGATGACGCAATCCCGATCCACCGCCCTGCGCGCCCTGGCCGTAGCGCTCATCTTGAGCCCCGCTGCTGGGCAGGCCCACGGCATTGAGAGCAGCATCACGCGGCTGGAAAGCCTCACCGACAGCCTGGTGCTTGAAAGCCGCTTCTCCAACGGCGAACCCACCAGCGATGCCGTGGTGCGCCTGGTGGCACCCGATGGAGAAGCCATCGATCTGGGCCGCACCAACGCCCAGGGCCAGCTGAGCTTCGCGCTGCCCAAGCAAGCCCAGGGCGAGTGGGAGCTGCAGGTGGATGGGGGCCCAGGCCACCGCGACTATCTGGAGATGCCCGTGCAGCACGGTCAGGCCCAGTTGGATCAGATCAGCCAGCATCGGCCCCATCCGCTGGGATGGCTCGGCGCCCTGGGGGCAACTGCCATGCTGCTGGGACTCCAGCGCATCCGTCGTCACCGTTGATGGCTACAGGCAGCGAGAAGCTCGATCAGATCGTTGAACGCCTCAAAAGCACCGCCGACCCGAAGCGGCGCTACGAATACGTGCTGTGGCTGGCGAAGAAGCTCGAGCCTCTGCCGGAGGAATTCCGCAACGACGCCTTCAAGGTGAAGGGCTGCGTGTCGCAGGTGTACGTGGTGGGGCAGTTGGTGGATGGGAAGCTGCACTGGCAGGGCGATTCCGACGCGGCCATCACCAAAGGCCTACTGGCGCTGTTGATCGAGGGGCTCGAAGGGCTTGAGCCCGGCGCTGCAGCTGGAATCGATCCCGGTTTCCTCAGCGAAACCGGCCTGCAGGCCAGCCTCACCCCTTCAAGGGCCAATGGCTTCCTCAACATCCTCAAATTGATGCAGGCTCAGGCCAGTGCCCTCGCGGCTGGCTGAAGGCCGAAGCGGCTGCGCGTTCGATCAATTTCTAGGATCACCCCTTTCACGGATCAGGCGGCATGACCATCGGCATCGGCTTGCTCGGGCTTGGCACGGTGGGAGCAGGCGTGGCCGAGATCCTGCTCAACCCTCAGGGCCGCCATCCGCTGGTGGGGCAGTTGGCGCTCAAACGCGTCGCCGTGCGCGATCTGAACCGCCCGCGGCCGGTTGAACTGCCCGCCGACGTTCTCTGCACCGATCCCCAGCAGGTGGTGAATGACCCTGCTGTCGACATCGTGGTGGAGGTGATGGGTGGCCTCGAGCCGGCCCGCAGCCTGATCCTGGCCGCCATCGCCGCCGGCAAACCGGTGGTGACCGCCAACAAAGCCGTGATCGCCCGCTACGGCGAAGAGATCGCTGCCGCGGCCGCCGAACGCGGCGTGTACGTGCTGATCGAAGCGGCCGTGGGCGGCGGCATCCCGATCATCGAACCGCTCAAACAATCCCTGGGTGGCAACCGCATCCAGCGGGTGAGCGGCATCATCAACGGCACCACCAACTACATCCTCAGCCGCATGGCGGATGAGGGCGCTGCCTACGGCGATGTGCTGGCTGATGCCCAGCGCCTGGGCTATGCCGAAGCCGATCCCGCCGCCGACGTGGAAGGCGGAGATGCCGCCGACAAGATCGCGATCCTCTCGGGCCTGGCCTACGGCGGTTCGATCGAACGCAGCGCCATCCCCACTGAAGGCATCAACCGCCTCGATGCCCGTGATGTGAACTACGCCGCCCAGCTGGGCTACGTGGTGAAACTCGTGGCCACCGCCCAGTTCCTCGGCACCGACGCCGATGACACGGTGCAGCTTGATGTGCGCGTCAGCCCCACCCTGCTCCCCAAAGACCACCCCCTGGCCGGGGTGCATGGGGTGAACAACGCCATCCTGGTGGAGGGGGATCCCGTGGGTCGCGTGATGTTCTACGGCCCTGGCGCCGGTGCAGGGCCCACCGCCTCCGCTGTGGTGGCCGACATCCTCAACATCGCCGGCATTCGCGAGGCCACTGGCC
This sequence comes from Synechococcus sp. CB0101, assembly GCF_000179235.2. Taxonomy (NCBI): domain Bacteria; kingdom Bacillati; phylum Cyanobacteriota; class Cyanophyceae; order Synechococcales; family Synechococcaceae; genus Synechococcus; species Synechococcus sp. CB0101. Next base: position 2,422,713 of record NZ_CP039373.1, read on the forward strand.
AGGGCGGCGGCCTTGATCCGCTGCTGGCGGCCAGCCGCTGGCGCAGCTGCCGCCTGGTGGATCCCGGCCAAACGCAGCACCGCAACTACCTGCGCCTGCAAACCGGTGATCAAGCCGGTGTAATCGGCCGGATTGGAAGCTGTTTTGGCGATCAGGGGGTGTCGATCCGCTCGATCGTGCAGTTCGAAACCAGCGGCGACAGCAATGACGCCGAGATCGTGGTGATCACCCACGAGGTGCAGGAGGCCAACTTCCGCCGGGCCCTGGCGGCAATCACAGCCCTGCCGGACGTGAAAGCCGTGGCGGCCTGCTTGCGCACCCTCTGAGCCGGCGCTGAGGCAGATTGGACACAAAGCGAGAACGACCCCGCACCGCTGCGCCATCTGAATCCGCTGACGCAGCGCTTGCTTTGTAGCGACGAGAACCTTTGATCAGCCCATCGCCAAGAAGGCTGCCTGTCGAAACCCCTTCCTCTCTGCGCCACCACCGCTCTGTTTCACACCCGACCCATGACCCTGCATCAGGGTGATTGCATCACCCTCACCAGCGACGAAAACCTGTATCAGGTGATCGGCGTGGACGACCGTCATAACCGCTGCTGGGTGCGGCGCTGGCCCCTGGCCCGCCATGGCTCACCCGTGTTTGAAATTTCCCTGCAGCAAGTGGCCAGCCAAAGCCACCACCATCCCCCACGCCTTGTGCATGGGGCTTGAATAAGCGGGCTTGCCCGCAGCCTTGACCAGCCGCCTCCTGTTCCGCACGGCCCTGGCGACGCTCCTGCCGGCCGTCGCTTTGCTGGCCGGTTGCCAGCACCCTCACCCCCCCGGGCAGTTGGTGGTGGCCAGCAAAAGCACGCTGGCCTCCGTTGACCCGATTGACATCACCGGCACCGCAGGCCTGCAGCTGCTCAGCGCCATTGGTGATCCCCTCTACGCCACAGACGCAGGCGGCGAGCTGCAGCCCCGCCTGGCCGCTGCACCACCCCAGATCAGCCCGGATGGGCGCATCGCCCGGATTCCGCTGCGGCGCGATGTGCTGTTCCACGACGGCAGCCGCTTCGATGCCGCCGCGATGGTGTTCAGCCTCGAGCGCTTCCGCAGCCTCGCGAAGATGGGCTACCTGCTCGATGACCGCATCAGCGGCGTGCGGGCCAGTGGCCCCTACGAACTGGAGCTGCAGCTGAAGCGGCCCTACAGCGCGCTGCCGGCGCTGCTCAGCTCGATCAGCCTCACGCCGCTCTCCCCCAAGGCCTACCAGCAACACCGCAACCGTTCCCTGGCGGATCGCTTTGTGGGCACGGGCCCCTACCGGCTGGTGAGCAGCACCCCCCAGAAACAAACCCTGCTCCCCTTCGCGCGCTACTGGGGGCCGGCGCCGAGTAACAGCGGCATCCACCTGGTGACCCTCAGCAACTCCACCGCGCTGTTCGGAGCGCTGGTGAGCGGCGAGGTGGATGTGCTGATGTCGAGCGGCATGGAGAGCGACCAGCAGCGGGCCCTGGCACAACGGGCGCGGCAGGGCCGGTTGGTGGAGGGCATTGGCCCTGCTGGGGAAATCGGTTACCTCACGCTGCTGAGCGATCGTCCGCCCTTCGATCAGCTGCCCTTGCGCCAGGCGGTGGCCCACAGCCTCGATCGTGAGCTGATCAGCGAACGGGTGAGCTACGGCATCCGCGCGCCGCTGCGCTCCCTGGTGCCACCGCCCCTGGCGGGCTCAACACCCCCGGCCTGGCCGACCTACCACCCGGGGCGGGCGCGTGAGCTCTATCAACAGGCCGGCTATTGCCGAGGCCGGCGCTTCACCCTGCCGCTCACCTTCCGCTCGAACGTGCCGGCCGACAAGCTGTTTGCCCTCACCTGGAAAGCCCAGCTGGAGCGCGACCTGGGCGATTGCGTGCAGCTGGAGGTCACGGGGGTGGAATCCACCACGGCTTACCGCCAGGTGGCCGATGGCGCCTTCCCGATGATCTTTTTCGACTGGAGCGCCGACTTCCCCGATCCCGACATCTACCTGGCCCCGATGTTGGCCTGCAACAAGGCCAAGGGCGCGCAGTGCCTGGAGGGCAACGCCGCCGCGGCCGGCAGCTTCTGGAGTGCCCCTGGCCTGCAGGCCAACCTGGAGGCCAGCGAGCGCCTCTCCGGCGCGGCGCGGCTTCCCCTGCTGCTCGAGCTGCAGCAGCGCGCCGCGGCGGGGGCCGCCTACATCCCGGTGTGGCAGGTGGCGCCGCGGGCCTGGGCTCAACCAAGCCTGCAGCGCCCCGTGTTTGATGGCAGCGGTCGCCTGGTGCTGCAGGCCCTGAGTGTTCGATGAGTCGCCGCCGTCACCTGCTGCGTTATCTGGCCAGCCGCCTGGCGCTGGTGCCGCTGATGCTGTGGCTGATCGCCAGCCTGGTGTTCCTGCTATTGCGAGTAGCACCGGGGGATCCGATCGATGCCCTGCTGGGCATGCGCGCCCCACCGGAAGCGCGGGCAGCGCTGCGGGCGCAACTGGGGCTGGATCAGCCGCTACCCGTGCAGTACGGCCGCTACCTGATGGATCTGCTGCACGGCCAGCTGGGCGACTCCCTCACCAACAACGAACCCGTCACCGCCGTGATCGGCCATAGCCTTCCCGCGAGCCTGGAGCTGGGCGTGGTGGCCCTGCTGATCGCGGCGCTGGTGGGGCTGGCGGTGGGCTTCAGCGGTGTCGCCAGGCCAGAGGGCAAAACCGATCTGGCGGGCCGGCTCTACGGCATCGGCACCTATGCCCTGCCGCCCTTCTGGGCGGCGATGGTGATGCAGTTGGTTTTTGCCGTATGGCTGGGCTGGCTACCGGTGGGGGGCCGCTTCCCCGCCACCCTGGTGCCGCCCAGTGGCACTGGTTTCTATCTGCTCGACAGCCTGCTAGCGGGCAGCAGCCAGCAGTTCTGGGGGGCCATGCGCCATCTGGTGCTGCCAGCCTCCACCCTGGGTCTGCTGCTCAGCGGCGTGTTTGCCAACGCCCTGCGGCTCAACCTGCGCCGCGCCCTCGATTCCGACTACGTGGAGGCCGCCCGCAGCCGCGGTCTGAGCGAACGGCGGGTGGTGCTGCGCCATGCCCTGCCGAATGCCCTGCTGCCGGTGCTCACAATCACGGGCATCACGGTGGCATCGCTGATCGGCGGAGCCCTGTTGATTGAGGTCACCTACTCCTGGCCCGGCGTGGCCTTCCGGCTGCAGGAGGCCATCGGCCAGCGGGATTACCCGGTGGTGCAGGGGATTGTGGTGGTGGTGGCGGCCCTGGTGGTGGCCGTGAGCGTGCTGGTGGACCTGCTGGTGGCCCTGCTGGATCCGCGCGTCAGTTTCTGAGGGCGTTGCTCCAGGTTTCGGCCTGGCGGCGATTGAGCACGTAAGCGGTCACGCCCCCCAACTGCCGCCGCTGCGGCGGCACACCCTTGGGCAGGGCATCGAGGAAATCGGCGGTGAGCCCCAGGGTGAGCACCTGCACCCGCAGGGGCTCCACCCCCACAAACTCCTCACCCAGCTGGAACAGGGCCTGCTCCTGGCGATCAATACGCACGGGCGAAAAGTGGCTACCGCCCTCGAGCAACACCAGCCGGCTCTGGTGATCTCGATCGCGCAGGAACAGCTGCAGCTGCTCTCCCAAAGGAGGCGTGATCAGATCCAGGCTGCCGCCCACCAGCAGCACCGGTGCGGGCAAGGCGCGCAAACCGCGATGGGGCCAGAGCAAGCTGCCGAAGCCATTGAGGCTCACCACCGCCTGCAACGGCTGGGCCAGGGGCTGAGGAGCCGGCAAGCGCACATCCAGCAGCTGGCATTGCAGCAGGCGCGAAAGGTTGGTGAGCGGAATGCCATCGAGGGCCCGGTCACAGCGGCGCGCCAGGCCCGCTTCCGGGCGGAGGCCAGCCGCCAGCAGGCTGCTGAGCCCTCCGAGCGAATGGCCCATCAACACCACCTGATCCCCCAGCCGCGGCAGGGAGCCCTGCTCCACCGCGCGCACCACCGCCTGCAAATCGAGCACCCGATCACTGAGGGTTTCTGCCCCCGGCGGAGGGCGCCGTCCCTCCAGCAACTCCCGCACCGCGCGCTCATCGCTGCCGGGGTGATCCAGCAGCAGCACGGGCCACCCGCGTTGCTGCAGCCCAGCGGCGAGCCATTCCAACTGAGCAGCGCTACCGCCGAGACCCGGGCTCAGCAGCACCCAGCTGCGGCGCGAGCCGGGCCAAATCTGCAGCTCCAGGGCCTGGCGGCGATGGGGCACCTTGAGCTGCAGCCGCTGCCGCTGCGGCGGAGCGGCTGCGCCGGTCTCGCTGCTGAGAGAGAACCAGGTCTGCGACACCTGCCGCAGGCGCAGCTGCTGCAGGGCCTTCAGCCCTTCGCTCTGCGCCTCAATCTGTCGGCGCCACTGGTCCGCCAGTTGGAGGCCCCCATCGAGATGCAGCACCAGGCTCCGGCTGGGTACCGCCCGTAGCAGCTCGATCGTGGTGACCTGCGGCTGCCGCGCCAGCAATTCCTGCAGGGTTTGAAACAGCAGTGGCCCGGCGCTGCCGCCCTGCTCGGTGCTGATCAGCTGATCGAGTTCTTCCAGCACCCTTTGGCCGGCCCAGCTGGCCAGAAACTGCTGGGCAAAGGAGCGGTCTTGCACCAGCGGTGCCCGCAGCACGCGCCGCAGCTGCTCACGGCCGCGAGGATCGAGCAGATCGAGCCAGGCGCGCAGATCCCCGTCGACCGCATCCGGTGCATCGCTCCACGCTTCCAGCGCCACCAGATCGATCGGCAGACGCAAGCCATCGAGCCGCACCTCAAGCTCTTCGGCGGCCCGGGCAGGGCTCAGCCACAGCAGGCCAGCCAGCAGACTGCGCAGCACCGCACGCAACGGTCGACGGGTTGGCACAAGCACAGATGCTGTCAGCGGGCCGGCAGTGGTGGAACCAGTTTCCCGCGTCGCTGCGGGAGCTCGCCATGGTGCGGCTGGTGGCGAGCTTCGGCGCAGGCGGGGTGCTGTATCTCACCCCGATGGTGTTTCACCAGGCGGATTTCACCGCCTCACAGGTGGGCAGTGGCCTGGCGGTCGCGGCCCTGGCGGGCACCTTCGGGCGCTTCGCCAGCGGCTGGTTGCTCGATTTGGGGCTGAGCTGCGGCCTGCCGGTGCTGCTGGCCGGGCTCTGCGGCTTCCTGGGCGATGTGCTGCTGATGGGTGCCCAGCAGCAGCAGGGCTATGTGGCCGGCCAGGTGCTGTTGGGCCTGGCGGGAGGGCTCTACTGGCCCGCCGTGGAACTGGCGGTGCCGCTCTGCTCAACGCCGATGTCCTCAGCGCGCGGCTACGCCCTGTCACGCACCGCTGATGCGGGTGGTGTGGCCAGCGGCACGCTCGCTGGAGCGCTGCTGGCTCAGCTGGGCCACCTGCGGGGTGTGTATCTCGTGGACATGAGCGCGATCGTGGCCCTAACGGCCCTGCTGCTCTGGCGCCCGCTGCCGCGGGCCCTGCAGGCCGGACGGTCCGGGGTGCCCACCATTCCCCTGGGCCAGTGGTTACCGGCCCTACTGCCGATGCTGCTGCTCTCGGTGGTGGCCACGGCGATCCCCGCGTTGATGCAAAGCGCCGTGCCCCTGGATCTGGTGCGGGGCGGGCTGGAGCGCGACGCCCAACCGGAAGCCATCAGCGCCCTACTGATTGGCATCCCCCTGGCCGTGCTGCTGCTCATTCAGTGGCCAGTGGGCCAGGCCATGGCGCGCCGATCGGTGGCGGTGGGCCTCGGTTTCAGCATGGTTTGCTTCAGCGGCGGCACAGCCCTGCTGGCGCTCTCAGCCCTCACCGACCACGGCATCGCGCTCGTGGTGCTGGCCCTGATGGTGCTGGCCTTGGGGCAGGCGGCCTTTCTGCCCACCTCCACAGAAGCGGTGGTGGAACTGAGCCCTGCCGGCCATGGCGGCCTAGCGATGGCGCTGTTCTCCCAATGCTTTGCCCTCAGCGCCTTCGGAGCGCCGCTGCTGGCGGGCCTGTTGCTGGATGGGCAAGGGCATGGGCTGGTGCTCTGGTTGCTGGTAGCGCTGGTGTGTGCGCTGTGCCTATTACTGATTGGCCCGATCCGCCGACGCGCCCACGTGAAAGCCTGAACACAGGCCGATCCGCAGCACTGCCCCCACAATCAGGGCAATGGACTTGCCGTGATGGCTCCGCACGAACCGGGTCGCCGCCACCCGCAGCAACACATCGGCCGGGCCGGCCTGGCCTCAGCCTTTCGCTGGAGCATCCTGCTGAACACGGCGCTGTCGGTGGCGCAGATCGTGATCGGCATCGGCTTCGGCTCACTGGCCCTGATCGGTGACGCGATTCACAACCTGGGCGATGTGGCAGGCCTGGCCCTTGGATGGGGCGCTGAGCGGCTCAGCACGCGTCCGCCCAGCGAACGGTTCACCTACGGATTTGGCCGTAGCACCCAGCTGGCCGCCCTGATCAATGGCGTACTGGTGGCCATGGCCTCGGCGGTGGTGGTGGTGGAAGCCATCCAGCGCTTGCACAGCCCGGAGCCGCTGGTGAGTGGGCCCGTGGCCTGGGCTGCAGCCGCTGGCATCGTCGTGAACCTCGGCTCAGCGCAACTGTTCGGCCATGGGGGCGATAACCACGGCCACTCCCATGACCTCAATCGCCGCGCGGCGGTGATCCACTTAGTGAGCGATGCGCTGGTGTCGCTGGCGGTGCTGCTCAGCGCGCTGCTGGTGGGGATCACCGGCTGGCACTGGCTCGATCCGCTCACCGCCATCGGCGTTGGCGTGGCGGTGGGTTACACGGGCGTGGTGCTGATCCGCGATGCACTCGTGGTGCTCTTCGATGGCATCCCAGCCCACATCAAGCCGGATCAGGTGCGCGCCACGCTGCTGGGCCTACCAGGAGTGGTGGATGTGCACCACGTGCACATCTGGAGCCTCAGCACCACGCAAGTGGCGCTCACCGCCCACGTGTGCCGCCGCGACAGCGGCATCGACGATCTCGATCTGCTGCATCAAGCCAAAGACGCCCTCGCCGCCATTGGCGTGGAGCACAGCACCCTGCAGCTGGAACCGGGCTAACGCCTGCGCGTCTCAGCCCTTGCTCACCTTGGCCGTCCAGGCCTCGTGGGGCAGGGGTTCGGTGCCGTACTCCCAATCGTCGTAATCGGGATCATTGCGGATCTGCTGGTGCACCTGCTTCTGCGCCTCGAAATCGTGCTGCTGGGCGCCGTCGGCGGCCTGTTGCTGCTCCGTCATGGGGCTAAACACGCTGAGGCCATTGTGGGGCAAACAGGCACGGAGAGCGCATCAGAGCCGCGATGGATGCCCAACAACGACGCAACCCTGCTCACACGTTGAACAGAAACTCCATCACGTCCCCTTCTTCCACCACATACTCCTTGCCTTCCGCCCGCAGCCAGCCTTTGTTGCGCGCTTCCGCCAATGAACCGGCTTCCAGCAGCTGCTTGTAGCCGATGGTCTGGGCGCGGATGAAGCCGCGCTCGAAATCGGTGTGGATCACGCCGGCGGCCTGGGGAGCAGTCATGCCGGCCTTGATCGTCCAGGCGCGGGTTTCCTTTTCACCGGTGGTGAAGTAGGTGCGCAGGCCGAGCAGCGTGTAGGTGGCGCGGATCAGGCTCTGCAGGCCGCCTTCCTCCACTCCGAGACCAGCCAGGAATTCAGCGCGATCTTCCTCGGGGAGCTCGATCAGCTCGGCTTCCACCTGGGCGCTAATGCGCACGGTGCCAGCGCCTTCCTTCTCGGCCAGCGCAGCCACTTCCTCGCAGTAGGCGTTGCCAGAGGCCAGATCGTCTTCGCTCACATTGGTGGCATAAATGATCGGCTTGGCGGTGAGCAGCCCCAGGGGCTTCACCATCGCCGCCTCTTCCTCGTTGAGCTCCACGCTGCGGGCTGCGCCGCCCTGCTCCAGCACCGCCTGGATGCGCTCGAGCGCCGCATCCTCCACCTGGGCCTCCTTGCTGGTGCGCACCTGCTTCTTGAGGCGTTCGCGCCGCTTTTCCACTTGGCTGAGATCCGCCAGGCCCAGCTCAAGGTTGATCACCTCGGCGTCGCGGGCCGGGCCCACGGTGCCCGACACGTGGATCACGTCGTCGTTCTCGAAACAACGCACCACATGCACGATGGCGTCGACCTCGCGGATGTTGGCCAAAAACTTGTTGCCCAGGCCCTCGCCCTGGCTGGCGCCCTTCACCAGGCCGGCAATATCCACAAACTCCACCCGCGTGGGGATCAGCTCCTTGCTCTTGCTCAGATCCGAGAGCTGCTGCAACCGCGGATCCGGCACCGACACCACACCCGAGTTGGGCTCGATGGTGCAGAAGGGGTAGTTGGCTGCCTCCGCTTGGGCGTTGGCCACCAGGGCGTTGAACAGGGTCGACTTGCCCACATTGGGCAGTCCCACGATTCCGGCTTTAAGCATCGGAGGAATCTACGGACTGCCCCCTGGAGCACTCATCGGGGATCCAACCCACAGCCAAGGGGTGCGACCAGGAAGACTGGAGCCAGCGCAGGCGCCCGACCATTCCCTCCTCCATGCTCGAGTCACCCCCCAAGCGCGAGGTCGGGAAGCCGCTCCCAGCCGCCCTGCAGCGCAGCCAGCGTTGGTTGCAACGCAAACGCCTCTGGGCCGGCCTTCTGGCCGGTGCCCTCGTGATCGGGGGCGGCGGCGCCCTGATCAGCCAGCGCCGCAGCAGCAGCCAGCAGCGCAGCCTCGACAGCTTCACCGTGGTGGCACGGGAAGGAACCCTGCCCGGGGTGATCACGGCCAGCGGCGAACTGGAGGCCTTCCGCAAGGTGAACGTGAGCCCCAAGCGCCAGGGGGTGCTCAACAAGCTGTTTGTAGAAGAGGGCGACAGCGTGCGGGCCGGGCAAGCGCTCGCGCTCATGGATGGTGGCGATCTGGAAGATCGCCTCGATGAACTGCGTGCTCAACTGCGATCGGCCCAGGCCCAGCTGAGCCGCAGCCAAAGCGAACTCCAGCGCCGCGAAGCACTGATCCGCCAGGGCGGCATCAGCGTGGACGACTACAACAGCGCCAAATCCACCTATTCCGTGGACAAAGCGGCGGTGGAGGCAGCCCGCCAGCGCCTGGACGCTCGCCTCAAAGAAGGCTCCGATCTCACCGTGCGAGCACCCTTCGCTGGTGTGGTGACGGCCCGCTTCGCCGATCCCGGCGCCTTCGTGACGCCGACCACCTCCGCCTCGGCATCGGCCGGCGCCAGTAGCTCCTCGATCGTGGAGCTGGCCCAGGGCCTTGAGGCCGTGGCGAAAGTTCCCGAGAGCGATATCGGCCGCATTGCGGTGGGCCAGAGCGCTTCCGTGCGGGTCGACGCCTTCCCCGATCGCCGCTTCCCGGCGCGGGTGCGTCAGATCGCCCCACGCGCCGAGAAGCTCAACAACGTCACCTCCTTCGAGGTCAAGCTGCAACTGATCGATCCGCCGCCGGAGCTACGCATCGGCATGACCGCCGACATCGACTTCAACACCGGCACCCTGGCGGCCCGCACCGTGATCCCCACCGTGGCGGTGGTGACCGAGCAGGGCAAACCGGGGGTGCTGCTGGTGGGGCCCGGGAATCAGCCCACCTTCCAGGCGGTGTCGCTCGGTACCAGCAGCGGCAAAGACACTCAGATCCTCGAAGGCCTCAAACCCGGCACCCGGGTGTTCATCGACCTACCGCCCTGGGCCAAAAAGAAGCGGGAGTGATCAGCGGGCCTGATTCAGGAAGCGGCGGCTCACCTCCAAGATCCGCTCACTGGCCTTGCCATCACCGAAGGGGTTGTGGGCGCGGGCCATGGCCTCGTAGGCGCCTGAATCCTCCAGCAAGAGCGAGGCTTCACGCAGGATGTCGGCGCTGGCGGTGCCGATCAACTTCGCGGTGCCGGCATCCACCGCTTCGGGGCGCTCGGTGGTGCGGCGCAGCACCAGCACGGGTTTACCGAGTGCCGGCGCCTCCTCCTGCAGACCACCCGAATCGCTGAGCAGCAGCGTGCAGCCCCGCATCGCCGCCACCAGTTGGTCGTAATCGAGGGGTTCGGTGAGGAAGGCGCGCGGATGATCGCCCAACAGCGCCTGCAGCGGTTCCCGCACAGTGGGGTTGCGGTGCAGCGGCAGCAGCAGGGCCGTATCCGGGAAGCGCTCGAGCACCTGCAGGAAGCCCTGGCCGATCTCCTGCAGCCGCTCACCCCAGTTTTCGCGGCGGTGCACCGTGGCCAGGATCACCCGCTGCTTGTTGAAATCCAGGCCCGGCAACGCATACGGCGGCGCCTTTTCAGCCATCAACAGCAGCGCATCAATCACGGTGTTGCCGGTGATGCACACCTCACCCACAACGCCCGAGGCTCGGCAGTTGGCCGCCGACACCTCCGTGGGTGCGAAATGCAGCTGCGCCAACTGCGAGATCAGCCGCCTATTCGCTTCCTCTGGATAGGGATCCATGATGTTGTCGGTGCGCAGGCCCGCCTCCACATGGCCCACAGGCACCTGGGCGTAAAAGGCCGCCAGGGCCGAGGCAAAGGCCGTGGTGGTGTCGCCCTGCACCAGCACCAGATCCGGCTTGTGCTGTTCAAACTCCGCCTGCAGCCCCTGCAGAGCACCGCAGGTGATGTGGGTGAGGGTCTGCTTGGGGGCCATTAAGGCCAGGTCGTGATCGGCCTGGAGGCCGAACAGCTCCATCACCTGCGCCACCATTTCCCGGTGCTGGCCGGTGAGCACCACCTGGGTGCGGAAATCAGGGGCGGCCTGAAAGGCCTGGATCACCGGCGCCAGCTTGATGGCCTCCGGGCGCGTGCCCAGCACGATGGAAACGTTGTGGAGGGTGCTCACGCGCGAGGCCGGCAGTCAGCCGGATCCTAAAGATGGCGGGCCAATTCCCTGGGCAACGGGCGCAATCACCGCGAAGCTGGAACCAGCGACCACTGCCGTGGTGAGTGCCAGCTCTCCGTTTCCACCCAGCCTGTTTCCACCGCTGACGGGAAGCCAGCCAGCCGCTGCACCTGCTGCCGCGCCGCCAGCCTCACCATCTGCACCTGCTGAGCCCGGCGCCCTCAATGGCCCCCAGCCCGGAAGCCTGGAGGGGATCGTGAAGATCGCCGATGCCAACGGCTTCTCCGATGTGCACTTGGGTGTGGGGGAAGAACCCCGCTACCGGGCCCGCGGCGAGATGATTCGCACGGGCTGGCCGATCACCGATACCGCCACCTTCCACGGTTGGTTGCGGGAGATGCTCAGCCCCGCCCAGATCGATGGCTTCGGGCACGACAAGGAATTCGATGGCTCCCACGCGTTTCCGTTCGTGCGGGTGCGGATCAACCTCATGGATTCACTGCGCGGCCCGGCGATGGTGTTGCGCCTGATTCCGCAGCAGATCGCCACCCTCGAACAGCTCAACCTGCCGCCGGTGCTGCAGGAGCTGGCCTCCAGGCCCAAGGGGCTGGTGCTGATCACAGGGCCCACCGGCTCAGGCAAGAGCACCACCCTCGCCGCGATGATCGATTGGATCAATCGCAACCGCAGCTGCCACATCCTCACGATTGAGGACCCGGTGGAGTTCGTGCACGAGAGCCGGCAATCGCTGATCCGCCACCGGGAGGTGGGCCAGCACACCCGCCAGTTCCACAACGCCCTGCGGGCCGCCCTGCGGGAAGACCCCGACGTGATCCTGATCGGTGAGATCCGCGATGGCGAAACCCTGGCCACCGCGATTGAGGCTTCCCAGACCGGTCACCTGGTGTTCGGCACCCTGCACACCAACTCAGCGGTGAAAACCGTGGAAAGGGTGCTGGGGATGGTGCCGCCGAGCGAGCAGGAGAGCATCCGCCGGGCCGTGTCGGAGAGCCTGCTGGGGGTGATCGCCCAGGGCCTGCTGAAAACAACCGACGGCAAACGCGCCGCCTTTCACGACATCCTGATCAACACCGACGCCTGCAAGGACTACATCCAGCGCGGCGAGCTGGCGGAGATCGAGGAAATCATGGCCCGCAGCAGCTTTGACGGCATGCAAACCGCCAATCAGGCCCTGCAGACCCTGGTGGAACAAGGCCGCGTCAACGCGGACGATGCCCTGGCCCAAAGCCTGAAACCCAACGAACTGGCTCAGGCGTTGCGGGGCAAGACCTAGGCCTTGCCGGCCAGCCGAGCAATCAACAGCACGCTCAGACCAACCGACAAACCGAGCATGGCCATGCGGCCATTCCAGATCTCAGCCTGGGGGGTGAAGCCGCGCTTCCACTGGTTGAGCTCCTCAGGAGCTGCTTCCACCACGTTGGAAGCCAGCTCGGAGGGCTCGGGTGCCGGTTGAGCCGTGGCCATGGCTGTTCCGATGAGTCTCAAGAGCCTAGGGGCCTCAGAAGGCTGGCTGCGGTTCGTAGAGAACAGGGGCCTCTTCCAGGGCCAGCCGCGGAGCCACCGCCAGCTCGATCGAGCTTTGCGACCCGGCCTGGAAGCGCTGCTCAGCCGCCACCGCGATCATCGCGGCGTTGTCGGTGCAGTAGGCCAGCGGCGCCAAGCGCCATTGAATTCCCAGCTCCGCGCAGCGCTGCTCCAGGCGCTGGCGCAACCGGCGGTTGGCCGCCACGCCACCCACCAGCACCAGGGTGCTGAGGCCCTGATCGCGCGCACAGCGGGTGGTGCGTTCCACCAGCACATCGGCCACCACCTGCTCAAAACTGGCCGCCACATCCGCCAGGGGGAAGGGCTGCCCGCCCTGGGCCTCCTCCTGCTTGAGCTGATTCACCAGCCGGAGCACAGCCGTCTTCAGGCCGCTAAAGCTGAAGTCGTAGGGATGGAAGCCACCACCGGGCAGCGACACCCGCCCTTTGGGCAAAGCAAAGCGGCGCGGGTCACCCTCGGCCGCCGCCGCCTGGATCGCCGGGCCGCCTGGATAGCCAAGATCCAACAGGCGGGCCACCTTGTCGAAGGCCTCGCCGGCGGCGTCATCACGGCTGCGGGCCAGGCGCTCGTACCGCCCTGGACCATCCACACGGATCATTTCGGTGTGACCGCCGCTCACCAGCAGCACCAGGTAGGGGCCCGGCGGCAGCGGCTCTCCGAGCTGCACCGAGCAGAGATGGCCCTCCAGGTGATGCACGGCCACAAACGGCTTGTTGTGCAGCCGCGCCAGGCTGCGCCCCGTGAGCGAACCCACCAGCAGGGCACCCACCAGCCCAGGGGCGGCTGTGGCAGCGATCGCATCCAGCTCGCTGAAGGCCACACCGCTCTGCGCCATCACCTGCTCGATCAGGGCTGGCAACGCCTCCACATGGCGTCGCGAGGCGATCTCTGGCACCACGCCACCCCAGCGCGCATGCTCCTCCACTTGCGACGCCACAGCGCTCGCCAGCACACGCTGATCACGCACCACAGCCGCCGCTGACTCGTCACAACTTGTTTCGAGGGCCAGCAGGGTTGGCATCAGCTTTCGAGGCCGCTCTTAGTGTCCGCAAGTGACATCCTGCCGTGCAGCAGCTGGACCCGATGCGCCGCCTCTTTGCTGTTCTGATTTCTGCCCTGCTGATCTTCGGCTTCGCCCCTGTGGCTAAAGCCGATGTGGCCGGGCTGACCCCCTGCGCTGAGAGCGCTCGCTTCCAGCAGCGTGCTGCTGCCGCCACCACCGACCAGGCCAAGGCTCGCTTCGCGATGTACAGCCAGGCCTCCTGCGGTGCTGATGGCCTGCCCCACCTGATCGTGGATGGCCGCCTCAGCCACGCCGGTGACTTCATCATTCCTGGCATCGCCTTCCTCTACATCGCTGGTTGCATCGGCTGGGCCGGTCGCAACTACCTGATGGCGATCCGCGGCGACAAGGATGCCGCCATGAAGGAAATCCAGATCGACCTCTCGCTGGCCTTCAAGAGCACCCTGGCTGCTGCCACCTGGCCGATCGCTGCCTTCGGCGCTCTCACCAGCGGCAAGCTCACCGAGGCCGACGACAAGATCACCGTCTCCCCTCGCTGATCAGGCCGCGGCCTGAACCGATTTTTCCTCGTCCATTCACTCTCCAGCGATGAAGAAGTTCCTCACCACTGCTCCGGTGTTTGCCGCCATCTGGTTCACCGTGACCGCCGGCATCCTGATCGAGTTCAACCGTTTCTATCCCGACCTGCTCTTCCACCCGATGTGAGCAGCTCCGGCTGAATTCCCTGAAGCGGCTCCAACGAGCCGCTTTTTTTGCGCTCAGCGCAGTCCCATCAACTCCTCGAGCTCAGCCAAGGCGCGATCGAGATCGTCATTGACGAGCACTGCATCAAATTCCGCCTCGGCTGCCAGCTCCACGCGGGCGCGCTCTAAGCGACGGCTGATCGCTTCCTCGCTATCGGTACCGCGGCCGCGGATGCGGCGCTCCAGCTCGTCAAACGAGGGCGGCTTGATGAAGATCTGAAAGCCGCTCGGGAAGCTCTGGCGCACCTGGCGGGCTCCCTCCAGCTCGATTTCCAGCAACACCGGGCGCCCGGCCGCCAATTGCTGCTCCACCGGCTCCCGAGGGGTGCCATAGCAATTGCCCGCGAACTCGGCCCACTCCAGCAAGCCCGCCTGGGCCACCTTGGCCTCGAAACCGGGGCGATCCAGGAAGAAATAGTGCTGCCCCTCCTGCTCCCCGCTGCGAGGCGCACGGGTTGTAGCCGAGACCGACAGCCAGATCTGGGGGTGACGCTGCAGTAGGGCCGCCACCAAGGTGCCCTTACCCACCCCGCTCGGGCCGGTGATCAGAAACAGCCGGCCGGCAGCGGAGGGCTCAGCAGCCATGAACGATCGAGCGCGGCCCTGCAGAGTAGGTGTGCCGCCGCAGCTGTTTCGCCTCGCCCATGGCTCCTGCCGCGCTCCAGGCCATGGACCTCACCAGCCTGCGGGCGGTGCTGAGCGAACTGCAGCCCCTGCTGGTGCCGAGCCGCTTCGAGAAGGCGCAACAGGCCGATGCCCAAACCCTGCAGCTGGGATTTCGCACCCTGCGGCAGCGCCTCTGGCTGGAGTTGAGCTGGCTGGCGGAGGCACCGCGCCTGCTGGCCATTGCCCCGCCGCCGCGCCAGGGTGATGGCAGCACCCTCGCCCAGCAGCTGCAGCACGGCCTCGGGGGCTTGGCGCTGGTGAGCCTGGAGCAGCCTGGCTGGGAGCGGGTGGTGGAGCTGGGCTTTGCGGCGCGGCCCGGCGACAGCCTGCAGCGCTGGCTGGTGCTGGAGCTGATGGGCCGCCACAGCAATCTGTTTCTGCTCGACGAGCAGCGCCGCGTGGTGGCAGCCGCCCGTCAGGTGCGCCAACAGCAGTCGCGGCTGCGGCCGATCGGCACCGGCGACCTCTACAGCCCACCGCCGCCGCTGCAGGGACAGCCCCCGGATCCCAACGAACCGTTTGAACGCTGGAAGGCGCAGCTCACCCTGCTGCCGCTGCCGCTGCTGAAAGCGCTGCAGAGCGCGTATCAAGGCATCAGCCCGGCCCTGGCTCTGCAGCTGGCCGGCGATACCCCAGAGGGCCAGGCTTGGCTCAGCCAACCGGTGCAGAGCCTCAGCGCCCAGCAATGGCAGGCGCTGTGGGAGCACTGGCAAAGCTGGCTGCAGGCGATGGAGCAGCAGCGCTTTGGCTTCACCCCGGGCCAATGCTGCGCCTACCGCTGCTGGCAGGCACCAGCCCCAGCTGGCAGCGCAGCCCCTGAACCGCTGGCCATCAACCAAGCCCTGGCCAGCTATCACCAGCAGCGCCTGGGCAGCCGGCAGGTGCAGCAGCGGCAACATCAGCTGCGGCAACGGCTGGAGCAACTGCTGCAGCGCGAACGCTCCCAGATGGAGCACCAGCAGCAGCTGCTCGATCAGGTGGAGAACAGCGACCAGCTGCAACAGCAGGCCGATGCGCTGCTGTGCCTGCCCCAGCCCAGCCGTGACCAGGTGGCAGAAGCCCAGAAGCTCTACAAACGGGCACGCAAGCTGCGGCGCTCCGTGGCCGCCATCACCCCGCGGCTGGAGCAACACCGCCAGCGGATCGAACAACTCGAAACCAGCCTCACCTTCCTGGAGCAGGGGCCGGAGCACAGCCACACCGCTGCGCTGGAGCATCTGCACACCCTGGAGGAGGAATGCACCCACCTGCAGGACCCCGGGCGCCCCAACCGCAGCCAACGCCGCCAGCAGACCAGCGCTGCCCCCAACCCGCTGGAGCTCACCAGCCCCAGCGGTCTGCGTCTGCAGGTGGGCCGCAACCACCGCCAGAACGAATGGATCAGCCTGCGGCAGGCCCGCCGCGGTGATCTCTGGTTCCACGCCCAGGAGTGCCCAGGCAGCCATGTGGTGCTGAAGGGATCAGAAGGTGTGCCGGGAGACGCAGACCTCCAGGCCGCAGCCGATCTGGCCGCGCACTTCAGTCGGGCGCGCGGCAACAGCCGTGTGGCGGTGGTGCTGGTGCCCTGCGACGACCTCCAGCGCATTGCCGGCGCTGTGCCCGGCACCGTGCGCCATCGGGGCGGCGAGGTGCTGTGGGCCGATCCCGGCCGTGCGGCAGCGCTGCTCACAGCGGCGCCCCCTAGCCTCGGAGTGGAGCCAGAGCCATGAGCGAGCCCGACACTGTGCTGCCCCCGCCGGCACCGATCCGCATCAGCGGCATCGGCGAGCAGGCTGCTGCCGCGGGCCCAGAGGCGATCCACCCGGACGATCAGTTTCCGGCCGAGGTGGAGATGACGCTGGTGGATCACCTCGAGGAACTGCGCCGTCGCATCCTGCGCAGCCTTTTGGCGGTGCTGATCGGAGCTGGTGGCTGCCTGCTACTGGTGAAACCGCTGGTGCGGCTGCTGGAGGTACCCGCCAAGGGCATTCATTTCCTACAGCTGGCGCCAGGTGAATTCCTGTTTGTCTCCATCAAGGTGGCCGGCTACGCCGGCTTGATCCTGGCGCTGCCCTACGTGCTCTACGAGGGGCTGGCCTTTGTGCTGCCGGGGCTGACGCGGCGAGAACAACGGCTGGTGGCACCGGCCGTGGGTGGTTCGGCTGTGCTGTTCATGGCCGGCCTGGCCTTTGCCTGGTGGGCGCTGGTGCCCGCCGCGCTCAACTTCCTGGTGAGCTACGGCGCCGATGTGGTGGAGCCGCTGTGGTCGATCGAGCGCTATCTCGATTTCGTGTTGCTGCTGATGGTGGCCACGGCCCTGGCCTTCCAGTTGCCAGTGCTGCAGATGCTGCTGGCGGCGCTCGGCCTTGTGCGCGCCCAGACGATGCTGGCGGCCTGGCGCTTCGTGGTGGTGGGATCGGCTCTGGCCGGGGCTGTGCTCACCCCATCCACTGATCCGGTCACGATGCTGCTGCTCAGCGGCGCCATCACCGCGCTCTATCTGATTGGCGTGGGCCTCGCCCGCATCGTGCAGCGCAGCTAGAGCAGAAATTCGCTGGAGCGCCCCTCGGGCAGATCAAGGGCGAGGTTCATCGCCTTGCCCAACCTTGGTTTGTCAGTGGTGGTGAGCAGCCAGCTGCGCACCTGCTGCGCCACCCCCAGCCCGTTGAGATTCACCACCAACTCCTCGAGCTGAGCGAGGTATTGCTCGGGTGTCATCGGAAACGATTGCTGCTCGAGATAACCCCACATCACCTGGAGATAGAGGCGGCCGCGGCGCACGATCAGCTGCAGGTCATAGGAGGCCTGCCAGCGCTGGCGCAGGATCTCGAGCACCTCAGCGCTGCTGAGCGGAGCGTCGGCGGGCAGGGTCACGGAAGCAAGGGCGCGCAACAGCATGTTGCAGGCTGCCGCCGCAAGCCCGTTTTGGCCAACGGTGGCCGGAGGGGCAACGTCCATAATGGGCGCCACGTTGCAGTGGCCACCACGCCGCCCCGTATGACCCAGATCCCAGCAAGCGCCTCGAGTGGTGACGTGCCCGGAATGGGTCGTCGCCAATTCATGAACCTGCTGACCTTCGGGTCGGTCACGGGCGTGGCCCTGGGTGCCCTCTACCCGGTGGTGAACTACTTCATCCCCCCCAAGGCTGCTGGTTCCGGCGGCGGCACCGCAGCCAAGGACGAGCTCGGCAATGCCGTCACCGCCAGTGGCTGGCTGAGCAACCACCGCGAAGGTGATCGCAAC
Source organism: Synechococcus sp. CB0101 (assembly GCF_000179235.2). NCBI lineage: Bacteria > Bacillati > Cyanobacteriota > Cyanophyceae > Synechococcales > Synechococcaceae > Synechococcus > Synechococcus sp. CB0101. The sequence continues at coordinate 2,440,748 of NZ_CP039373.1, forward strand.
CTGGTGCAGGGCCTCAAGGGCGATCCCACCTATCTGATCGTTGAGGGCAGCGACGCGATCGGCAGCTACGGCATCAACGCGATCTGCACCCACCTCGGCTGTGTGGTGCCCTGGAACGCGGCGGCCAACAAGTTCATGTGCCCCTGCCACGGCTCCCAGTACGACGCCACCGGCAAGGTGGTGCGCGGCCCCGCCCCCCTCTCCCTGGCCCTGGCCCACGTGTCGGTTGAGAACGACAACGTGTTCCTGAGCCAGTGGACCGAAACCGATTTCCGCACCGGCGAGAAGCCCTGGTGGGTCTGATCTCCTCCCCAGTCGTTTTCCCCTCGCCACTCCGCACCATGCGTCGTTCCTTTTCCCTGCTGCTGAGCTCGCTGCTGGCTCTCGGCGCTCTGCTCGTAGCTCCCCAGGCCAGCTGGGCTTACCCGTTCTGGGCACAGCAGAACTACGACTACCCCCGCGAAGCCACCGGCAAGCTGGCTTGCGCCAACTGCCACCTCGCCAAGAAGCCCACCCAAGTGGAACTGCCCCAGGCGGTGTTCCCTGATGAGGTGTTCAAGGTGGAAGTGGATATCCCTTACGACACCAAGGTGCAGCAGGTGGCTGGCGATGGCAGCCCCACCGGCCTGAACGTTGGTGCCGTGGTGATGCTTCCCGATGGCTTCACCCTGGCCCCGGCTGATCGCCTCACCGACGAGCTCAAGGAAGAGACCGCCGGCGTTTACGTGACCACTTGGAACGACGACAACCCCAACATCCTGCTGGTGGGCCCTCTGCCCGGCGATGACCACCAGAAGATCGTCTTCCCGATTCTTTCGCCTGATCCCGCCACCGACAGCAACATTCACTTCGGTAAATACCAGCTGCACGTGGGCGGCAACCGTGGCCGCGGCCAGGTGTATCCCACCGGTGAAAAGAGCAACAACAGCGTCTTCACCGCTTCAGCCGCTGGCACGGTTCAGGCCATCAACGCCGGTGATAACGGAGCCACCGATGTGGTGATCCAAACCGCTGATGGCAACAGCGTGACCGACACCATTCCCGCAGGTCCCACCCTCACCGCCGCCGTGGGCGATGTGGTGGCCGCCGGTGCAGCCCTCACCAACGATCCCAACGTGGGTGGTTTCGGTCAGCTCGACGCTGAAGTGGTGCTGCAGAACCCCAACCGCATCTACGGTCTGCTGGCCTTCTTCGCCGCCGTGGCTCTGGCCCAGATCATGCTGGTGCTGAAGAAGAAGCAGGTAGAAAAGGTTCAGGCCGCCGAAGGCATCTGATGCCCCTCGCTTTGTTCACCTCACCAGGGCCCTTGCTGTTTCAGCTGGGGCCCTTTTCTCTGCGTTGGTACGGCCTGCTGATCGCGGTTGCCGTGTTGCTGGGCCTGTTGCTCGCCACACGCCTGGGCAAACAGCGCGGCATCGATCCCGCCCTGATCGCCGACCTGCTGCCGATCCTGGTGCTGGCGGCCGTGATCGGCGCCCGCCTCTATTACGTGACCTTTGAGTGGCGGCAGTACCAGCTGAATTGGCTGGATGCTTTCGCCATCTGGCGGGGGGGCATCGCCATTCATGGCGCCCTGATCGGCGGCACGCTCGCCGTGATCCTCTACAGCCGTTGGCGGCGGATTGCCTTCTGGAACCTGCTCGATGTGCTGCTGCCCTCGGTTGCTCTGGGCCAGGCCATCGGCCGCTGGGGCAACTTCTTCAACTCAGAAGCCTTTGGACTCCCCACGGATCTGCCCTGGAAGCTCACGATTCCCTACGCCAATCGGCCCGTGGAATTTCTCGATCAGAGCACCTTCCACCCCACCTTCCTCTACGAATCCCTCTGGAATCTCGGCGTTCTGGCCCTGCTGCTGGTGCTGTTTGAACGGGGTGTGCGGGGGAAAATCCAGTTGCCGATGGGGGCGATCAGCTGCTTCTACCTGGTGGCTTACAGCGCCGGGCGCTTCTGGATTGAAGGCCTGCGCATCGATCCCCTCTGCCTGATGGGCACCCCGCCCGACTGCGATGGAGGCCTGCGCATGGCCCAGCTGGTGAGCTTGCTGCTGATCGGCCTTGGGGCCCTGGGCCTTTACTGGCTGTATGGCCGGCGCCAACCCCTGCCGGACCCCAGCGGAGTGCAGGCATGAGTGGCAAGGTCTGGATCGTGGGGGCAGGTCCCGGAGCACCGGATCTGCTCACGCTCCGTGCTGCGCGGGCGATCGAGCAGGCAGAGGTGCTGATCTGGACCGACTCACTGGTGAACCCCCAACTGGCGGCGATGGCGCCGGAGGGCTGCGAGCGGGTGCGCACCAGCACCCTCACGCTGGAAGAGGTGATGGCGGTGATGCTTGAGCGCACCGCCGCCGGCAAACGGGTGGTGCGCCTGCATGACGGCGACACGTGTTTGTACAGCGCCCTGCATGAACAGCTCTGCCGGCTGCTGGATGCCGATGTGGAGGTTGAGGTAGTGCCGGGGTTGAGCGCCTACCAAGCCACCGCCGCAGCCCTGCAGGCGGAACTCACCATTCCTGGCTTGGTGCAAACCATCGTGCTGAGCCGCGCTGGTGGGCGAACCGGCGTGCCTGAACGAGAACAACTGCAGCAGCTCGCTGCGCTGCAAGCCTCTCTTTGTCTGTATCTGAGCGCCCGCCATGTGGAGGAGGTGCAGGCGGAGCTGCTGCTGCACTATCCAGCCAACACCCCGGTCGCCATTGGCTATCGGGTGAGCTGGCCGGATCAATGGCTCCAGGTGGTGCCGCTAGCGGAGATGGCGCGGGCCAGCCAGGAACGCGAGCTGATTCGCACCACCTTGTATGTGGTGAGCCCAGCCCTCGCTGCTCCCGGAGCAGCCCGCTCTCGGCTCTACTCAGCCAGCCATCACCACCTGTTCCGCGGAGGCGCCTGAGCCAGCTGAAACCAGGCAGGCCATGTTCTAAAGTCTCAAAGCGCGAGCGAGCAGCGCACGCGGGCGATTAGCACAGTGGTAGCGCACTTCCTTCACACGGAAGGGGTCACTGGTTCGAATCCAGTATCGCCCATCTAAATCATCAAGGTTGACGAATCAACCTTGATCGATGTTCAACTGATCTCAGCAACAACCACGGTTTTCAGCAACCGCGTGGTTGATCACTGTTTTCACGGCACAATGACGGCAACGACCCAGCCGACTCACCGTGAACGCCAGTGAGGCCAACCCTTCGAACGCTGGGCAACACGAAGCAGCGGCGATGAGTAGCGACTCCAGCGATCCCTTGATCGCGTTGGGCCAGAGCCTGCGCAGCGCCCGTGAGCAACGCGGCCTCAGCAGCACCGCCCTGGCCGAACAGCTGCATATGGGCGAGGAACAACTCAACGCCCTGGAATCTGGAGACCCGCAGCGCCTGCCGGAACTGGTGTTTGTGATCGCCCAGGCGCGTCGAGTAGCCGCGGCCCTGGGGATCGATGCATCCCCCCTGGTGGAGCCGCTCAAGCAGCTACGCAGCACCATCAAACCGGTGCCCGCCCCCCTCAGCAGCGCCGAACCTCCCGGCCGCCAGCGCCCCCGCGCCCGGCTCAGCCCCCAGAGCTACACCACTCAGCCGCGCCCCCGTGGCAACGGTGGCGGCACGATCGCCCTGCGCTGGCTGGGGAGCCTGGCCCTGCTGGCCGGGATTGGTGCCGCTGGCGTGTGGGGATGGCAGCAGCTGCCGCAACGGGGGGTTCGCGGCTCGGCTCCACAACCAGCCAAGCCCTCCAAGCCCGCCCAGCCCGTTGCCCCGCCGGTTGCGGCCAAGCCCAAACCCAAGCCTGCACCTGCACCGATCCCCACCGAACTCACCCTCAGCGCCGCCCAGCCCAGCTGGCTCACCGTGCGCACCGCCAAGGGGAAAGTGTTGTTTGAAGGCACATTCCAAGGCAAGCGCCAGTTCCCCCTCGACGGTGGGCTCGAAGTGTTGGCAGGCCGCCCTGATCTCGTGACGGTGATCCAAGGCGACGGCCCCGGCAAACCCCTGGGCCCCATCGATCAGATCCGCTGGATGAGCTTCAACGCTCCTCCACGCTGAGGCGAACCCCCACTGCTTCCTCCACGGCCGCCTGGCACGCCGCCAGACTCCAGCGCTCAAGGCTGAGATCCTGACCAGCATGCATCGGTTCCAGCCGGATCGAGCAGTGGTGATCGCCATCGCGCCGTAGCTGCAGGCCGGCCAACACGGGCTCAGGCCGGCGATCAAGCGCCACCGCCAGACGGAGCAACAGGGCCATGGCGGCCACGGTGCGGCGCTGGTCGCGGCCCTCGATCAGCTGCCATGACTCGTGCCGTTTCTTGGGCAACGAGCGGCGGTGATAGCGGGCGATGGCCGCCACCATCAGGTGCTCACTATCGGAGTAGCCGAGCAGCTCCCCGTGGCGAATCAAATACCAGCTGTGCTTGTGATAGGCCCCGGTGTTGATGTGCTGGCCGCAGCTATGGAGCATGGCGGCGGCCCAGAGCAGCTGGCGGCCGCTGCCGTCGTCGCTGTGCAGCAGCCCCTGGCTCTGGCTGTAAAGACTCTGGGCGTAGGCCGCCACCCGCTCAGCCCGTGGCACATCCACCTTGTAGCGCTGAGCCAGATGCAACACCGTGCGCTGGCGGATGCTGCTCTGGAAGGCGAAGCGATCCACGATCAGATCGTTGCGCAGCATCCAATCCACGATCAGCCCCTCCCGCAGGGCCCGCTCACAGATCACCAGCTCGGCAGCGCCAAGCATCTCCATGGCGGTCTGCAGGATCAGCGCCCCGGGCACGATGATCTCGGCGCGGCGTTCATTCAGAGCCGGCAACGCACGGCGTTGGGCAGGGGTGAGCCCGAGCAAACGCTCCACCAGTTGATCGAGCCGTTGCCGGCTCACCCGATACCCCTGCATTCGTAGAGGCGGCCTCGGATCGTCGGCTGCCGCCAGGGCCGCAATCGCCATGGCCGTGCCGCTGGTGGCGACCATCACGGGCCGCTCACCCGCCTGCAACTGCTGACGCACCTGCAGCACCGCCGGCTCCAGGGATCCCTGGATGAACGCCCGTAGAAACTCCACCCGTTTGGCGGGCAGCGGTTCCTCCCGCACGAAATCACGCTGCAGCCGCACTGCACCCACGCGGGTACTGGTGAGCACGCGGGCATCACGGCCATCGGCCAACACCAGCTCGGTGGATCCACCGCCGATATCGAGGATCAGATGCGGCTGATCTCCGAAGGCCATGCCAGACAGCACGCCCAGATAGATCAAGCGAGCCTCTTCCGGGCCACTCACCAGATCCACCTCCAGGCCGAGTTGCTCCTGGATCGATTGCAGAAAATCACGGCCGTTGGGGGCCTCGCGCACCGCGCTGGTGGCGGCGGTGACCACATCACCGGGATCCACCCCATGGCTTGCGGCCAGTTCGCGGCAGTGGCGCAAGGTCGTGAACGCCCGTTCAATCGCGTCCGGCGAGAGATCACCGGTTTCGGGGTCGCGCTCCCCAAGCCGCGTGGTGGATTTCTCCGTGAGGATCACCGAAAAGGTGCGCAGCTCCGTATCCACCGCAGCAACCAGCAGGTGGATCGAATTGGTGCCGATATCAATCCCCGCTACGGGGCGGATGGAGCTCCCGATGGAGCGGCTGGGTGCCTCGCTCACGCGGCCATCGCCTCTCGCGCTGCGCCACTTTCGCACTGCTGCTCACCCAGGCGGCAGACCTAGGGTTTGCGCCACGTTGCTGACTGGCTTTTTGGCACCGCTGCAGACCTGGTTGGCGCTGCTGCGCTGGGATAAACCAAGCGGCCGTTTGATCCTGCTGATTCCGGCGGGCTGGAGCCTCTGGCTGTTGCCGCAGGCGCCACCCCCGGCGGTGCTGGTGGGCTGGATTGTGCTCGGCGGGCTTGCGGTGAGCGGCGCGGGCTGCGTGGCGAACGACCTCTGGGATCGGCGCATCGATCCCCAGGTGGAACGCACCCGCGAACGCCCCCTGGCCAGCGGCCGCATCAGCGTGGCGGCGGCCGTTCTGTTGCTGGCCCTCTGCCTGATGGCGGCGCTGGCTGTGGTGCTCTGGGGTTTACCGGCAGCAAGCCGCGGCCTCTGCCTGGGGCTGGCGATTGCAGCCCTGCCGCCGGTGCTGCTCTACCCCTCCGCCAAGCGCTGGTTTGGCTACCCCCAAGCTGTGCTCGCCCTGTGCTGGGGGTTCGCCGTGCTGATCCCCTGGGCCGCCGGCAGCGGCAGCCTGCAGGGGGGCTGGCCCCTGGCCGCCGTGTGGCTCGCCACCTGCCTGTGGACCTTCGGCTTCGACACCGTGTACGCGATGGCCGACCGCGACGACGATGCGCGGGTGGGGGTGCGCAGCTCAGCCTTAAGCCTTGGCGATCGGGCGCCCGTGGTGGTGGGCTGGTGCTACGGCGCCGCTGCCCTGCTGGTGGCCTGGGCCGCCGCCATGCAGGGAGTGCATGGCGGCTTCTGGCTGCTCTGGCTGGTGAGCGCCGTTGGCTGGTGGCGCGAAGCCCGGCGGCTGCAGAGCCCCGACTTGCCCCGCTCCACCTTCGGGCTTCATTTCCGCCATCAGGTGTTGCTCGGGGCTTTGCTGCTCCTCGCCCTCGTTGTGGGCCGCAGCGGAGGGCTCACCCCATGACCCTCTGGCCAGCGCCCCTGCGCCGCGGTGATCGGGTGCAGCTGGCGGCCGCCAGCTCCGCGCTCCAGGCCGATGCGCTCCAGCGGCTGGAGGGCGGCATCGCCGTGCTCGAGAGCTGGGGCCTGCAGGTTGATCCCCACCCTGAGCCGCTGCGGCGCTGGGGCCATCTGGCCGGCACCGATCACGAACGCCTGGACGACCTCCAAAGCGAAGCGCCACTCGTGGCCTGCCTGAGGGGCGGCTGGGGCGCCGCCCGCCTACTGGAGCACCCAGGCCTCTTGCGCCCGAGCGGGGCTGGCCAATGGCTCCTGGGCTACTCGGATGTGACCTCGCTGCTCTGGGCCCGCCAGGCCGCCGGCATCACCGGCGGGATCCATGGCCCGATGCTCACCAGCCTGGCCGCCGAACCCAGCTGGAGCCAGGAGCGCTTGCGCCAACTGCTGTTCGGCGAACCCCTGCCCGCCCTCGCCGGCACCCCCTGGGTGAGCGGCGTGGCGGATGGGCCTCTGCTGGTGGGCAATCTCACCGTGGCCACCCATCTACTGGGCACGGCACACCTCCCCGAGCTGCGGGGGGCGGTGCTGGTGCTGGAAGACATCGGCGAGGCCCCCTACCGCCTCGATCGGATGCTCACCCACTGGCGCCTCAGCGGAGCGCTGCAGCAACTAGCAGGGATCGGCTTCGGCAGCTTCAGCGACTGCAGCGACACAGACGACGCAACCGACACGTGGCGGGCTGTGCTGCAGGAGCGCACCAGCGATCTGGGTATTCCGGTGCTGGCGGATCTTCCGGTGGGCCATGAACCCGGCAATGCAGCCCTGGCCCTTGGCCAGCGGGTGCAGCTGGATGCCACCGGGGGTGAGCTGGTGGTGCTTCAGGCCTGACGCGCCGCCAACACCGCTTCGGCGATCGTGAGATCAAAGGGGGTGGTGATTTTGATGTTCGCTGGCGACGACTCCATGACGGAGACCGCCCAGCCCAACCGCTCAAACAGAGAGGCGTCATCGGTGACGCTCCAGCCCTCAGCACGGGCGCGGGTATGGGCCTGGCGCAGCTGCTCCACCGGGAACCCCTGCGGTGTCTGCGCGCCCCAGAGGTGAGAACGATCCGGGGTGTCTTGAATCAACCCCTGGTCGTCCACCCGCTTGATCGTGTCGGTGACGGGCGCTGCAGCGATCACCGCCGCGCCGCCATCGACGGCAGCCGCACAACGATCGATCAAGCCCGGCTCCACCAGGCAGCGGGCACCGTCGTGAATCAGCACAGAACGGGCATCGTCCGGCAGCGCCGCCAGACCGTTGCACACCGAATCCTGGCGGGTGTCCCCCCCTTGAATCCACGCCACCGGCTTTTGGGGATTGGCGGCCTCCACCATCGCCAGGATGTCGGCCTGATCGATGGGTTGCCCCACGATCCCGATCCAATGGATCGAGGCGGAGGCCAGGGCCGCCTCGAGGGTCCAAGCCAGTACAGGCCTGCCCGCCACCTCCAGCAGCAGCTTGTTGCGTTCAGCCCCCATGCGGCGGCCGCTGCCGGCACAGGCGATCAGCAAATGCATGGCGGGTCCTGGGCTGAGTAATCCCACCTACATACAATCAGTCGACGCTCCGCCTGCGGCCATGCGCGTTCTGTTTCTGGTTCCAGGCGGCCTCGACGCGCAGCTGCACTGCCTGCCGGCAGCGGCTGAAGTCGCCCAAGCGCTCGGAGCCCAGATCCAGGTGGCCTGTGCCCCTGCGGCAGCCAGCGCCTGGAGCCTGCTGCCAGCCGTCGAAAAGCTGATTCCCTTCGATTTCAACGGCAACCCCACGCTCGCCGATTGGGCCAATTTGCTGGGGAATGTGCGTGAGCCCGACTTCCAGGCCTGCATCAACCTGGCCAGCGGGCGCCAGGTTGATCTGATGCTCTCGATGAGCCACATCCCCACCCGCGTGGCCGCCGGCGGTTTCTCAGCCACCAACTCGGTGTCAGCGGGCAGCGGCTGGCCGGCCCAGGGGATGGCTGCCTACCTGAAGCCCCTCGGCCTGAACCTCGACGCCAACAGCTTCCGGCTCGCCCTGCCCAAGCCCGCCCTGGAGCAGGCCGCCACACAACTGCCGCCAGGCCAGGGGCCGGCTCTGCTGCTCGCCCCTTCAGGCGACGCCGGTGATTGGCCCAGCCAGCTCTGGCAGGAGCTCCCGGATCAGGTGCGCGCCAAGCTCCCCGACCTGCGGGTGGTGCACGCGAACCGCAGCGGCAAGCTGCTGGAGCGTGCCGCTCAGGTGGCCAGCTGTGATGTGGTGCTGAGCAGCGATCCGATCACCACAGAGCTGGCGTTGCTTGCAGGCATGCCACTGGTAGCCCTGGGCCGTGATGTCGCTGGCCTGCCCAGCCGCCAGGGTGTTCAGGCGGTAGGCCAGGCCGGCCAGCTGCAACAGCTCGATTCCGCGGCGGTTCTGACCGCCCTCGGCCTGGGATGAAACGCCCGCGCCGGCCGATCCGTCGCCGGCCAGGCCTGCGCGGTGCCCTCGCCCGGCAACCCTGGGCCGGGCCCCTTCTGGCCCTCGCGCTGGTGGTGAACGGCGGCGCCCTCGGCTACCGCCTCACCGAAGGCTGGGACTGGGGCGATTGCTACTGGATGGTGCTGATCACCCTCAGCACCCTCGGCTTCAGTGATGAGCACACCCCCCTAATTCACACCGGGGGGCGGATCGTCACAGCCCTGCTGCTGGTGGGCGGCCTGGTGGTGGTGCAGCAGACCATCCAGAAACTGCTGGAATTAACCAACTCCGGCTATTTCCGGCGGCTGCGTGAACGGCGCTACCGCCAACAGCTCAAACGCACGATGAATCAGCACGTGATCCTCTGCGGCTACGGCCGGATCGGGCGGGAGATCGCCGAACAGCTCAGCGGCGAAGGCGTGCCGATCCTGGTGGTGGAAAACGATCCGGATCGCATCGAAGAAGCCCAACAACGCGGGCTCACCGTGCTGCAGGGCGACGCCACCTTCGATGAAACCCTCGAAGAAGCGGGTATTCATCACTGCAGGGCGCTGGTGGCGGCCCTGCCCAGCAACGCCGCCAACCTCTACGTGATCCTCAGCGCCCGGGGCCTGGCCCCACGCACCCGCCTGATTGCCCGGGCCGACAGCGAGGAGGCCGAAGGCAAGCTGCGCCTGGCGGGCGCCGACCAGGTGGTGAGTCCGTACGTGGCCGGCGGTCGCACCATGGCCGCCACGGCCCTGCGCCCCCTGGCCGTGACCTTCATGGAACTGCTGGCCGGCAGCGACTGCGAGGTGGAGGAGTTCCAGCTCAGCGATGACCCGAGCCACCTGGGTGACCTCAACGGCGCCAGCCTGGCGGAATTGCAGCTGGGCCGCCGCAGCGGCGCCCTGGTGCTGGCGATCCGCAATCCCCAGGCCAGCTCGAGCAGCAGCGGTACCCCGGAACCCCTGCTCGCCAACCCAGGTGGTGATGTGCGTCTTGCACCAGGACAACTACTGGTGGTGATGGGCAGCAAGCAACAACTGCAGCGTTTCGGCGACCTGCTCGGCTCGGCCCTGGAGGGCGTGGCAAGCATGCCGGCCTGAGGGCCAGCCTGGGCCCAGATCTACGCTCGCTCGACCCGAGCACTCCCCCTCCTTCCATGGCCGACGCCACTCCCCTCAGCGGACAAGTTGCCCTGGTGACTGGCGCCAGCCGCGGCATCGGTGCCGCCATTGCCAAGGAACTGGCCAACGCCGGCGCCACGGTGGTGGTGAACTACGCCAGCTCCCCTGCTGCCGCTGAAGCCGTGGTGGGTGAGATCACCGCCGCGGGCGGGAACGCCTGGGCCCATCAGGCGAACGTGGCCGATGAGGAGCAGGTGGAAGGCCTGATCAAGACGGTGCTGGAGAAAGAAGGTCGGCTGGATGTGTTGGTGAACAACGCCGGCATCACCCGCGATGGCCTGCTGATGCGCATGAAGAGCGGCGACTGGCAGAGCGTGATCGATCTCAACCTCACCGGCGTGTTTCTCTGCACCCGCGCCGTGAGCCGCTCGATGCTGAAGGCGAGAGCTGGCCGCATCATCAACATCACCTCGGTGGTGGGCCTGATGGGCAACCCCGGCCAGGCCAACTACAGCGCCGCCAAGGCCGGCGTGATCGGCCTCACCCGCAGCAGCGCCGCTGAATTCGCCAGCCGCGGCGTCACTGTGAATGCCGTCGCTCCCGGGTTCATCGAGAGCGACATGACGGCCGAGCTCGACAAGGAACCGATCCTGAAAGCGATTCCGCTGGGCCGCATGGGCCAGCCGGGCGAAGTCGCCAGCGCTGTTCGCTTCCTCGCCGCCGATCCCGCCGCCGCCTACATGACGGGCCAGGTGCTGCAGGTGGATGGGGGCATGGTGATGCGCTGAACCCTCAGGTTCCAGGCTGCACCGGCTGTGCGAGCTCTTCGCGCAGCCGGCGAATCCGCTGCAGCAGCCGCAAGCGGCGGCTGCGCGCCGTGATCGTGAGGAACAGGCGCAGGGGGACGTAAATCAACGCCATCCCCAAACCAAGACCCACCGCGATCAGAAACGCCATCACGTCGCTGCCGGTGGTGGGATCCGCCAGAACCTCGGTGAGTGGGCCGTTCAGGCTCTCCGCCAGGGCGTCGCTGAAGCTGTCCTCCATGGGCGAACCCTATCGGCCACGGCCCAGGAGCGCACCGGCCCGGCCGCAGCGATTCGGCTTTCCCCACAAGCCAGCGACCACCTCGCCATGGGAGCCTTTGGCCATTGCCTGCTCATAGCCCAGCGATGGCCAAGCTGCTCTCCTTCTCTGATGCCTCCCGCGCCTCCCTGGAGCGCGGCGTGAATGCCCTGGCCGATGCGGTGAAGGTCACCATCGGGCCGAAGGGCCGCAATGTGGTGCTGGAGAAGAAGTTCGGCGCTCCGGATGTGGTGAACGACGGCGTCACCATTGCCAAGGAGATCGAACTCGAAGATCCGTTCGAAAACCTCGGCGCCAAGCTGCTGCTGCAGGTGGCCACCAAAACCAAGGACAAGGCCGGTGACGGCACCACCACCGCCACCGTGCTCGCCCAGGCCATGGCTCGTGAAGGCCTGCGCAACGTGGCTGCCGGCGCCAGCCCTGTGCTGCTGCGCCGCGGCATGGAAAAGGCCGTGGCCCAGGTGGTGAAGGGCATCGAGAGCCGTTCCCGCGCCGTGGCCGGCGATGCCATCCGCCAGGTGGCCACCGTGAGCTCGGGCGGCGATGAGGAAGTGGGCCGCATGGTGGGTGAAGCCATGGACAAAGTGAGCGCCGATGGCGTGATCACCGTCGAGGAGAGCAAGAGCCTCGCCACCGAGCTCGAAATCACCGAGGGCATGGCCTTCGACCGTGGCTACAGCTCCCCCTATTTCGTGACCGACGGCGACCGCCGGGTGTGCGAATTCGAAGGGGCACTGCTGCTGGTGACCGACCGCAAGATCAGCGCCATCAACGACCTGGTGCCGGTGCTGGAGGCCGTGTCGCGCGCCGGCAAGCCGCTGGTGATCCTGGCGGAGGAAGTGGACGGTGAAGCCCTCGCCACCCTGGTGGTGAACAAGAACCGCGGCGTGCTGCAGGTGGCCGCCGTGCGCGCTCCCGGCTTCGGCGATCGCCGCAAGGCGATGCTCCAAGACATCGCCATCCTCACCGGCGCCACCCTTGTGAGCGAAGACCGGGCGATGACCCTCGACAAGGTGACCCTCGAGGATCTCGGCACCGTTCGCCGGATCACCATCAGCAAGGACGAGACCACCATCGTGGCCACCGGCGATCACCAGGCCGCCGTGGGCGATCGCGTGGCCGCGATCAAGCGTGAACTCGACAACACCGAGTCGGAGTACGACCGCGAAAAGCTGAGCGAGCGTGTGGCCAAGCTGGCCGGCGGCGTGGCCGTGATCAAGGTGGGCGCCCCCACCGAAACCGAACTGCGCAACCGCAAGCTGCGCATTGAAGACGCCCTCAATGCCACCCGCGCCGCCGTGGAAGAAGGCATCGTGGCCGGTGGCGGCAGCACCCTGGTGCAGCTGGCCGACGAGCTCAACAGCCTGGCCGCCGGCCTGAATGGCGACGAGCGGACCGGCGTGGAGATCGTGCAGCGCGCCCTGGCGGCGCCCCTGCATCAGATCGCCGCGAATGCCGGCTACGACGCCAACGTGGTGGCCGACGAAGTGCGCCGCAGCGGCAAGGGCTTCAACGCCGCCACCGGCAGCTACGAAGACCTACTCGCCGCCGGCATCCTCGATGCCGCCAAGGTGGTGCGCCTGGCGCTGCAGGATGCCGTGTCGATCTCCGGCCTGCTGCTCACCACCGAAGCGGTGATTGCCGACAAGCCCGAGCCTCCTGCTCCCGCCGCCCCCGGCGGCGACATGGGTGGCATGGGAGGAATGGGCGGTATGGGTGGCATGGGCGGCATGGGCATGCCCGGGATGATGTGATGCCGCTGACGCCGGTTCAGAGCGCCCGCACCAAGCGGGCGTGAATCCGGCAGACAGCCAAAGCCTCACGGGGCGGATCGGAACAGAGCCGCCCCAATTCCCGATTCAGCGCCTGCAGTTCACCCATCGGCAGGCCTGCCACAGGCGCCACCAGCAGCAGCCCGCCCAGGGCCAGTGGCACCATCGCGTGCAATCGCAGGGGGGCCATCAATACCTCCCGTAAGACGCTTGAGACTCACTCAGTCTGCAGCTTGGTGCGGCCGAGTTGGCGCAAGCTTCAAAAAGCTTCGAGCGCGCGGCGGTAGGCCGCCACCTGCAGATCCACTCCGGTGATGGCCGTGCCGACCACCACGGCATCAGCGCCAAGGCTGCGCGCCTGCACGGCCTGCTCAGAGCTGGCGAGGCCACCCTCACAGATCAGGAACGTATCGGCCGGGAGCTCGCGCCGCAAGTGAGGGATGAGCTCCCAGGCGGGGGGCTTCAGCGCTGTGGTGGCTTCGGTGTAGCCGAACAGGGTGGTTCCCACCCATTGGCAGCCCAGGGCTGCTGCCTGCAGGCCATTGGCCAGGCTGTCGACATCGGCCATCAGCACGGCACCCAGATCGGTGCGGGCACGCTGCACCAGCTCAGCGAGCACGGCGCCATCGGGGCGAACCCGCTCGGTGGCATCGAGGGCGATCACATCGGCGCCTGCCGCCCAAACCGCCTGGATCTCCTCCCAGCCAGGCGTGATGTACACAGGGCTATCGGGGAAGGTGCGCTTCCAAAGCCCCACGATCAGGGCGTCCGGGCAACGGCGCCGCACAGCACCGATGTGCTCAGGGCTCTCCAACCGCACACCCACCGCGCCGTTGTTGAGGCTCGCTTCCGCCATGGCGGCGATCACCTCGTTCTGGCGCATGGGCGAGCCTTCCGGCGCCTGCACCGACACGATCAAACCGCCCTGCAGTTGGGCGCGTTCAGGCAGCACGGCGAGTCTCCTGATCCGGCAACCAAGCCCGCAGTTGCACCACAGCGGGGTGACTAGGGGCCGGCGCCGGCCGGGTGGCTTTTGGCAGCTGGGGCTCGAGGCGTGGCAGAGGCGCCACCGGCTCGGGAGCAACGACCATCGGCTCGGGAGCAACAGCCACGGGCTCGGCAGCAACAGCCATTGGCTCCTGCAGCACCGGCAGCGGAGCCGGACTTTGCAGCGTCTGCCACCACGCCCAGGCCTCAGGCTCGGCAGCATCCAGCTCTTGGCCGAGAGCGTCGATCGAGTTCACCCCCTGGCGGTGCACCCACTGGCCCAGCAGGCGTTCGATCGAGGAGACATCACGGGCCGCCAGAGCGGCCTGCAAGGCCAGGATTTGCGCCTGCCGGCGGGCCTGCGGTGAAGGAGAGGCGGGAGGTCGGACAGCCACAGGCAACGGATCAGGCGAGCTTGCGATCCAGCAGCGGGCGGATCAACAGGAACAGACCCAGGGCTAAAGCAGCCAGGATTCCCAGGCAGGCCGCCGCGCTGAGTTGCCCATAAGGGGCCTCCAGCACCACAGCAGACAGGGAGAACTGGCCGGCGTAAGCCGCGCGAATCGGTTCAATCGCGAAGGTAAGGGGATTTAGAGCCGCAAGCCAGCCCAGCCAAGCGGGCATGAACGAAATTGGAGCCAAGGCCGTGCTCGCAAACAGCAGCGGCAGGTTTGCCACAAAGATCACGGCGATCAGCTCGATGTGGCCGGGGAGGGCAAAGGCCAGCCCGAGGCTCAGCCCGGTCACGGCGAACACCAGCAACAGCAGGGTGACCAGCACCAGCAGCAACCCGGCACCACCCGGCCAGCCGTAACCCAGAGCCCAGGCGGTGGCCATGATCGCCACGCTCTGCACCAGGCTCAGCGCGGTGATGTAGAGCACCGAGGCGAGCACGATCGAACTGCGGGAGCGCAGCGGTGCCACCAGCAACCGGTTCAGGAAGCCGAATTCGCGATCAAACATCACCGGCAAGCCTGCGTTGAGGGCAGCGCTGAAGGCGGTGAACACGATCACACCGGCACCGAGGAAACGGCCGTAGCTCATCCCATCGGGCAACAACCCCTCCGGTGCATTGGCAAACAGAGCCCCAAAGAGCACCAGCCAGATCAGCGGCTGCAGCACACCGGCCACCAAGGTGGAGGGGCGGCGGGCCAGCTGCAGAAACAAGCGGCGCGTGAGGGCCAGGGTTTCCTGCAGCAGCTCAGCCGTGGCGGAGCGCTGAGGGGGCGTTCCCGCCGCGGCGTTGAGCAGAGAAGGGGCGGCGCTGGTCATCGCGGCTGACGGGGAAACAACAACAGAACGGAGAGCAGAAACTCGAGTTAGCGCATCGACTGCTTGCGCTCAGCCTTGGGATCACGGCTGCCCGCCACCGCCAGCTCCGCATCCATCAAGGTGCGACCGGTGGCCTGCAGGTACACATCATCCAGGCTGGGGCGGCTCTGGGCCAGGGCAAACACGGGCAGCTGGGCCTCGGCAAGCTGGCGGCGCAACTGCTCCACCACGCCGTCGTGCTCCACCACCAGGTTGAGCGAATACCCCTGCGCGCGGTTCACCACCACCTGGCGCACGCCGGGGCAGCGTTGCAAAAGCTGTTGCACGTGGAGTGCCTCGGGTTCATCACTGAATTCCCGCACCCGCAAGGTGACCCGATCACCGCCAAGAGCGGCCT
Source organism: Synechococcus sp. CB0101 (assembly GCF_000179235.2). Classification (NCBI taxonomy): domain Bacteria; kingdom Bacillati; phylum Cyanobacteriota; class Cyanophyceae; order Synechococcales; family Synechococcaceae; genus Synechococcus; species Synechococcus sp. CB0101. Next base: position 2,456,442 of record NZ_CP039373.1, read on the forward strand.
TGAGCTCGGAAGGCTGGCCCGCGGCAATCACCCGGCCCCCTTCGATGATCGCGAGCTGATCGGCCAGGGCATCCACCTCCTCGAGGTAGTGGCTGCTCAGCAGCACCGTGGTGCCTTGATCCCGGAGCTGCCGCAGCACCTGCCAAATGGCGGCGCGGCTTTCGATATCCAGTCCCACGGTGGGTTCATCGAGCACCAGCAATTGGGGGCGATGCAGCAGGCCGGAGGCCAGGTCGAGGCGGCGGCGCATGCCGCCGGAGTAGGTGCCGCTGCGGCGATCAATCCAGTCGCCCATGGCGAGCAGATCGATCAACTCGGCAATGCGCTGATCCCGGTCGGCTCTGGCCAGGTGATACAGGTCGCCCTGAAGCTGGAGCAGCTCGCGGCCGCTGAGGATTTTGTCGAGCGCCACTTCCTGGGCCACGTAGCCGAGGCGCTCGCGCACAGCGCGGGGATTCTCCAGGGCATTCACGCCGGCCACCCGCACGCTGCCGCTGCAGGGGGCCAGCAGGGTGGCCAGGATCCGCAAGGTTGTGGTTTTACCCGCGCCATTGGGGCCAAGCAGGCCAAACAAGCTGCCGGCAGGCACGTTCAGGTTGAGGCCATCGAGCGCCACAACGGCGCGATCACCCTTGCCATAGCGCTTGCTCACATCCTGGAGCTCGATCACCGCTTCCGGCATCCCATCCGCCAAGAGTTCAGGCTCCCCGTGGCCCGTGAAGAAGCCAATCTAGAAAGCTCAGCCCGCCAAAACCGCCGCCAGGGTGAAACCTGGCTTGCCGGACCCAGCCAGTGCCAGCAAATCCCAACCCTGGGCACTGAACACAGCACCGGACGGCAGCCGCGCCATCAGCAACAGCAGGCAGATGCCGAAGAGATAAAGAATCGACCAACGGAACAAGCCGCGGGCGCGCTGCACATCGTCGGGGTCTTGATGCAGGCGCCAGGCCATCTGAATCAGGCGAGCATTAAAGGGCAGGAGCAGCAGGCCATAGAGGAGGCCACCACTGGGCAGCGCCCAAACCCCGAACAGGCTGAGCAGCACCGTGAGCGCGGCGTAGAAGCTGATGCCACGGGCCGTGACGGCGGTGCCCTTCACCACCGGCAGCATCGGAATCCCCACGGCGCGGTAGTCCTCGCGCAGCAGGAGGGCCAGGGCCCAGAAATGGGCCGGGGTCCACACCATCACCAGCGCAAACAACCACCAGCTGCCCAGGCCGAGATGACCGGTGGCCGCTGCGGCCCCCACCAGCGGCGGGATCGCCCCGGCCACCCCGCCGATCACGATGTTCTGGGAGGTGCGGGGCTTGAGCAGCACGGTGTAGAGCAGCACGTAGCTGCACAGCCCGAGCAGCGCCAAGCTCGCTGCCAGGCAATTCACACCACCCACCAACAGGGTGGCTGCCGTGAGGGCTAGCGCCACCGCGATGGCAAAGGCCGTGCCCATCGACAGGCGGCCGGAGGGCAGCGCCCGGGAGCTGGTGCGCTGCATGCGGCCATCGAGCTCTTGCTCCCAGAGGCAGTTGAGAACACCAGCGGCAGCCGCCGCCAAGGCACCACCGCCCAGAGTGCAGGCCAGGCGCAACGGCGGCAGGGGCCACCCTTCGGACAGGGCCATGCCGCCGAGGGTGGTGGCCAGCAGCAGCGGAATCAAACGGGGCTTAGCCACCTCCAGCCAGGGCGGCAGTTTGATCCGCGCCCTTGAAGGCACCGCCTGTTCTCGGCTCAGACCCGTTGAAGCGGCAGGAGCACTAACCACGAGACACCTCCAGATGAGCGGGCTCAAGCAAGCTGCGGCTCAACCAGGCGGCGAGCACCGCCACCAGGAAGGCCGCCGTTAATTGGTGCGCCACGGTGACGGCAGGAACCGCCAGGGTGAGGCGCAGGCTCAGCACCCCAAGCGCCACCTGCGCGATCACGGCAAAGGCCGCCAGTGCAGCAAGCACCCGTTCGCTCTGGCGGCGCCAAAGCGCCCAAGCAGCAGCCAGCAAGACCGCCACAGCCACTGGCCGGGCACCCAGACGATGGGCCAGCAGCCAACCGCAACCTTCGCCGGAGCTCAGGCAACGCCCGGCAGCCCACTGGGTGGCCATCAGCCCGCCCAGCAAGCACTGGCCCAGGGCCAGCAGCGCGACCACACCGATCAGCGCAGGCCAGAGGCGATACACAGCCCCACGGCTCTGGACAGGAGCCATGGGGCTGGTGGATGGCTCCAACAACACCTGGGTGCAGGCGCTCAGCAGCGCCACCAGCAACAAAGCTGTGATCAGGTGAGCCGTGACCACTGAAAACGGCAACAGCAGGGTGACCGTGAGGGCGCCAAGGCCGCCTTGAACGGCCACCAGCAGCAGGGCTGCTCCTGAGAGCCACGGCACCGCCCGCGGCAACTCATGCCGCCACCAGGCGCTGAGGGATGCCTGCACCAGCAAACCAACCCCGACCACAAAAGCGTCGAGGCGGTGAAACCACTCCAGGAACACCTGCAGATTCATCTGCCGGCCCGGCAGCAGCGAGCCGTAACAAAGAGGCCAGTCGGGACAGGCCAGGCCCGCCTCCATCACCCGGGTCGCCCCACCAATCCCCACCAGTGCAATCAGCGCCGCCAATAAGTGAACATTGAGCGCCGCGAGAGCACGACGGCGACCGATCGGCGGCGAGAACGTGATGGCCGTCATCGGGCTACTGGAACCACGGTTGGGCTGAACCTAACCAGGGCAACAGGCGGCCACACGATTGCATCAATCGACGTTGCAATCGGTGTTCAATCCCTCACCCGATCAGCGGCGATTACTGCAAAGGTCAACACCAGCAGTCCAGCCCCGGCGATCCTCCATAGGGTTGGACGTCCGTAGCCGCAGCCATGCGGATCCCTCCCGCCATCCTCACCCTGCTCACCGGAATGGCTCTGGTGCTGTCTGGGCTATGGATTGGCCAGAACGTGAACCTGCTGCCGGCAGACGCCAGCGCCAACGCACCGGTTTACGACGAACTCTTTAAGGTTTTATTCAGCATTGGCGCGATCCTGTTCATCGGGGTCGTGGGGCTAATTCTTTACAGCCTGGTCAAATTTCGTCGCCGGGCCGGTGAAACCGGAGATGGCGCGGCCATCGAAGGCAATTTGCCCCTGGAGATTGTCTGGACCGCCATACCGGCAGTGGTGGTGCTGTTTGTGGGGATCTACAGCTACGACATTTACGACCGCATGGGCGGGATGACCCCGCTCAATGATCACAGCATGCATGGCATGCAGCACAGCGACGAGCGCACCTGGGGAGGGATCAGCCCGGTAGCCCTGGAGGGAGATGGGGCGATCGCTCCGCTGCCGGTGGATGTGACCGCCATGCAATTTGCCTTCATCTTTCACTACCCCGACTCCGATATCACCAGCGGAGAACTGCATGTCCCTGTGGGGCAGCCCGTCGCCCTGCAGATGAAAGCTCTCGACGTGATCCATGCCTTCTGGGTGCCGCAGTTTCGCCTCAAACAAGACGTGATCCCTGGCCAACCGACCCTGCTGAGCTTTACGCCCACCCGAGCGGGCCAATACCCGATCGTGTGCGCTGAGCTCTGCGGGCCGTATCACGGCGGCATGCGCTCCACGGTGGTGGTGGAAGAACCGGAGAGCTTTGCCGCCTGGGTGGCGAAGAACAGCCCCAATCCCCCTGCTGAGTCCCCCGCCGCGGTGCAGTCATGACCCTCAGCCTCAACCCCAGCCCCTCGCTGCAGCCCCAGGGCTGGCTGCGCTATCTGAGCTTCAGCACCGATCACAAGGTGATCGGCCTGCAGTATTTGGTCTGCGGCTTTCTCTTCTATCTGATCGGCGGCGCCCTGGCCGGCGCGATCCGCACCGAGCTGCTCACCCCCATCTCCGATTTCCTGCCGCGGGAGACCTACAACGAGGTGCTCACCCTGCACGGCACGGTGATGATCTTCCTGTGGATCGTGCCGGTGGTGAATGGTGCCTTCGGTAACTACCTGATTCCCTTCTATGTGGGAGCCCGTGATATGGCCTTCCCGCGGCTCAATGCCGTGGCGTTCTGGCTGATCCCCCCCGCAGGGATCCTGCTGATCAGTAGCTACTTCATCACCGGCGCCGCCCAATCTGGCTGGACGGCCTATCCACCCCTAAGCATCACCACACCAGCCACGGGCCAGATCATCTGGATCCTGAGTGTGCTGCTGCTGGGGGGCAGTTCCATCTTCGGTGGCATCAATTTCATCGCCACCATCCTCAAGCTGCGTCGCCCGGGCCTGGGCTTGATGCAACTGCCGATGTATTGCTGGGCCATGCTTGGAACGAGCATCCTGGTGGTGCTCTCCACCCCTGTGCTGGCGGGCACCTTGGTGTTACTCAGCTTCGACATCATTGCCCACACCGGCTTCTTCAATCCGGCCCTGGGGGGCAATGCCGTGGTGTATCAACACCTGTTCTGGTTCTACTCCCATCCGGCGGTGTACATCATGGTGCTGCCGGCTTTTGGCCTGGTGAGCGAAATCCTGCCGGTGCATGCCCGCAAGCCACTATTTGGCTACACAACCATGGTGTATTCGATCATGGCAATTGTGTTTTTGGGCTTGATCGTGTGGGCGCACCACATGTTCACCAGTGGCACTCCACCCTGGATGCGCCTGTTTTTCACCATCGCCACCGCCTTCATCGCGGTGCCCACGGGCATCAAATTCTTCAACTGGCTGGCCACTCTCTGGGGCGGAAAGATCAGCCTGAACACAGCGATGCTGTTCTGCTGCGGCTTCATCGTGAACTTCGTGTTCGGCGGCATCACCGGCGTGGCACTGGCCCAGGTGCCCTTCGACATCCACGTGCACGACACCTACTTCGTGGTGGGACATTTCCACTACATCGTCTACGGCGGCACGGTGTTTGTGATCTTTGCCTCCGTCTACCACTGGTATCCGAAGGTCACCGGCCGGCTGCTGAACGAACCCCTGGGGCAACTGCACTTCTGGCTCACCTTCATCGGTTTCAACCTCTGCTTTGCACCGCAGCACTGGCTCGGCCTCAACGGCATGCCTCGCCGGGTGGCCGAATACGACCCCCAGTTCACCCTGATCAATCAGTTCAGCAGCGCCGGCGCCCTGCTGATGGCGATCAGCACCCTGCCTTTCCTGATCAATGTGGTGATGAGCGCTTTCAACGGTGCTCCCGCCGGCGACAACCCCTGGAAGGCCCTCACCCCTGAGTGGCTCACCAGCTCACCGCCACCCGTGGAGAACTGGCATGGGGAGCCGCCACTGGTGCATGAGCCCTATGGCTATGGCGTGGCGCCCGGTGAACTGAGCCTGGAGGCCAGCAGTGGCCGAGATCTGTGGACCCTTGGCCAAGGAGATCAGCGATGACGAGCCTTCAGAGCGACAGCGTTGCGCAAGAGGCCAACGCAACCGACCACGGCCATACCGACGGACACGCTGACCACCGCATCTTTGGCCTGGCCACCTTCCTGGTGGCCGATGGCATGACGTTCGCCGGCTTTTTCGCGGCGTACCTCACCTTCCGGGCGGTGAACCCACTGCCTTCCGGGCACAACTACGAGCTGGAGCTGCTGCTGCCCACCATCAACACACTGCTGCTACTGGTGAGCAGCTTCACCTTCCATCGGGCCGGGGCAGCGCTGCGGCGAGGCAACCACCCGCTCTGTCAGCGCTGGCTGCTGCTCACCGCTGCACTGGGCTTCAGCTTCCTGGCGGGCCAAATGAAGGAGTACTTCGCGCTGCCCTTCGGGCTCACCGACAACCTGTTCGCCAGCACCTTCTATGCGATCACTGGCTTCCACGGTCTGCACGTCACCCTCGGCGGCCTGATGATCCTGATCGTGTGGTGGCAAAGCCGCGAAGGCGGCCGGATCACGATCGAGAACCAGTTCCCGCTGGAGGCTGCCGAGCTCTATTGGCACTTTGTGGATGGCATCTGGGTGATCCTCTACGGCCTGCTGTATCTGCTCTGACTATTTTTCTCTGCTTTTGCCCTTGCGGCGGATTGCAGTTGATCGGCACAATCGGGCGACCAGATCTCAGCCAAGCCGGTGTTCGTTGAAGAGAAAGTGAGCACTCCCGTGCAGATGCTGGAAGGGAAGGCCCTGCTCGATAAGGCTCGGGCGCTGAGCAATCGCCCGGAAGATCAGATCGCCAGAGCCTGCGGCTATGTGGGCCCCAGCGGCCGCTTACTGAAGAAGAGCTTCTACCGCGCGCTGGTGGAAGCGAAGGGCTACAAGCTGCCCAGCCACGCCAGCTCAGGAGGCGGTGGTGGCGGCACCCGCGGCCGCCAAGCTGAATTCCGCACGCGGGTGCATGGCAACGGCAACCTGCTGATCGGCCACGCCTACACCCGCCGGATGGGTCTGGAGCCGGGCCAGGAATTCAAGATCGAAATCCACCAGGAAACCGGCTCCATCTGGTTGCTGCCCATGGACGACAGCAACCCAGGAGAGGAGGATCAGGCCGGCTGAGCCGGGCCACCACGGTCGTTGGGACCGTGGAAGGCGGCGCTGAACACCAGCAGATCAATGCCGCTGAACAGGAAGCTGATCCCTACCAGGATTCCAAGCACGCTCAGCAAACCGCCGGCTTTCATCGTGACGATGATCACGCCGAGGATGAACGTCACGATGCCGTTGGCCAGACCCCAACCCCAGCCGGCCATGTCGCGGTGAGAGAGGGCCACGATCGCGGCCACCACACCTTCCACCAGGAACACGATGCCGATGGCAAACGCCAGCGCCGCCACCTGAGCCGCCGCTGGCACGATGCCGGCGCTGAACTGCTGAATGATCCAGGCACCGGTAACCAGGAACAAGGTGGAAACCACCAGGCGCCAGAAGCAATGCCAGCGGCTCAGGCGGCGTGACCGGTTCAGGCTGTTGATCCAGCCGAAGATGCCACCCACCAGAAAGGCCAGGGCCACGATCACGGTGACCCAGGCGGAGGCGATCACGGGGAACAGCAGCGCCAGGACGCCGAGCACCAGCAGCAGGATGCCCTCGGCGATGGTGAAACTGCGCAGGGAACTCAGATCGAGTTCCGGTCTGTCGGAAGCCATAGAAAACGGTCGTCTACCAGAAGGTAGACATCACCGCTGCGATCGTCAGCTCCAGCCGTGTTCAGCCAGCCAGCCAGCGGTGATCGCGGGTGCCGAGGCGGCGTTGGCATCGCCCTGCTGATGCCAACGCAGCAGCCGTTCGGTGTACTTCGCCAGGAGGTCGGCCTCCAGATTCACCACATCCCCCACCCGCAACTGCTGCAGCGTGGTGGAGCTCCAGGTGTGGGGAATCACGGCAATCCAAAAGTCCGCCCCATCGGCGCTGCAATCGGCCACGGTGAGGCTGATGCCATCCACCGCCACGCTGGCCTTCTCACACACGTAGCGGCCGTAGGCGGGGTTGCTCCAGCGCAGCACCAGCCGCCAGGAAGCCGGTTGCTGTTCCACCGCCACCACGCGACCCAAGCCATCCACGTGGCCGCTCACCAGATGCCCGCCAAGCCGATCCGCCAGGCGCAGGGCCGGTTCGAGATTCACCCAACCGCGCCGATCGGCCTTGGCGGCGAGGGTGGTGCGGGCCAGGGTTTCCTCGCTCACATCGGCCTTGAAGCCATGGGCTGAACGCTCGGTCACCGTGAGGCAGACGCCATCCACCGCCACGCTGTCGCCGAGGGCCAGGGCGCTGGGATCGAGCCCGGCTTCGGCCGAGACCCGCAGCTCCACGCCGCCACTGCAACGCTGCAGCTGCCCCACGGCCTGCACCAGCCCTGTGAACATGCGGTGCCCTGATCAACCCTGGCCATAATCGGGCAAGGGCGTCTGCAGGCAAGCGATGGTTGAGATGCGAGTGGCCGGCATCGCCCTCGACGCCGCCAGCCGCAGCCCGATCGTGCTGCTGCGTGATCCCTCTGGCCGCCGCCAGGTGCCGATCTGGATCGACCAGGCCCAAGCGCAAAACATCATGGCTGGGCTGAAAGATCAGCCCCCCGCCCGGCCCCTCAGCCACGATCTGATGGCCAAGCTGCTGGAGGCGGGCGGCCTGGAGCTGCAGCGGGTGATCATCCACACCATTGAAGACAGCACCTTCCGGGCGGTGCTCAAGCTCAGCGGCAGTGATGGCCAAAGCCACGAGCTCGATGCCCGGCCCAGTGATGCCATCGCCCTGGCCGTGCGCACCGGCAGCGGCATCTGGATGCTGGAGGAGGTGGTGGCCGATGCCTCCATACCGGTGGATGCCGAAGCGGATGCGGAGGATGCCGCCGATTTCCGTCGCTTCCTCGATGGGATCAGCCCCGCCGAACTGGTGCGCAACATCCGCCAGGCCCAGAGCGACAGCGACGCGGAACAGGGCGGCGATGAGGAGGCCCCCGGCGGTGAACCCACCCCCAGTTGAGCGGCGCCCCTTCGGCCGAGGTCCGGCGGTTTCACCCTTCTGCCTGGGCACGATGCGGGCCACCGGCAGTGCCGAGCAGATGGCAGCGGTGCTCACAGCAGCCCTGGCGGCCGGGATGAACCACGTGGAAACGGCTCCGGCCTACGGCATGGCCGAGCGCTACCTGGGGCTGGCACTGCGCGACCTGAAGGAGCGCGATCCAGCCACCCACGCCGATCTGGTGATCACCAGCAAACTGCTGCCGGGCCTCAGCCTGGAGGAAGGCCAGCAGCAGCTGCAGGCCTTGCTGGAGCGGCTGGGGTTAACCCAGCTCCACAACCTGGCGGTGCATGGCCTCAACCGGCCGGAGCACCTGAGCTGGGCCCTCGAGGGCGCCGGCGCTGAGCTGCTCCGCTGGGCGCAGGAGGAAGGGCTGGTGGGGCAGGTGGGCTTCTCCAGCCACGGCAGCAACGCCTTGATCGAGCAGGCGCTGGCGAGTGGGCACTTCAGCTTCTGCAGCCTGCATGTGCACCTGTTCGATCAAACCCGGCTGGCCATCGCGAAAGAGGCCCTGCAGGCCGGGATCGGAGTGCTGGCCATCTCCCCGGCTGACAAAGGCGGACGGCTGTATGCCCCCTCAGCGGAGCTCCTGGCGGATTGCGCTCCGTTCCACCCCCTGGAGCTGGCCTATCGCTTTCTGCTGGAGGCCGGCATCTCCACCCTCAGCCTCGGCGCTGAACAGCCGGAGGATCTGGCCCTCGCCGAGCGACTGAGCGGTGCAACGCCCTGGCTCAGCGATGCCCATCAGAGCGCCCTGGCCCGGCTGGCGGCAGCCGGCCAGACGCGCCTGGGCGCCGAGGCCTGCGGGCAATGCCGAGCCTGCCTGCCCTGCCCCAGCGAGGTGCCGATTCCCGAGCTGCTGCGCCTGCGCAACCTGGCCGTTGGCCACGGCATGGGTGCCTTCGCGCAGGAGCGCTACAACCTGATCGGCCGTGCTGGCCATTGGTGGGAGGAGCGCAATGCCAGCGCCTGCCAGCGCTGCGGCGATTGCCTGCCCCGCTGCCCCCACCAGCTCCCGATTCCCGATCTGCTGGCCGACACCCATCAGCGACTAGCGGCGGCGCCGCGGCGGCGGCTCTGGGGCTGAAGCGCGAGCGTCTACCCCGCCATCGCCTGATCCCAGAGCTGCTGGAGACCTTGGCGCTCGGCAGGCGGCAGCGGCGGCAGGTTGGTGCAGCGGGCCAGCAGCTCAGGCGGCGGCAGCAGCAACGGCCGCAGCCGTTGAGGCCAACGCTGGAGAGCAGGATTCAACGCAGCAGCGGGCAAAGGCGGCACCCAACCGGCCGCCAGCAAACGATCCAGCAGCGGCAGGTTCAGGCCGTCGCGGATCCACTCCAGTGGCAGAGGCGCGCCGGCCGGCCCCGTGCGCACCAACAGCTGCCACCACAGCGGTGAGCCCGTGGCCGGCAGCACGGCCGCCAGGCGGGGATCACGCTGGAGCAACGGCACAGCGCGCTGACTGGTGACCACCGCCGCATCGGCATCGCCGGCCAACAGAAAATTGAGCCCCTGGCGTTCATCCAGGCTGATGGCTTGGCCGTGCAGGCGGCGCAGCTGCTCCACCAAGCGCGGATCCTCCCCGCCTGGAGCCAGGCCGAGTTGGCGCCGCGCCAACTCGAGCAGCAGCCTTGGGCTAGCCGGCAGCACCAGCCGCTGGCGAAGGGTGGGATCCAGCAGTAACGACCACCCCTCGCTCTGGCGCCGCAGCAGATCCGGCCGGTTGCGCAGCAGGATCACCCAGGTGCCAAAGGCCCAGGGGAACGCCTTGACCGGTGCTTCAGGCCCAGCGAACAAACGGCTGGGGGCCTGGGCCATGGGATCCAGTGCATCCAGCAGCGCTGAAGCCTCGATGGGCTGCAACAGCCCATCCGGAAGTTGCTGCACCCAACCATCCCCCAGGCTGCTGAGGCTGGGGAGGTCGCCCGAGCGCTTCAGCTGCTCCAGCAGCTCGGCGGGATCCTCCAGCAGCTGCGAACGCCAGGCCGTCGGCAGGGCCTTAAGCCAGGCCGGCGGCAGCTGGCCGCGCACCGTGAGCAGTCGACCGGCTTCGGCGCCCTGGCGGCAGCCCGCCAGGGATCCAGCGGCCAGGGCGGTGCCCCCCAAGCTGGCCAGCTGCAGCAGGTGGCGGCGCGAGAGCAGAGGGGCTTGAGCCATGGCCCGACCCTAAGGGGCAAGACCGATCAGATCAGTTGGCTGCAGGCCTGATCGCAGGCGGCGGCCAAGGCCTCCGGGCTGCGGCCGCTGAGCTCCCATAGGGCCGCCAAACCACCCGCGCCCACGCCTTCTTTCACATACCCCTGCTCAAACGCCAGCAGCTGAGGAGAGGCGCAGTGGATGAAGCGCAGGGAGGCCGCAAAGGCGAGCGGCGCATGCCCCCAACGGGCGTGGATCTGCTTCAACAACCGCACCAGATCACTGCCGGGTTCCCCCGCCACCCAGGCGGTGGTGGCGATCGCGCTGTGCGCTGCAACCAACGAGCGCTGGGCGGGCTCAGCCAGGGCAAGCGCCACCGCCAGCACCGCAGCCATTTGGCTGCCACCGGCCAACAACACCGGCAAGCCGGCCATGGCCGCCTCGAGCAGTAGCCCAGCCGCCAGGGGTTGCATCGGATCCCCCACCGCTGCCAGCACCTGCTCCGCCGCCGCCGGATTGGGGAGCTGCGCCGCGGCCAACCCCTTGGCCACCAGCTGCGCCTTGAGGGCATGGGCGGGCTCCCGCAGGCTGCCGCTCACCAACCCAGCGGCGGGCACCCCCAGGCCCTCGAGCACCGCCTGGGCCGTGCTGGTGCCCCCGGGAACGCATTCCGCCAGCAGCAAAGGCCGCCGGCGCTGGGCCAGCTGCCCTCCCCAGCGCCGGCCGAGGGCGATCAGCGCGAGCACCCGCTGCTGTTCGATCGCCGCTCCTGTGCTGAGGCAACGGGCCGGGCGATGGCCCAGCTGCAGATGGGGCACCGCCGGCGGCACCGCTGCCCCCGCATCCACCACCAGTGGCTCCAGCGCCAGCTGCTCCACCACCACCCGGGAGATCAGCGCCGGGCTCACCCCCGCCGGCAGAGGCGGAAGGGCGTGAGGGCGAGGTTGGCCCGGCCCTAGCAAGAGCAACTCCGCATCGGCTGCGGCCGTGAGCCGGCGACTCTCCGGTGTGGCACCAGCGGCCGAGATACCGGGCACGGCGGCGGTGTCAGTGCCGGCCAGCAGCAGCAACACCCGGGTATCGCGGGCAGCGGCGGCCACCTGGGCACACCATCGCTCCGCCTGCAGGGGATCACCGCTGAGGCGCTGGAGCGTCAAAGGGGATCGAGAGCGAGCAGGGGCCGCAGCACCGCCGGCGGCGGGCTGATCGGGCTGCGCAGGCGGGGGAAGATCCACAACGCCACCGCATGCAAAGCCAGCACGTAAATCACGTTCTGGAGCAGCACCAGCCCCAGGGCCAAGAGCTGCACCTGCCAGAGCTCCGGGCCGCCACCGAGTTGCAGCAGGCCGCTGAGCCGCTCGAGCAACTGGGCCGCCGCGGTGGTGATCACCACCCAAAGGTTTTCACCGAGCAGCACCGACACCACCGCCACCCGCACCAGAAAACCCGTAGCGCCGATCAGCACACCGACGCTCCAGCTGATCCACCAGCTGAGCTTCTGGGTCCAGCACCAACCGAGCCAGAGAGCCAGCAGCGTGTATGGGAACAGCACCAACGGGCCCCGGATCGGCCCCATCAAGGCCACCAGCAGCAAGGCCGATACGGTCACCCCCTCCACGGCGCAGCGGCGGTTGTGGCGCAGCTGCAGGAGCGCCAGCGGCAGCGGCAGGGCCAAGCGAAACAGGGCACCGCCCACCGGCAGGTAGTAGAGACCCACCCACAACAAGGCCGTGGCCGCCGCCAGATAGGCGGTGTCGGTGAGTTGATGGGCCTGGCGACGGCTGAGGCTCATCGGGCTGGCGGGGCCGGCGTGGTGCGCAGGGGCGCCGCAGCATCCGCACCGGCAGCCGGCACCCGCTCGATCGTTTCCACCTCAAAGGCCACACCGGCCTGACGCAGCGCATCGGTCACCGCTTCAGCCGGCGATGAGGGATCAGCGGCGGGCAGCTTGATCGTCACGCGGTAGGGAGCCGGCGTGAGGGGTTGTGCAGCCGGCGCGGGCTTGGGCTCAGGCTTGGGGGGCTCGGGTTTGGGCGTAGCTGCCACGTCTGGCTTAGCCGGCGGCGCCGCTGGGGGCGCGGGGGGCTGGGAGAAGCTGCGTGAGAGCTGATCGCCAAAGGGCGTGCCGCTGCAGCCGGTCACAGCAACAGCCAGCAGCAGCGGCGTCAGCCGTGACAGCTGCATCAGCTGTCGGCGGCGCGGATCACCCGCACGGCACTGGCCCGGAGGCGGCCGGTTTTGGTGGTCGCCGGGGCCTTCTTGGCGGCGGGCTTTTTAGCCGCCGGTTTCTTGGCCGCCGTACCCGCTGCCTTACGCCCCTTGCCCTTGCCGGCCGCGGCCTTGGCCGCCAGCAGTTCCACCGCCTGCTCGAGGGTGATCGTGTCGGCGGTGGTGCCCTCCGGCAGGGAGGCGTTCACCTTGCCCTGCTTCACATAAAGGCCGTAGGGGCCATCAAACAGCTGGATCGCCTCATCGGCGCCCTCAGGCGTGCCGAGATCTTTCAGGGCCGTGCGGCCGCCGCGGCCGCGTTTGGGTTGAGCCAGCAGTTCCACGGCCCGCGACAGACCCACCATCAGCACATCGTCTTCGGCCTTGAGGGAGCGGTAGTCCTTCTCGCCCTTGCCCTTGTGGTGCACCACATAGGGGCCAAAGCGACCGAGGCCGGCTTCGATCTTGCCGCCGTCGGGGTGTTCGCCGAGGTGCCGCGGCAGGCGCAGGAGGCCGAGGGCGTCTTCAAGGGTGAGGTCTTCCGGTTTGGTGCCCTTGGGCAGGGAGGCGCGCTTGGGCTTGGGGTTCTCGTCGCTCACCTGGCCCCGCTGCACGTAGGGGCCGTACTGGCCAAACAGCAGATACACCAGATCGCCGGTTTCAGGGTCTTCCCCGAGGGATTCGGGCCCATCAGCCTTCTGCTTGAGGATCAGCTCGGCCTTGTCGGCATCGAGATCGGCTGGGGTGATCTCATTGGGCAGCGTGGCCTTGAGCAGCTCCTCGGTGCCGTCATCGGCCACCCGCTTGGTTTCCAGATAGGCACCAAAGCGGCCGATGCGCACCACACAGGGCAGCCCTTCCAGCTCGATCGTGCGCGAGGCGGTGGGGTCGATGTCGCCCTCGCGCTGCTGCACCTGGGCTTCCAGGCCCTGGTCGCCCTTGTAGAAGCTCTCCAAGTAGGGCAGCCACTGCACCTGCCCGTGGGAGATCTCGTCGAGGGTGTTCTCCATGCGAGCGGTGAAGCTCGTATCCACCAGATCAGGGAAATGCTCCTCCAGCAGGGCCGTCACCGCAAAGGCCGTGAAGCTGGGGGTGAGGGCGTTGTTCTGGAGGGTGGCGTAGCCGCGGTCGACGATCGTTCCGATGATCGAGGCGTAGGTGGAGGGGCGACCGATGCCCTCCTTCTCCAGCATCTTCACCAAGGCCGCTTCGCTGTAGCGGGCAGGGGGCTGGGTCTGGTGTCCGAGGGCCTCCACTCCCTTGCAGGCCGGGCTGTCGCCGGTTTTGAGCGACGGCAGGAGCACCTCCTGACCTTCCAGGGCGGCATCGGGATCGTCGCTGCCTTCCACGTAGGCCCGGAAGAAGCCGGGGAAGTCGATGCGCTTGCCGGTGGCGCGGAAGGCGGCCGTACCGAGGCTGCCGCCATCAGCCTCAAGGTCGACACTCAGCATCGTGAGCTTGGCGTCGGCCATCTGGGAGGCCACGGTGCGCTTCCAGATCAGCTCGTAGAGAGCCAGATCACGGCCGTCGAGGCCCGTGGCCGATGGATCGCGGAAGCTCTCACCGGCAGGACGAATCGCCTCGTGAGCCTCCTGGGCGTTGCGGGCCTTGGTGGAGAACTGGCGGGCCGAGGGGCTCAGATACTCCTTGCCGTATTTGTCGGCCACGCAGCTGCGGGCGGCGTTGATCGCCTGGTCGCTGAGATGCACCGAGTCGGTGCGCATGTAGGTGATGAAGCCGCGCTCGTACAGGCCCTGGGCCGTGCGCATGGTTTCGCGGGCCGAGAGCCTCAGCTTGCGGTTGGCCTCCTGCTGCAGGGTGCTGGTGGTGAAGGGGGCCACCGGCTTGCGGGTGCTGGGCTTTTCCTCCACGGCCGCCACGGTCCAGGGGGCCGCCAACACGGATTCCCGCAACTGGCGCGCCTCGGCTTCAGCGAGCAGGCGAACCTTGCTCCCCGCCTTGAGGCCACCGGTTGCTTCATCGAAATCAGAACCACCGGCGATGCGCTCGCCTTTGAGGTGGGTGAGCTTGGCTTCGAAGCCAGCGCTGCCCTGCTGCAGCTGGGCCTTGAGATCCCAGTAACTGCCGCTCTTGAAGGCCCGCCGGGCTCGTTCACGCTGCACCAGCAACCGCACCGCCACCGATTGCACCCGGCCGGCGCTGAGGCCCCAGGCCACCTTCTTCCACAGCAGCGGCGAGAGGGTGTAACCCACGAGGCGATCGAGGATGCGCCGCGTTTCCTGGGCGTGCACCAGCTCCATATCGAGCTCGCGGGTCTGCTCCAGCGCCCGGCCGATCGCTTCTTTAGTGATCTCGTGGAACACCATCCGCTTCACCGGCACCTTCGGATTCAGAAGCTGCAGCAGGTGCCAGCTGATTGATTCCCCTTCCCGGTCTTCGTCCGTGGCCAGCAGGAGCTGATCAGCGCCCTTGAGGGCGTCTTTGAGTTCCTTCACCACCTTTTTCTTGTCCTTCGGCACCACGTAGAGCGGCTCGAAGTTGTTGGCGGTGTTCACGCCGAGATTGGCCCACTTCTCACCCTTGTGGGCCGCCGGAATCTCACTGGCGTTGTTGGGCAAGTCACGCACGTGCCCCATCGAGGCTTCCACCTTGAAGTCCTTGGGAAGGAACCCGCGGATGGTGCGGGCCTTCGTGGGGCTCTCAACGATGACGAGGGTGTGCGCCACAGGCAGGCGGTAAACCGCTTCCCTCTTTATCGCACCGGCGGTCAAGCCCTGGCTCTGAAACCAGATCCAGCCGACAGCGCGGCTACAGTCCCCCCCAACGGGCGACCTTGATCCAGCTGTGCACTCTCTTCTGGCCGAGGCCGGCTCAGCGGCAGCTCCTGCGGTGAGCGCGATCACCTCCCTGCAGCTCAATGCAGGCGCGGTGGCACCAGAAGGGGCTGTGCTCCTGGCCATGCTGGCTTGCCTGCTGGTGGACCTGGCCGGCGAGAAGGCCGCATCACGCTGGGTGCCCCTCTTTTCGTACATCGGTTTGGGCACGGCCTTGGGCCTGCTGGCGTTGCAGTGGAACGCCTCGCCGCTGGAGCCCTCGTTCCTGGGGTCCTTCCTGGCCGACAACCTGGCCATTGCCTTCCGGGCCGTTGTGGCCGCCTCCACGCTGTTGTCGCTGCTGATCAGCTGGCGCTATGTGGAGCGGGCCGGCACGCCGGTGGGTGAATACGCCGCAATCCTGCTGGCCGCCACCCTCGGAGCCATGCTCCTCTGCGGCTCCACCGACCTGGTGAGTGTGTTTGTGTCGCTGGAAACCCTCTCGGTGGCCAGCTACCTGCTTTCGGGCTACATGAAGCGCGACGCCCGCAGCTCGGAAGCCGCTCTGAAATACCTGTTGGTGGGCTCAGCTGCAGCCGCCGTGTTCCTCTATGGCGCCTCCCTGCTGTACGGCCTCACGGGCGGCAGCACCAGTCTGGATGCAGTAGCCCTGGCCCTGCAGAGCAGCGCCTCGCCGGTGGCGGCTCTGGCACTGGTGTTTGTGCTGGCCACCGTGGCCTTCAAGATCGCCGCGGTTCCCTTCCACCAGTGGACACCGGATGTCTACGAAGGCTCTCCCACCCCTGTGGTGGCCTTCCTCTCGGTCGGTTCCAAAGCCGCTGGCTTTGCCCTGGCGTTGCGCATCCTGGTGGGCTGCTTTGAGCCCTTTGAAGCTCAGTGGAAGCTGCTGTTTACGGTCCTAGCGATCCTCAGCATGGTGCTGGGCAACGTGGTCGCCCTGGCCCAGACCTCGATGAAGCGGATGCTGGCCTACAGCTCCATCGGTCAAGCCGGTTTTGTGATGATCGGCCTGGTGTGCGGCACCGAAGACGGCTATGCCGCGATGGTGCTCTACATGGCGGCTTACCTGTTCATGAACCTGGGGGCCTTCGCCTGCATCATCCTGTTCTCACTGCGCACTGGCTCTGATCGCATCAGTGATTACGCCGGCCTCTATCAGAAAGATCCGCTGATCACCCTGGGCCTCAGCCTTTGCCTGCTCTCCCTGGGCGGCATCCCGCCGATGCTGGGCTTCTTCGGCAAGATTTATCTCTTCTTCGCCGGCTGGGCTGACGGCCAATACCTCCTGGTGGTGGTGGGCCTGCTCACCTCGGTGGTGTCGATCTACTACTACATCTCGGTGATCAAGATGATGGTGGTGAAAGAGCCGCAGGAAGCCTCCGAAGTGGTGAAGGCTTATCCCGAGGTGAACTGGAGCGTTGCCGGTCTTCAACCCCTGCGCGCGGCCCTGATCTCCTGTGTGGCTGTTACCGCTGTGGGCGGCATCCTCTCCAACCCGCTGTTCGGCTGGGCGAATGGTGCCGTGGCCGGCACGCCGATGCTGCAGAAAGCTCTAGCTGCTACCGCCAATCTCCCCGTCGGTTGATGACACACACCGCTGCGCCGCTGGTGGCGGAGCTGGATCACATCCGCAAGGTGTACGGCAGTGGAGACACCGCCGTCACCGCCCTGGATGACCTGTGCCTGAACGTGCGCCGCGGTGAATACCTGGCGGTGATGGGCACCTCCGGCTCGGGCAAAAGCACGGCGATGAACATCCTGGGCTGCCTCGATCGCCCCAGCGGCGGCAGTTACAAGCTCAACGGCACCGCTGTGGAACACCTCAGCGACGACCAATTAGCCGACCTGCGCAATCGCGAACTGGGCTTTGTGTTTCAGCAGTTCCACCTGCTGCAGGAGCTCACGGCCCTGGAGAACGTGATGCTGCCCATGGTGTATGCGGGTGTGCCGGCTGAGCGGCGGCGGGAGCTGGGAATCGCGGCACTGCAACGGGTGGGGCTGGGTGAACGCCTCAACAACAAACCCAACCAACTCTCCGGCGGCCAGCAGCAGCGGGTGGCCGTCGCTCGGGCGATCATCAACAACCCCAACCTGCTGCTGGCGGATGAGCCCACCGGCGCCCTGGATTCCCGCACCACCAAGGAAGTGCTCGATCTCTTCGATGAGCTCCACCGCGAACAGGGAATGACGATCCTGCTGGTCACCCACGAACACGATGTGGCCGCCCGCGCCGAGCGGATCGTGCACTTCCACGATGGCCGGCTGGTGGACAGCGGCGCAGGCTCCCAGGACTAGCCCTGGGTCGCCGGCCGCTCCAGGCTCTGCAGCAGTTGCCCCATCAGCAGGGCGATCGCATCACTGCCCTGCAAACCATTGCCGGGATCAAAGTCGCCCGGATCAATCGCCACCCAGCCACCGGCCGCCGGCTCCCGCAGCTCGAAATGCAGGTGAGGGCCGGTGCTTAATCCCGTGCTGCCCACCCGGCCGATCACCTCGCCCTGGCGAACCACATCGCCGGCTTTCACATAGAGCTCGGAGAGGTGGCCGTAAAGGCTGCGGCGCAGCGGCCGTTGATGTTCCACCTCCACCGCCAGTCCATAGCCGCCCGCCAGGCCACTGCTCACCACCTTGCCGCTCAGGGCCGCCACCACCGGTGTGCCCTCCGGCGCCGCCAGATCTTCGCCGGCATGCAGCCGCCAGGCCCCGAGCAGCGGATGCAACCGCCAACCAAAGCCGCTGGTGTTCACCGCACTGCCGATGATCGGGAGCAACAAGCGGCGGTTGCCATTGCCCAGCACCGGTGCGGGGCGGGGCGTAACCCGAAACACGCTGGCCAGGTTGAAACTGCCGCCATTGCCGGCGAGCAGCGCCGACACAGGGACGGTGAGCGGCGGCAGGGGCATGCCGTTGGCATCCATCCGCCCGCCCCAGGCGGTATTGCCATTGCTGCCACCGCGGCGCCCCCAGCGCAGGGCAATACCGCCACGGCACTCCCGGGCGGAGAGAGCACCGCCGCGGCAGGCCTGCTGGAACGCCCCCACATCAAGAGGAGCCAGGCTGCCGGCACCACGCACCAGATTGCGCTCACTGGGGGTCACCACCCCTTGGCGCACCAGCTCATCCAGGGATTGATCAAAACGCTTCGGCGCTGTGGCCGCACCACTCAGCCGCGCGGGATCAGGCCGCAGCGGCCCGGCAGTGCTCCCCGGCGGAGGCAACAGCGGTGCGACTGGGGTTGGTGTGGGCGGCGATGCCGGTGCTGGCTCTTGCGGCTGAGCTGCCTCCAGCTGGGCCCAGGCCAGGCCTCCCCCCAGCAGCGCGGGCAGCGCCACCAGCAGGCTCAGCGGTTGGAGGCGAGGCACAGCAGCCGCGAAAACAAAGCGCCTCAAACTCTAGAAAGCGCGCTGCAGCACAGCCACCTCGGAGCCGCGGCAAAGCCGCAACCCTCCATCAGCCGCTAGCCCTGCCACCCTCCAGAGCGCTCCGTTGTGCTCGATTCCCTCAGGGCGCCAAAGGCGCTGCTCGGCCTGGCGCCGCACCAGCTCAGGCTGATCAGCCGCCGCCGCTGCCCACTCCAGGCCGCGCAGCACGCGTGCCGCCAACAACGGCGGCTGCGCCTGAGGGTGGTGGGGCTGACCGAGGCCTTGCGCCAAGTTGATCGCGCCGGGCGGTACGCGATTGCAGCCGTTGATCCCCACCCCCAGCTGGGCGTAGCGCACCTGGCCGCCCCGCCAACGCAACCGCGGCAGGATGCCCGCCAGCTTGCGCTCCCTCAACAGCAGATCGTTGGGCCACTTGATCTGGGGCCGCAGGTCCAGGGCCTCGAGCTCCAGCGCCACACCCACTGCTGCCGCCAGGGCAAGCGACGCAGCGCCGATGGGATGAGAGGGCCACGGCAGCGCCGCACTCAGCCACACCCCACCGGCAGGCGACTGCCATACCCGGCCCTGCTGCCCATGGCCATAACGCTGCTGGCGGGCGCACACTGCTAAGGGAAACCGCCCAGAAGCCGCCAGCCAGCGCTCCAACTCCAGCTCCGTGCTGGCGCACACCGGCACCACCCTCAGCTGCCATGGGAGCGGGTGATCTCCAGGGCAGCGCTGCAGCGCAGCTGCCAGGGCAGCGGCCTTCAGAGCTGGGCCAGCCAAGCCGCCATCCGCTGGGCACCAGCCTCCAACTGCTCGATCGGATGCACCAGCGCCAACCGCGCAAACCCCTCGCCGCCAGCGCCAAAACCATTTCCGGGCGTGAGACACACCCCGCTGGCCTCCAGCAGCTGAGCGCAAAAGCGCTCCGAATCCAGGCCTGCAGCGCGAGCACGCTGGGGCAGCTCCAGCCAGAGATACAGCGCCATTGAGGGGATCCGCACCGGCCAACCCGCCGCCTGGAACACAGCGGCCAGGCGATCACGCCGCTCGCGGTAAACGGGCTTGATCCGCTCCGGCCAGTCACCCGCCTGCTCCAGGGCCGCAATCCCGCCAGCCTGCAGCGCCGTGCTCTGGTTGAAATCCACCACGCCCTTGAGCTGCCGCAGGGCCGTAATCAACGGCTCCGCCCCGATGGCGAAGGCCAGACGGTACCCGCCGAGGCACCAACCCTTGGAAAACGAGAAAAACTCAATGCCGCACTGGCGCCACAGCGGCGAACGCAACAGCGCCGGCGCCTCACCCTCGAGCGCCAAATCCACGTAGGGGTTGTCGTGGGCGAACACCACGCCGTGGCGCACGGCCCGCTCTGCGGCGGCATCCACCCAGGCCTGCTGGCCGGTGGTAGCGGTTGGGTTATGGGGGAAACCCAGCACCATCAACTTGAGGGCATCCCACTCACTGGTGCTGAGCTGATCGAAATCGGGTGCAAAGCCTTCCGCGGGGTGAAGCGGCAGAAAGCGCGGCTCGGCCGAGGCCAAACGCAAACCACCGAGATGGGAGGGGTAATAGGGATCGAGCAACAGCGCCGGATCGCCCGGATTGAGCACCGCCAGCGGCAGATGGGCCGTTCCCTCCTGGGAGCCCACCAGCAGCAACACCTCTCGCTCCGGATCCACCACCACGCCAAAACGGCGCTGAGCCCAGGCTGCTACGGCCTCGCGGAAGGGAAGGGTGGCGCCATGCAAGCAATAGGCCGCGCTCTCGGGCCGGCCAAGCTGACCGCGAATGGCCTCGAGGGCCACCTCAGGTGGCTGGAGATCTGTTGAGCCCAGCGAGAGATCAAGCAGGGGTGGCAGCCCGGCCGCAGCGGCAGCAGCGCGATACGACTGCTTGCGCTGATCATTCCGCGCAAAAACCCCGCTACCCAGGGCTGCAACCCGGTCAGACAGATGCAGGGAGGTCAGTCCCTCAGAGATGGGCATCCAGGAAGGCCTTGAGCTGGGGTTGAGCCATGGCGCCTTCGTGGCGAGCCACTTCCTGGCCGTTCTTGAAAATCACCAGCGTGGGTAAGCCCTGAATCCCCATCTGATCGCGGGCGGTGGGGTTGGGATCTGCCTCGAGCTTGCCCACGGCCAAGCGGCCGGAATATTCGCCGGCAGCCCAGTCCATCATCGGAGCCATCAGCCGGCAGGGGCCGCACCACTCAGCCCAAACATCCACCAGTACTGGCGTGGCGGCATCCAGCACCTCGGCCTGGAAGTTGGCATCGGTGAGGTGCAGAACAGACACGGCGGCAGGCAACGCTCCGGCGATTGTATGGATCAGAGCTTGTCGATCGAGCGCTTCAGCTCCTCAAGCTCAGCATCCACCTCTTCCACCTTCACCGGCTGCACGACACCACCTGCTTCCGGCAGAGCAGCGGCAGGGGCGCTGCCAGCCAACTTGCCCTTGAGAGCAGCCAGTTCGTCATCCACTTCGGGAGCCCCTTCGAGCGCTGCAAACTGACTTTCCAGATCCGCACCGGCCAGCTCAGCGGCAGCCTGACTGCGGGCCTCCAGCGCCTCCACCTTCTCTTCCATGCGTTCAAAAGCCGCCATGGAACTGTTGGTGCCGAGGTTGCCCACGGCGCTCTGCAACTGCGCCTGGGCCTGGGCCGCCTGGGCCCGGGCCTTGAGCATGTCTTTTTTGGTTTTCGCCTCGGCGATCTTGCTTTCGAGCTTCACCAGGCTCTGCTTGAGCTGCTCCACCTGGCCCGCCTGGCTCTGCAGCTGAGTATTCAGGGCGGTGGCTGTGTCCTGGCAGGTTTTGCGGCGACCCAAGGCCTCGCGCGCCAAGTCTTCTTCACCTTTTTTCAGGGCCAGCTCAGCCCGCTCGTACCAGATTTTGGCCTGGGCTTCAGCCTGCTCAGCCTGGTTCTGAATGCGCTTCTGGCTGGCGATGGCGGTGGCCACGGCCTGGCGCAGCTTCACCAGATCGGCCTGCATGTCGGCCACCGACTGATCCAGGATCTTCGCGGGGTCCTCCATGGCTCCCACCGCCGCGTTGGCGTTGGCACGCACCAGACGGCCGAGGCGATCAAAGAAGCCCATGGATGTGCAGCGGTTTCAGAAGCCGTGGCGACAGGCTATCGAAAGCGGCCGCATCAAAACTCCACCCTTACGGTGGACGTTGCTACCCGATCGCTGATGTCAGGTGCGCGCCAGCGGCTGCTGAACGACGTTGATTTCTTTCAAAGCAACGAAGGGCTGCTGGTGGGAACAGGGCTGCTGATCGCCCTCTGGCTCCTGCTGAAGTTGGTGGAGCGCTACGGACGGCGCGTGCGGCCGCTGGTCCCGCAGCTGGCCGCAACGCTCAAGCGCCCCTTGATCACGGGCCTCAGTGCAGCCCTGTATCTGGGCTGGCTGGCCCATGCCATCAGCGGTGCTGCACCGGCGCTGATGCCGCTCAAGGGCCTTGAAACCTCCACCGCGCTCACCTTGATTGCGGTTGGCTGGGCAACGATCAACCTGGGGCAGACGCTGCTACGCACCGATCATGTGCAGCGCTGGCTTGGCGTGGATGATCCGCGCGATCGCGCAATGGTCACCAGCCTTCTGGATCGGCTCCTCTCCATCGGGGTAGTGGTGCTCACGGTGGCGGCACTGATGGTCACCTTTGGCGTGTCGACGACAGCCGTGGCCACGATGCTGGGCGGAGCCGGCATCGGCATCGGCTTCGGCACCCAACAGGTGTCGCAGAACTTCCTCTCGGGCTTGATGCTGTATTTCAACCGCCCCTTCTCGGTGGGCGACTGGATTCAGTTGCCGATCTGGTCGGGCGTGGAGACCTCCACGCTGCAGGGCACGGTGGAGCGGATCGGCTGGTATCACACCCGCATCGTGACCCTGGATCGCCGCCCGTTATCGATCCCCAACTCGGTGTTTGCCACCACACCGATCGAAAATCCGGGGCGGATGTACAACCGCCAGATCAAGGCCAGCATCAGCTTGCGCTACGAGGATCTACCGCGGATCGAAGCGATCGCTGAGGCGGTGAATGAACTGCTGCACAACCACCCCGACATCGATTCCAAACAGATGATCTTGGTGAGCTTTAACGAATGGGCCAGCTCCTCGATCAATCTGCTCGTGTATTGCTTCACCCGAACAACCGTGTGGAGCGAGTATCTGGCAGTGCAGCAGAAGATCTTTCTTGAGATCGCCAAAATTGTGCAGGAGGCCGGCGGTGACTTCGCCTTCAACTGCACCACCCTCTACCCAGCACCGGATCTGGGCAACAACCACCCGATCCGCTCCCTCACCGCAAGCTGATGCAATCACGCAAGGCTGGCGATGTGTCGTATCTGGTGCCCTCGCCGCCAGCGCCGGCAACGGGCCTGAAGACATGCCTCAACCAGCTGCAAGAGCACTGGCGCCGGGACGAAAACCTGGCCGCCCTCTGGCAGGCCTGGCCGGGCATCGCCGGTGCCCAGCTGGCACCCCACTGCCGGCCCCTGCGGCTCCAGGGCGGACGCCTGGTGGTGGGTGCCAGCCACCCCCAATGGCTGCAGGCGCTGCGCTTCAACAAACACCGCTTGCTGGGCGCCCTGCGCGGCGCTGGTTTTTCCGTGAAGGATCTGGTGCTGCAGCAACACCAACCCTCCCCCCTACCGCCCTTCGGCAGCGACGAGGAGGCCCAGGTCTGGGCGCACCATCCCAGCCGAGTGGATGTCTACGGGATGACCAGCTGCCCCAGCTGTCAGCGGCCGGCACCGGCCGGTGAACTGCAGCGCTGGGGGCACTGCAGCTTCTGCCAACGGGAACGCATGGACAACGGCGTGGCCATGGGCACCCCCGCCAGCGATCAGTAGCGCTCAGGCCTGGGTTGCTGCCAATCCGCCGGCGGTGTGCCGGCACGCTTGAGTTGCGCAGCCCACTGATCCAGGGCCTGACGCGGCACACGCCAGAGCTCGAACAACCCTTCAGACGCCAGCGCCTGATGGCTCAAGCCTCGCCAATGGGGCAGCTGGGCGGTGCGTTGATCGATCACCAGCAGCACGGAACGGCCAGGAGCGGGGGGCGAAGGGGTCTGCTCGCGGCGGCGCTCTTGCAACAGCCGGTCGTTGAGGTTGAGCGGTCCATTGGGCTGCACCCCCTCATAAATCACCACCTTGTTTGTATAGAAGTGGAGCGAGGGCTTCAAGATCCCCACCATCGCTAAGGGTTCATCACTGCGGCGCTGGTGTTGCACAGCCGCTGCCAGGCGGCGCAGGGGCGCCTGGCGCAAACGATCTCCGAAAACCACCAGCGGCTGCAGGGCCGATACGGCAAAGGCCGCCACCGCAAGCTGCTGGGCCAGCAACCAGCCCCACCGCCAGGGGGCTTTAGCCCAGCAGAGGATCAGGCCCGCCAGCAAAGCCAGCGCGAAGCAGGCCGACGCGCGGCTGAGCAAGCCACTCGCCAGGAGCTCCGCCGGCAAGGTGGGGAGTTCCGGTTCATTGATCAGGGGAACCCAACGGCCCGAGGCCGCCAAGCCTGCGGCCAACACCCCCTGCAGCAGCAAGGTGCTGGCCATCAGCCAGCGCCCTGGGCGCTGCTGGGCTGCCAGGGCGATCAGCAGGCCCGCTGCTGGGGTAGCCGGAATCCAATAGCTGGGCAGCTTGGTGGCCGCCAGGGTGAAAAACAGCAGCACCGCCACCAGCCAACAGGTGGCGAAGCGCTGCAGCGAGTGCTCAGGTAGCTGGCTGGCGCGGCAGCGTCGCGCTGCGCTCACCAATCCAGCCAGCAGCAGGGGTGTGAACGGCAACGAGGCCACCACCAGCACCGGCAGGAAAAACCACCAGGGCTGCAAATGGTTGTTCACCACCCCGGTGAAGCGCTGCAGGTTGTGGTAGCCGAAGAAGCTCTGAATGAAGGGTTGACCCTCCACCAGCGCCGCCAGGCCATACCAAGGCAGCGCCACCAGGGCGGTCATCCCGAGACCCGGCCAGGGGCGCAGGCGAGCGACCAAGCCCATCAGATCCCGCTGCCACAGGCCAAAGCCCACCAGGGTCATTCCCGCCAACACCACCGCCACCGGCCCCTTGGCCAGCACCGCCAGCCCCAACAGGATCCAGGCCCACCAAGGGCGACCGCCGCCGGCATAGCAGCGCCAGAGCAACAAGAGCACGGCTCCGAGCAAACCGGTGAGCAAGGCATCGCTCACAGCGATGCGGCTCCAGAGCAGCACCAGCGGAGAGAGGGCAAAGGCCAGCGCCGCACTCACGGCGGTGATCGACTGCTGGGAGGAGGCCGGCAGGCGGCCGCTGGGAAGCGGCTGCGGCCAGCGCAACAGGGCGGCGGCCATCACCAGCATCAACCCCACACTGGCCAGAGCCGAAGGCAGCCGGGCCGCCCAGGTGCCCAGCGGGTCCCACTGGGCGTGGGCCGGCAGGGCATAGATCAGCCCCATCAGCCAATAAACGAGGGGCGGCTTGTCGTATCGGGGTAAGCCGTTCACCCGCGGGATCAGCCAATCACCCGTGCGCGCCATCGCCCGCGCTGAGGCGGCAAACAGGGGCGGGGTTTCATCCACCAAACCTGTGCTGCCCAGCCCCCACACAAACAACGCCAGGCCGCAGATCAGCACCAACGGCAACACGAACCTGCGGGGCACCAGGGCGAGCTGCGTCAGGCTCGACGTTATCGCTTACGGCTGCAGCGCCTGCTCCACCCAGGCCTCGATCCGCTCCGCCAGCACCGCCCGCGATGCATGGGCTTCCACCCACTGCCGGCAGGCGCGGCGATCGATCCGCTTCACCTCGGTCACGGCGTCCGCCAGGGCCTCCACATCGTCGGGGTCCACCAACAGGCCATTCACACCGGGCTGCACCAATTCGCCGGGCCCACCGCGCCGATAGGCCACCACTGGCACCCCGCAGGCCATCGCCTCCACCACAACGTTGCCGTAGGCCTCGTTCCACTTCGGGGTGTTGAGCAGCGCCTGGCAACGGCCAAGCGCCTCCTGCAACTGGGCCGTGGGCAGAAAGCCCCGCCACTGCAAGGTGCCCGCCGGCACCGAAGCCTGCACAGCAGCGGCATAGGCCTCGTCTTCCACCAGCCCCCACACGGCCAGGGGCAATCCGCAGCGCGCCGCCGCGGCTGCCGCATCCTCGAGCCCCTTCTCCGGCGCCACACGCCCCACCCAGCCGAGCAGGGCATCGGGCTGCTCGCAGAACCGATAGGCGCTCAGGTCAAAGCCGTTGCCCAGCAGCACAGGCGGCTGCACCAGGGCAAAATCCGCAGCCTGAGCGGCCGTGTGAAACGCCAGACGGCGTTGATCCCAGGCCGCCACGTCAGCAATCACCCCATCCATGGCCGCATTCACCGAGCCCATGCTCACCAGGTGCAACAGCGGCAGCGGCGCGGAGGAGGTGAGCCAAAAGGGCAGCCAGTCGTAGCCCAGGTTGAGCACCGCATCAAATCCATGCGCCGGCGCCTCCAACAGCACTCGCTGCCAAAACCGAGCCAGCAGGGCATCAAGCGGCATCGTGATCGCCGCATCACGGCCCTGGTGCTGCACGCTCGGCTGAGGGGTGCCCGCACAGGTCCACAGCTCAGCCGAGGCGCAATCAGCCGGTAAGCCCGAGCCCTCCGCCGCTAGCACGGTGATTCGGTGGCCGCGCTGCAGCAGCCCAGCCACCAACCCCGCCAGGGTGAGCTCCACACCGCCACCGCGGCCACTGCCCACGGGGCCCAAGGCCGTGGCCACCACCAGCAGCTTCATGGCAGCACCTCAGCCGCTGCGCCGCCGGGGTGCCACAGCAGGGCACGGCGGTTGATCAACACCACGCTCACCAGGGCCAGAGCTGCTCCCAGCCACTGCAACGGCTCCAACTGCTCCTCAAGAAGCACCACCCCGCACAGGAGCGCAAACACCGGCGTGAGAAAGGTGAGCGAGGTGAAGCTGGTGAGATCGCCATGGGTGGCGAACCAAAAGAACAGGCCGTAGGCCAAGGCACTGCCCAACAGGGCGGCATAGGTCATCAGCCCCCACTGCGTCAGGGTCCACTGGGGCCAGAAGGGCGGCGCCGCGGAGCTCCACGCCGGCAACAGCGCCGAACCGGCCAGCAGCGGCAGTGCCCCCAACACCATGTGCCAGCCGGTAACGGCCACCGCATCGCTATGGCGGCAGGCGTAGCGGCTGATCACCGTACCCAGGGCCATCGCCAGGGCGGCCGCCAGCATCCACAGCTCACCGTGGCTCCAGGCCTGATCACCCAAAAATTCAGGCCCCATCAACCACCAGTGGCGCAGCAAAGGAGCTGGCAAACCCAGGCAAAGGATTCCGAGCAAACCCACCAGCAAGCCCAGCCAGCCCACTGGGTTGATCGCCTCTCCAAACAGGCTGCGGGCCAGCAAGGCCACCAGCAAGGGCTGGGAATCGATCAACACGGATCCCAGGCCCGCGCCGGTGTTGACCAATCCCCTGGCCAACAGCCCCTGAAACGCCGTGGCATCCACAAGGGCAAACAGCAGCAGCCACCACCAATCGCGGCGATCCACCCCCCACTGCCCGCGCCAGATCACCGCGGCCAGCAACACCACAACCCCGGCTGGCAGCAGGCGCATCCAAGCCAAGGTGAGAGGCCCCGCCTCCACCAACAACGGCTTCATCGCCGCCATCGCCGTGCCCCAAAGGGCAAACGGCAACAGCATCAGCAGCCAGCGCACCTTCACGAGCACCAGCGGCCCACAGGCTCCTTTTTAAGATCCAGCCACTGCACACCGCCTCGATGGTCTGGCCCTGGCGCCGCAAATCCCGCCGCAAGCTGGCGCGTATCGCCATCGAAGGGGCGATTGCCTCCGGCACCCGCGAGCGGGTGCTGAAAGCCCTGCGAGAGGTGGAGCAGCGCGAATTCCCAGCGCTGCTGCTGCGGATCGACAGCCCGGGCGGCACCGTGGGCGACAGCCAGGAAATTCATGCTGCGATCCAACGCCTGCGCCAGAAGGGCTGCCGCGTGGTGGCCAGCTTCGGCAACATCTCCGCCTCCGGCGGGGTGTATGTGGGAGTGGCAGCCGAAAAAATCGTGGCCAATGCCGGCTCGATCACCGGTTCGATCGGCGTGATCCTGCGGGGCAACAACCTTTCCAGGCTGCTCGAGCGGATCGGCGTGCAGTTCGAAACCGTGAAAAGCGGTTTGTATAAGGACATCCTCTCGCCGGATCGCGCCCTCACCGCCGGCGAGCGGCAGCTGCTGCAGGAGCTGATCGATTCCAGCTACGGCCAATTTGTGACTGCTGTGGCTGAGGGCCGTGACCTGGAGGAGGGCACTGTGCGCAGCTTTGCCGATGGCCGGGTGTTCAGCGGCGCCCAGGCCCTGGTACTGGGGCTTGTGGATCAACTGGGTGATGAGGAGAGCGCCCGCCGCTTGGCTTGTGAGCTGGCCGAACTCGACGTGGAGAAGACCCGACCGATCAACTTCGGGCAACCGAAAAAAGGTCTGGCCGGGATGATCCCCGGACGCAACCTGTTCGCCCGCCTCAGCGAAGCCCTCCATCTGGAGCTGGCCTGGAGTGGCCAACCCCTCTGGCTGCATCGCCCATGAGCACCTCCCAACTGCGGGCCTTGCGGGGCGCCACCACCGCCGCGGCCAACACCAGCGCTGCCATCAGCGAAGCGGTGGGTGAACTGATTGATGCCCTGGTGGAGCGCAACCAGCTCCAGGGCAGCCAGCTGCTCTCGGTGACCTTCTCAGTCACCGCCGATCTGGATGCGATCTTCCCTGCAGCGATTGCCCGCCGCCGCGATGGCTGGGATGGCGTTGCCCTGCTCGATTGCCAGCAGATGGCTGTCGCCGGCGACCTGCCCCGCTGCATTCGCCTACTGGCCCATGCCTGGCTTGAGCCCGAGCAACCGGTGCGCCATGCCTACCTGCGCGAGGCCGCCCGCCTACGCCCCGATCTGGCCAGCTGAGTCGCATCTGGTCACAGCTTCCAACCCCAGGTCCGGCACCCCCCCAAGCCCTTCTGCTGGCATTGGCTGCCAAGAATGGTCGACAAGACCTCCTAAAGAACCAATCCATGGCTGGGTTCCGCATGGGTGCCGCCGGCACCGCTATGGCTGCAGCCCTGGGGCTCGCAGGCGTTGCTGCCGCCCTCGCACCGATGCTGCCGGTCAAAGGCCAGGGCACCCCTGGGCTCGTGGAATTCCGCTGGGACTCCAGCAAGGATTACCGCAAGCTCTACTACTTCATGACCGACACCAAGCGCCTGAAGCGGTCGGAGTATTACCTGATCCTCAAACCGAAAGATCGCAAAACGGCCATCCTCAAACTGGTGGTGGGGATCCCCAAGAGCTTTGACACCACCATCGATCCGAAGCGCGTCAAGCTCTGCTACATGAAAGAGGGCGGCATGCTCTCCCGCACCCGCTGTGAAACCGACATCCCCGCCACCGTGGAGGTGGCGGCCGACGGCACAGCCATCGAGATCTTCCCCGACACACCGGTGCCCGTGGGCAAAACCATCGGCGTGTACATCAACATGTTCAATCCCTTTAACATTGGGATGTATCAGTTCAACGCGCTGGCCCAGGCCCCGGGTGATGTTCCCGTTTCGGGCTACCTGGGCAGCTGGTTGATCCAGATCGATCCCCAGAGCGATTGAGCCAGTTCGGCTGGTAGGTTGGGCGATCGACGTTGAAGGCGCAGCCGAGCCGGAGCCATGACCAAGCGCACCCTTGAAGGAACCAGCCGCAAGCGCAAGCGCGTCTCGGGCTTCCGTGTTCGCATGCGCAGCCACACTGGCCGCCGCGTGATCCGTTCCCGCCGCAAGCGCGGCCGCGCACGCCTGGCGGTCTGATCGCTCGATCAACCGTTCACCTCACCGCCCCCACAGTTCGTTTCCGATGGTCTTATCCCGGGAACACAGGCTGCGGGGGCGGTTTGTGTTTGACCGCATCTATCAAAAAGGTCAGCGTCATCACGGCACCCTGATGGTGCTGCGCTGCCTGAACGCCCAACCAGAGCTGCTCAAACCCGATCCACGCGACCACAGCCCCAACAGCTGTCGGTTGGCGGTGGTGGTGAGCAGCAAGGTGAGCAAGCGCTCCGTGCGCCGCAACCAGCTCCGCCGGCTCTTCCACAGCCAGCTCACGGCTGCGGTGGAGGCTCTGCCCAATCAGGGCGCCGGCCACTGGCTGCTGATCTCCCTCAAACCCGGCAGCGCCGAGGCCACCGACCAGGCCCTGCTGGGAGAATGTTTCCAACTCCTCGCGAAGGCAGGACTCAGGCCATGACAGGCACGCCCCAGACGCCACCGGTGGCTCCAGGAGCCAGCATCAATGAAGACGTCTTCTACGCAGGCGGCCCTGCCAAGGGTGATCTGATCACCAACCTGCTGTTCGGCCTCACCCTGATCGGCATTCCCTTCGCCGTGGGCGCCCTGGTGCGGGCCCTATGGCTGCGCTTCCGCATCACCAGCCGCCGTGTGGAAGTGAGCGGTGGCTGGCTGGGCCGCGACCGCAGCCAGGTGGTGTACAGCCAAATCCGTGAGGTGCGCTCGGTGGCCCGCGGTCTGGGCTTCTGGGGCGACATGGTGCTGATCCTCAACGACGGCATGAAGCTGGAGATGCGCGCCGTGCCCCGTTACAAGGAGGCCGAGGCGTACATCGAGCAGCGCATGGCCGCCAGCCCGGCCGGCAAGGCCAGCCCCAAAACCGGTTTCGGCGACAACGCGGCGGCCTGAGCCACCCGCCTGACACACTGGCTCCACTTCCCTTTCTCCCGGACCTGAGCACGCCGTGATCGGCTACATCTCCGACAACCTGCTGCTGCCGATCCTCGATTTCTTCTACGGATTGGTGCCGAGCTACGGCTTGGCGATCATTGCCCTCACGGTGGTGATCCGCCTGGCGCTCTTCCCCCTCAGTGCCGGCTCGATCCGCAGTGCCCGCCGCATGCGCATCGCCCAGCCGGTGATGCAGAAGCGCCAGGCTGAGATCAAGGCCAAATACGCCAACAACCCCCAGAAGCAGCAGGAAGAGCTGGGTTCGCTGATGAAGGAATTCGGCAGCCCCCTTTCGGGCTGTCTGCCCCTGCTGGTGCAGATGCCGATCCTGTTCGCGCTGTTCGCCACCCTGCGGGGATCACCGTTCGCCGATGTGCCCTACACCCTCAATCTGAAGGTGTTGCCGGCTGACCAAATTGCCGCGGTTGAACCCAAGCCGTTCAACAGCCCCAGCCATTCGATCTTCGTGACGGCCACCAACCATGTGCCGGTGATCGCCAGCCTGGAGAAGGGCACCAAGCTGGGTGTGGGCGATACGGAAACCGTGAGCCTGCACACCAAAGACGGCGCCAGCTTCGCCTCAGTGCTTACCGGTGTGGAGAACGGCAGCGCCTTCACCCCCACCTGGAGCGTCACCAAGGGTGAAGGCCTGGTGAGCGTTGATCAGAACGGCAGCATCCATGCCATCGCCCCCGGTGATGTGACCGTGGAAGCCAAGATCCCCGGTCTGGCAGCCCGCAGCGGCTTCCTGTTCATCAAGGCCCTCGGCCAGGTGGGCTTCTACACCGATGGCGCCATCAACTGGGATATCGCAATCCTTGTGGCCGCCTTCGGCGCCAGCCTGTTCGTGAGCCAGATCCTCTCGGGCATGGGCATGCCTGCCAACCCACAGCAGGCCACGGCCAACAAGATCACGCCCGTGATGATCACCGGCATGTTCCTGTTCTTCCCCCTGCCGGCGGGCGTGCTGCTCTACATGGTGGTAGCGAACATCTTCCAGGCCGCGCAAACCTTCCTGCTCACTCGCGAGGCCCTGCCCGACAACCTGCAGGCCATCCTCGATCAACAGCTGGCAGCTGATGCCAAAACCGTCACCGCCACGGTGAGCGGCAGTGAGCGTCTGCCCTTCGAGCCCAAGGGCAAGAAGTAAGACCATGGCTGCCATCCATCCGTCGCCGGCTGGAGATCCACTTCAGCCCGTGCCACTTCAGGAGTTGCGGCTCCTCGCTGATGGACGGCACTGGACGGTGGATCAACAGCTGGGGGAGCTCGAGAGCCTCACCCCCGTTCGCGGCAGCCTCACGGCCGTGCATCGCGGCAACATTCTTGAGGTGGCCGGCGAAGCGAGCACGATCGTGACCCTCCGCTGCGACCGCTGTCTGCAGCATTTCAACCACCCCCTGAGCTTTCGCCACCAGGAGGTGGTGTGGCTTGGCGATCAGGCCCGCGCCGCCGGCATCGATGCCGAAGTGGTGCTGGAAGGCGGAAGTGAGGTGCTCGAGCTCGATCCCGATGGCCTGTGCGAAAGCCTCGATCCCAGCGGCGACTTCGATCCCGAACACTGGATCTTCGAGCAGCTCAGCCTCCAGCTGCCTCTGGTGAACCGCTGCGGCAGTGATTGCCCGGGCCCAGAACTGCTGGGTGCTCCCACCGAAAACGAACTGACAGATCCGCGCTGGGCGGCCTTGAAAAAACTGCAGCCATGAGCCAGGCCTGGGCCGACCACCTCGATCTGCTGATCCGGGCGCGCACCCCCATCCTCTGGATCCGCAGCCAGGAAGAAGAGCGCATCGCCACATTGCTGGCCGCTGCCGCACGCCGCCTGGGCAACAGGGCTCTGGCCCGCTGGGATTTCATCAGCGGCCTAAGCGGCTGGCCCGGCCGAGATGGTGAAGCAGCGCGCAATCCCCTGGCGGCCCTGGAAAGCCTCGCGGCCCTGCCGGCGGAGCAGCCAGCCCTGCTGGTGCTGCACGACTTCCACCGCTACTGCGAGGACGCCAGTATTTGCCGCAAGTTGCGCAACCTGGCCAGCAGCCTGCGCCAGCAACCCCACACCCTGGTGATCACAGCCACCGAGTGGCAGCCCCCGCGGGATCTTGATGAATGCATCACCCTGTTGGATCTGCCCCTGCCGAATCAACAGGAAATCGAGGCCCTACTCGGCAGCATCGCCCAAGCCTGCGGCCAGCAGCTTGATGAGGAGCTGCTCGAGCAGCTGAGCCACAGCTGCAGCGGCCTGAGTGAACAACGCATTCGCCAGGTGGCCGCTCGCGGCTTAGCCAGCCGTGGAGAACTGGGCCTGGCCGATCTGGATGAAGTGCTCGAAGAAAAGCGCCAGGCCATCGCCCGCAGTGAACTGCTCGAGTACTGCCCCACCGAAGCCACCCCGGCCGATATCGGCGGGCTCGATGCCCTGAAGCGCTGGCTGGAACAGCGCCACATGGCCTTCAGCGATGACGCCCGCCGCTACGGGCTGCCTCTGCCGCGGGGCGTGCTGCTGGTGGGCCCGCAGGGCACCGGTAAATCGCTCACGGCCAAAGCGATTGCCCACAGCTGGAGCATGCCGTTGCTGCGCCTGGATGTGGGGCGCCTGTTCGCCGGACTGGTGGGGGCTTCCGAAGCCCGCACCCGCGACATGATCCAGCGCGCCGAAGCCATGGCGCCCTGCGTGCTGTGGATTGATGAGATTGACAAGGGGTTTGGCGCGGCCGGTGATGGCCGCAGCGATGGCGGTACCAGCCAGCGCGTGCTGGCCAGCCTGCTCACCTGGATGGCGGAGAAGAGCAGCGCCGTGTTCGTGGTGGCCACCGCCAACGGAGTGGAGAAGCTGCCGCCCGAGCTGCTGCGGAAGGGCCGCTTCGATGAGATCTTCCTGCTGGATCTCCCTGATGCAACCGAGCGAAACGCCATCCTTGATCTGCAGCTGCGCCGGCGGCGCCCCGATCACAGCCTGCCGCTGGAGGTGGTGGTGGATCGCACGGCGGGCTTCTCCGGTGCCGAGCTCGAGCAGGTGGTGATCGAAGCGATGCACCAGGCCTTCAGTGAGCAGCGCGAATTTGGCGAAAGCGATCTGATCAGCGCCGCCGCCCAGCTGGTGCCGTTATCGCGCACGGCACGGGAACAACTCGAAGCCCTGCAGCAGTGGGCCAGCAGCGGCCGGGCCCGCCCCGCCTCCACCCGCCTGCGCTCCTGACATTGCGCGGGGTAACGAAGATCAACGCCAGGTAAAGAAGCCAAGCCCCCAAGCGCAGCTGCCAGCAAGCTGCTGCCAATCGAGCACAAGCCCGTGGAGCAGCGCCCAGCCCTCACCACCCAACTGGCCGTGGCCTGCCTCGGCGCCGGTGTGATCACCAGCTTCGCCGTAGCCCAGGGCCAAAACCCGCTCACCGCACTAAGCATCACCCTGTTCTCAGCCGTGGCGGCTGTGATGGTGGGGCAGGTGCTCTGAGTCCACACCAGCCGATGATCGAGCCAACTGACCCGCGCCAGAAGCCGATCAGACGCCTGCATCAAAAGCGCGCGTATCGCCACCAGCTGCAGCAATACCTGCTGGTGAACGCAGTGCTGGTGGCGCTTTGGGCTGCAACAGGACGCGGCTCGTTCTGGCCGATCTGGCCCATCCTTGGCTGGGGAGCGGCATTGGCCGTGCAGGGCTGGAAGCTCTCCCACCCGGCGAAGCCCTTCAGCGAGGCTGAGATCGAGCGAGAAATGACTCAAGGAGTGCGCTAGGTCACAACAAAAGCGCTTACAGAAATCAAGCAGAATCCCAGAACGAACTGCAGCGAAAGGACTTCAAGAAAGACCCGCTTGCACGTTCAAAATATTTACGGGCGAAGTCGTGCATAATGCCGCATGCCGCGACCCAGACCTTGCTGCGCCGAAGCAAGACAACTCGCCAGTATCTACGCAAGAATTTTTACCCGCTGTATCGCGCCACAGCACCCCTGCGGCCTCTCCCCAATGCGGTGATCATCGGCGGGATGAAATGCGGGACAACGAGCCTGAATGCATGGCTGAGGGAGCACCCAGGCGTTGCTTTTTCAAGCCAGAAAGAGATTCATTTTTTTGATAAAAATTTTGAACGGGGTCCTCAGTGGTACAGAACCCATTTCCCTATCTGGGAGCGCCTTCAGGGTTCAAGCTGCACGATTGAAGCCACCCCCTCTTATCTCTATCGGGCGGCAAAAGTGGCGCCGCGGATGCACGCACTGATCCCCGATGCCAAGTTGATCGTCATGCTGCGCAACCCCGTCCATCGGGCGATTTCCCATTACTGCCACACCCAGCGCAATCACAGGGAAACACGACCACCCGAAGCTGCCCTCATGTCGGATTTCACAAGCAATGGCAGGGGTGCCAACCGCTATAAATCACGCGGCCTTTACGCCAAGCAACTCAAAAACTTTCTCAGCCTATACCCACGCAGCAATATACTGATTATCAAAAGCGAGGAGTTATTCAGAGATCCCGAGACCATCTACCAGCAGACCCTAGACTTTCTCAATCTAGAGATAAGAACCCTACCCAACAATGCAAGACCGCGCAACACCAGCAGCGTCAAACCAGAGATTTCCGATGCCGTGATGCAGCACCTGGAGATTTTCTATCAACAACCGAATCAAGAACTCCGCGATCTCTTGGGCGATTTTCCAGGCTGGTAGAAAAATAAGCTGTCTACAATGAACGAGGGCGCGCCAAAACCATGTTCCGAATCCGAACCCTCACACAACGCGAGAGGCTCCGGCAAGCGCTTTACCCCTACTACCGGCTCTCCGCCCCCTTCCGACCCTTACCAAACGCCCTGATCATTGGCGGCATGAAGTGCGGCACCACCACACTCAATGCATGGCTACGGGAGCACCCGCAGGTCGCC
Source organism: Synechococcus sp. CB0101 (assembly GCF_000179235.2). NCBI lineage: Bacteria > Bacillati > Cyanobacteriota > Cyanophyceae > Synechococcales > Synechococcaceae > Synechococcus > Synechococcus sp. CB0101. The sequence continues at coordinate 2,491,992 of NZ_CP039373.1, forward strand.
TTCTCGTCCGTTAAAGAAATACACTTTTTTGACAAGCACTACGCAAAAGGCGCCCACTGGTATCGAACTCATTTCCCAATCTGGGAAATACTGAGAGGTGCACACTGCAGAATCGAGGCAACGCCGTCTTATCTCTCGAATGCAATTGTAACGGCGCCACGCATGAGCGCCCTGATCCCCAACGCGAAGCTCATCGCGATGCTACGCAACCCGGTAGAGCGAGCCATCTCCCACTACTGCCATCTTCAACGCAATGGAATCGAAACCCGGCCACCTGAGATTGCCCTAACGGCGGAGGTTTCACGCAGTGGAAGAAATGCCATTCCCTACAAAGAAAGGGGACTCTATGCACAGCAGCTCGAGGCATTCATGGAGCACTACAGCCGAGAGAAGATCCTGATCATCAAAAGCGAGGAGTTCTTCAAAGACCCGGAGGCCACCTTCTTACAAACACAGCTCTTTCTGAATCTCAATCCCATCCCTCACCCCAAACACTCCCCCCCCAAGAAACACCAACAAGCCCAAAATAGAGATCCCAAGCGAGGTGATCAGGCACTTGCAGGATTTCTACCAAGAGCCGAATCAAAAGCTCGCGCAAAGCTTTCCAGAGTTTGAGCTTTGGCCCAACCCACCAGCTCTATAAACAACGGGAAAAGCCCTCAAAGGAGAGACTACGTTCACGGCGCCACTCGTGCTGCATGTCGCCATGAGCCACTCCGCAACAGCCAGACCTTGACAGACGCAACCCGCAACAGCTTCAGGGATCTCTGCCCGGCCCTCACCAACAAGACCTACTTCAACTAGGGAAGCCGTACCAGACTGCACCTGAGATCGACTGCAGCAAAATGGTTCTGAAAATCAGCAACAGGAGCTAGACCCACACCTAGACCCACATCCATGACCCACAGAAAAACGGGAGAGAAGCGAGCCAAACCATTGGTCAGCAGAGCGAAAGGATCTCGCGACAGGCAGGTCCAGAGCAGGCGCCTGGGAGGAACCGACAGTCCGTGAGCAATGACACCAACACATTCCGCGCATCTGCCCAGTAGCCATCGCTCTCCTACGGCTCGGGGAGCACTGCTTGTGTCGTGGATTGGTGTTTCAGGCAGGGTTTATCAACCGTACATAAACCGTGGGATAAACCGATCAGGCTGCACGGCCTGGCCTATTACACCAACGCCCCAAAAGAACTGGATGGCCATGCAAGCACCCCCGGCATGGGGGGATTTACACATCGCCTCCATAGTGATCAGGCTTCGGAAATTTGTAGTGTGGATCTCCCGAAGAGCAATTTAAAGTGGGGCTTGACTGCGACACTCCTTGTGAAAAAGCGCAGCCACCTACGCGAAGACAACGCCCAGAACCCTGAAAGAAGCTCCGGGCGGAAGGCTGGTGTCAGTGCATACCCCAGTGGGGCGAGGATGCGGAGGTCTGATCGATCTCACTCACGCGAGCTCGGTCTCTGATCAGCATTGCAGGGGAACACTCAGCGAGTCACCTGCGATCACAACGATGACCGCAGCATTCACCACCAAGTTCCCAGCCCGCACCGCTGAGCAGCTCGGATCGGATGCCAGGCCCACTGGCCGAGCAAAGTGCAAGGAGGTTCTAAACGTGCTGCAGGAGCCGACTACAGCCAAACCGCACTCACGACTATTAAGACGTGACTTTGATCTGCGAAACTCTCGCCAACTAAAGAAGCAGAGATGCGACGGTTCATCCGTAGAGGACTGTCGCTGACTGGCGTCTCTGCTATAGCACTGCCATCCATCGCTCAGGTGAACGCCGACCCCGACGAGGTTGCGCAGGGTTCAGCGGAAGACTTTGGCGTGATGCACATCCAACCTGAAAGACGTTGTCAAGCCGGGGGTTGGCGTTCAAGCGCAGACCCAGGCCGCTGGCACCCCGAACCAAGCTGGCATTGGCAGATTCTTGCCCATCGTCGCTGGAGAGGACAGCGCGATCTTCGTTGATGTGCAGGCAAATGTGAACTTCGCTAATTGGGACGACAGCAGCATCATCAACACCACCGTTGCTGGCACCACCATCTCCACCTCATCCCGCCTTGGCTACCGCTGGCTCAATGACGACCGCAGTTGGATGTACGGCATCAATGCGAGCTATGACGTGCGCCCAATGAGCGCGGGTCGCATCTCACCCCGTAGCGGCCTCACACCTTCTTGTCAGCTGAACTGCTGAGACAAAACACCTCGGGCTACTTTGGCCTGGCCCTCCTCCTTGTCCTTGCTCTTCTTGCCTCGCGTAAACAGCTCACTGGCACCATCCAGCAGCTGCTTCTTCCACTGGCTTACCTGGATGGGGTGGATCGCGTGATCAGCAGCGATCTCCTGGATTGTCTTGCGGCCACTGATCGCCTCCATGGCGACTCTGGCCTTGAATTCGGGACTGTGGGTGCGTCGCTTGCTCATGAGTGGGAGCCCCATTTCAGGGGCGATACCCCACCTCAGAGGTTAACGATGGGGACTGTCCAGATGTCAAGCGACATCCGCTTTTGGTCCTCCGGCGACACGAAATCTGGTCCAGCTGATGGTCTGCTGATGGGGGCCTTCCGTTGGCTTTTCGATCGTTGCCTCATCGGTGTGTGTCGTGACGTGGTTGTTGTGGGCTGCGGAACCTGTGCTGCCTGATTCGAGTTTTCCTTCAGGCCTCCTCACTGGGCGGCGGTGGCTGTAGGCCAGCGCTGTCCTGTGAGGAGGAACCGCCCGCCTGCGGCGGATGAGACCGCTGCGACGTTTCCCTTTGAGCCGGTAGCTGTCGCCCCGGATCGTCAGCACGTGGCTGTGGTGCAGCAGCCGATCGAGGATTGCCGTGGCAACCACCTGATCACCAAACACCTCGCCCCACTCCATGACGGGGCGGTTGGAGGTGATCAACACGCTGCCGCGCTGGTAGCAGCGGGAGATCAGCTGGAAGAACAGATAGGCCGCGTTCGGCTCAAGCGGCAGGTAGCCGAGCTCATCGATGATCAGCAGCCGGGTTTTGGCGTACTGCGTCAGCCTTGCTTCCAGGGCGTGCTGCGCCTGGGCTTTGGCCAGGGCTGTGATCAGCTCCATCGCACCGACGTACTGGACGCTGTGACCGAGCCGCACCGCCTCCCGGCCCAGTGCCACGGCCAAGTGGGTCTTACCCACACCCGGCGGTCCGAGCAGTAGCAAGGTGTCGCCGTTGGCCACCCAACGGCAGGTGGCCAGCTCGCGGATTTGGGCCGGATCGATCGACGGCTGAGCCTCGAAATCAAATGCCTCCAGCGTCCGCACATACGGAAAGCGCGCCAGCCGCAGCGCCATTTCCATCCGCAGCTGGTCCTTGCGAGCCACCTCAGCTGTGCAGAGCCAGGTCAGCGCCTCACGCAGGTTCATCTCCCGCCTTGCCGCCTCCTCCAGGAGCGCATCGAGGCGATCGCGGATGGCCGGTAGCCGCAGGCGGGTAAGCATCGCCTCCAGCTCCTCGGTCGGCACCGGTGGCGTGATGGGTGTGGATCGGTTGCGCGGGTTGGTGCTCATGCCGCTACCTCACCGATCAGCTCGGCATAGACGGCCAGAGGCCGGGCCAGTTCAGAGCTGCGAACCATGCGCCGCTCCTGCTCTTGCTCCTGTTCTTGATCACAACGCTCGCTGGTGTCCCGCAGCGAACGCACCGCCTCGCGCCGCTGCCGTTGCGGCACCAGGCCATCCCAATGGCCGTCGATCACCTGGCGGCTACGGCTACCAGGCCGCTGACGCCTGTGCTCAGCCACGATCCTGCCGCCATGGCGGATCAGAACCTGTTGATCGCGCACCAGCACGCTCACCCGCTGGCGGATCAGCGCCTGCGGCGCCGAATACCAGTTCGCTTCCACTTCCACGCAGCAGTCGCTGTGCACAACGCGCACCAGCTCCCGCTCTGCCAAGAAGGACGGCTTGGCCTCCAGCGGCTGCAAGGCCTGGGCTTCTGCGCGCATAAACCGCTCCAGCGGCGCCTCACCCGTGGTGCCATGCACCCTCAGGTCAGCGACCTCACGGGTCCAGCGCACCAGATGGGCCTCCAGCTCCGCCCAGCTGCTGAACTCCCGCCCGGCCATGGCGTTGCGTTTGACGTACGCCACCCCACGTTCGTCTTTGCCTTTCGTCCTGGCCCGGTACGGCCGGCAGGCGCGGGGCTTGAACCCCCAGTAGCTGGCGAACTGCTCAAGCCGCTGGGCAAACACCAGGATCTGTCGTTCCGGATCGTGCTGACTCACCAGGGCGCGAGCGTTATCCACGAGCACCTCCTGAGGCACACCGCCCCAGTGCCGGAACCCCTCCTCCAGGGTTGAGAGCCAGTGGTCCTGCTTCTCGCTGCGGAACGCCCGCACCAACAGTCGCCTGGAGTATCCCAAGGTGAGCACCGCCAGGTGCACCCGCACCCGCTCGCCGCCAATACGCACCACGCACTGGCCAAAGTCCGCCTGCAGCTGCCGGCCCGGTGGCGTCTCAAACCGCACCGTCGCCACAGCTGCGTTGCGCAGCTCACGCCGCCATGGCTCAACCGCACGCTCCACCGTGCGCAGGCTCACCTTGATTCCCTTCTCACTGGCCAACTCCTGCCGCAGCACGTCGGCATTGCCGCGGTGGGCCAGAAATCGCTGCCGCAGCCACTCCCGTTGACCATCGAGAACCGAGGTGCGGCAGGGCTTGCCATAGGGCTGCCAGCCACCCTGCCGTAGGTACTTGCGCACCGTCTCCGGCGAACAGCCCAGTTCCCGGGCAATCCGTCTACGGCCCCAGCCTGCTGCCGAAAGCCGCTGCATCGCCTCCACATCCTGAGGGGTCTGCACCGGCATCTCCGCAGCCATCGGCTCCAGAGATGACGCCCCTGCGCTCACCGTGTCGTCAGGCCTGGCTCGCTCCACAGGGTGGACCAGTTTTCGTGTCGCCGCCGGACCAGTTTTTGCTGTCGCCTGACACCAGAAAAACCAGACCAGCTCAGAGTGGGCGATCTGAATCGCCAGCGAAGTTAGTCGCCTTTATCAGGGAAGACTTTGGCATTCGATGGTTCGTGCGTTAACGAATGATCGCGCAAAGATTTTTGTGCTGTGCTGACCTCACCAGAAACTCCCTATCACCTCTCTTTCTTCTCATCTGGTACTAAGCGGTCAGCCCTGCGATGATGAATACATCAAGAGGAACACACCTCCGACTTCACCTCACACCCCAAAGAGCTTCAATCATGACCAATCACGTCAACCGCGACCTCACCCTGCAAGCTTCCGTCATTGCACATCAGCCTTTAGAGTTTTCTGAAGAGGAGCTAGAAGGCGTGGCTGGTCCTTCCAACACTTGGAGGCGCTATAGGCGTGATTTTCTGTATACAGCGGCTGGCTACTAAGTGAATGCACGGCCTAACACAATTCCCCCAGAGCCTCTGCAATTGCAGGGGCTTTTAATCTCTTCAATAGCCCGCGAAGAACCATCGTTCAGTATCCAGTACTTGGCACCATTTCAATTCTGCAGACAATTACTGGTCGGGTTTTCCAGAGGTCTTTCACACTATCCTGCTGACACCAGGTTGAAGGTCAGCGATAATGGATGTCATCACACCTCGCCCACTCAAAGCGATGTCAGAAGAGCAACTCAAAGCCTTCCAGGAAGCGGCCAAGGCTGATGCGGGGCTTCAAGAGAAGCTGAAGGCGGCTGCAGATGCCGATGCCGTGGTGGCAATTGCCAAAGCTGCGGGTTTTGTTATTTCTTCTGAGGAGCTCCAGAAGGCTCAGGCAGAGGTATCAGAGGATGAGCTACAAGGTGTGGCTGGTGGGATCGTTGCCGATCCCTTGTCCATAATCATAGATTAGGTTCCTAGGTATTCCTGCTCAGTCTTGCAGTTCAGTTCATTTATCTCCTCCCAGGCAAATGGTGTTCTTGGCTCACAGAATAAGTCTGCATCTATAAGTTCTTCATCAGAGGCTTCCGCAAGAAAGGCATGGAACTTCTTGTCCTCATTTCGCTCTTGAATTATCTCCTTGGCGATTGCCTCAATATCGTCGCAGGGCACATCCGCACTAAGATTAAGCATTGTTCGGAAGATCTCGCGTTCCAGCTCGTTCATCTCCTGCAGCCATTCAGAGGGGAGATTGTTGCCGTGTGGACAGCTGAGCTTGGTTCAATACCCCAATAAAAAACCTGGCTGACCGCAGCCAGCCAGGTGAAGCACAAGCGTGCAGCCTCAGAGCACGAGGTTGCTGGCGCTGATCAGCGTGTTCCCAAGCAGATTCACGACAAAATCGGCAAAACCATCACCGGTGGTGTCAGCTTCCAGCACTGAGCGCGTGGCGCGCAGTTCCCCAGCGGTGCCGGAGAAGGCTTGTTTGCCGATGAAGGAGAGCGTCTGGATGCCCTCGGTGATGGTGTCGCCATCAAAGGAGCTGAATACGAATCGATCCTGCTTGCCGAACTTCACGGTGTCACGCTGGTCGACCGAGGATTCGGATGCATCGGTGTAGTAGATGCGATCGCGATCCTGGCCGCCGGTGATCCGATCAGCGCCTTCTCCTCCAAAGATGCCGTCATTACCACGGGCCCCTTTGAGAACGTCGCTAGCAAGATCACCCACCAGCCAATCGTTGCCCTTTTTGCCGTTCAGGGTGTTAGCAAGAACATTGCCAATCAGGCTGTCGCCACGCTTTGTGCCGGTGAGATTGCGCTCGCCGCTGCCGAGGAACCCAGGGTCGACATAGACGCCGTTGGGGGTGCCATCACCATCCCAGGTGAGATCACCATCGATCACAGTGAGTTTGACGCCGTCAATGGTGCCGTCACCATCGTTGTCGATGAAGGCGTAGAGGGGAGTGCCATTTGCATCTAGATACTCCTCAAAGCGATTGGTGACGTAGTTGAAGCGCAGATAGGCGTTGCCTGTGCCAGCAGGGAGGCCTGAGGGAAAGCTGATAGTGACTTCTGTGGTGCCACCAGGTGTCATACCAGCAGCGTTGAAAGAAACCACCCCGGCAAAAGCATTGTTGATGCCCTCGGGCGTGGTGGTGACCACAGCGCCACCGCCGCGTGCAGCGACCTGGATAGAACTACCGGCGGCAGGAGCTACGAGAGTGACCGCCTGGAGCTGGATGCCGTCTGGCACAACAACGGCGCCGTAATCGGCACCAACTGCGCCGTCATTGATGAGACGCAAGCCAGCTACTTGCGATTGCGTGGCATCGGCGATTCCATCACGGTTGCCATCCACGGTTGTGCCATCGGCGGCGGTAACGACTTCACGGAGGCCGTCTCCGTCATCGTCGGCGGGCTGAATATCGACACCAGCGGGCGCTGGGTCGGCAGGGGTAGTATCAACAACAGGGACTGGCGCTGGCACTGGAGATTCACTTTCTACGGCACGGGAGGTCTCTTCCTCCAATACCGTTTCTTCTTCTTCGCTATCGCTCTCAACACTCAAAAAAGAGGAACCGAGCTGCGAGAGCGGCGACATCGCAAAGAAAGTGTCTACCGAAGCAGAGAAACCGGGATCAAGATCATCGAACCTGTAGTACATAGCATAGGATCCATCATCTTGATTAATAATCGACGGCGAGTCAAGGGGATCACGAGACATAGCCCTATCAAGATACCATCCGATACTTTCATGCACCAGGGCATAACCATTAGGGGAAGTAGTATAGAAGTACTCGAAAAGAGAATCAGTCTCAACCTCTTCAATCGGCGTGCCAACTCCCGGGTAAGACTGGCCGATCAGAACAGCAGTAGCCCGAATGGATCGGTTGTCATCGACATACAAGCCGTCGGAATCCAATGAAGAAATAGGAACAAACTCACCTTCAACAATGTTTCCCTTGATCTTATCAGGACTGTCCGTAAAACCAACCCAATCATCTCCGACCCCAGTCCAAAACCTTGGATTGGTAAGAGTGTCTTGGGCATCTACATTCTCTATTGTGGTCGTCTCTTTGACATATGAAGAATTTGCACCCAGTTTGTAGGTTCTAGAGATCTTGACGTCAACCTTACCGTCGCCACTAGCGGCGGTCGAATCCTCCAGCTCAAAGATTCCCGACCAAGTAAACGACCCGGTCGTGCCATCAAGGCCAGACGTGTCAACGGAAAAAAGCGTATCAGGCTTCCGTCGAGCCACAAAAGTTGCTCCGGATTCATTTGTTGAATTTGACTCAACATTTAAATAGGAGCCGTAATACAGATTGCCATTTAGGTTCCAGATATCTGCGCCATCGCCACCTGAGCCAACACCCATGGCAAAGCTGCTAATGCCAATGGTGCCATTCAACCAAGATGAACCATCCCAGTATTGCGGACCGGACAGACTCCCTGTTTGATCGTTGAGCGCATTTGTGCCCGTGCCAAATCTAAGGTATTCATTGCCAAATGCCGGCAAAAAGATATCTTCCGAGGTTGACGGATCGTAAGTGACGATTTCAGAAGAGGGCATGAATTCAATTAATTCAACCCCAAATATACAACCGAAAGCAATGTGCATGCAAGGCCCAACTGCGAATCAGTTATACGCTGTAATTTAACTGGTTTTTCTGGACAGGCCCCATCGTTAACCTCTGAGGCGGGGTACCGCCCCTGATGGGGGCTGTCCAGAAAAACCAGTCCACCTCAGAGGGGATGAAGGTGAGAGGTAATGGGTTCGGGATATACCTTCAATTGTTTCGTCAGCAAGCGATCTCTAATTGATTAGAACTCCCACCCAAGATCCCTCCCAGCACAAAGCTGGTTGGTCAGTTCACTGAGCCGCTGAGCATCAATCAACTCTGTTACTCGATGATCACCTTCCCATTGAGGGCGGATATCCAGAAGTTGGTCAACAACACTCTGAAGTGTCAGTGCGAGATCGTGTGCTTGCATTGAAATGGGGAATGATGGGTTAGCTTGTCTATCTGATGAATCTGTAGTCGAACTTGGCTTGCCGTTTGGTTTCCAGTCCGAGTTGCTATTCCAGCTCGTCTTTGGATCGTATTGGTGCTGCTTAAGGAGTTGCCTCAGTTGCTGCAGGGTGATGGTGCCAGTTGCTCGGTGAAGGGAGAAGACCTCCTTCTGGCCAGGAAAAGTAAGCCGCCCAAACAAGTATGCCTTCTCAACTTCAAGAGCACGAATTATCTCTCTTTCACCTTGACTGTAGAAGGAATCACTGGATATAGCTCGTGTCTTAATTCTGATAGCACCTTTAAGCTGCGTAATACGTGAGCTAGAGACACCATTGGAACGCAGCCATTCAATGAAGTTCTTCTCAAAGAGATCAAGATTAAAATCCTTGGGAGCCGATGCAATCGCGGTTAATACAGCAGCCAAATCGGCAGCATGGTCATTGAATAATCTGCGTTGAGCTTGAACGAAAGAGCCAACACCGCGACGATGATGTTCTGGGATCGTTTACTGCAGATAATCAAGAGCCTTCTCAGACAGTCCGCTACTGAGAGCCTCAATAGACAGTAGATCAATGGTCATAGGTTTTAGTCGACTAAAAATTCGTGCTTGGAGGTGAAGAGGTAATCAGCAGAAGCCATCCCTTCCTGGCTCTGCTTCTTGGAGATCTTTTGGAAGCTCCAATCATGGAGTGCAATGATGATCTATAACTACACAGCCAAGGCTGTATAAGTATTTCAACTGGATGGTGCAAAGAGAAACTCCCGTAGGCTCCGCCTGTAGCTCAGCTCATTTGAAACGCAAAACTCCAACGTGAACCGTGTCTGGATGACACCGGAAGAGTCGAAGAACTGCTGTCACCATCACTGGATGACTGTCTCAAATGAACTGGCTACAGTCGGTAGATTCTCTTTGAACCATCCAAGTCGTTTAAACATGCCCGTCGTAACGCAGTCATGCGTCATCAGAACGGGCTTCAACTTGGAGAGGGTCCCATCGCCACCTCACTCCAGGTGTCGCGGGCAGGAGTTGTTTTGACTGCTGCTGAAGGTGCCTGAATCCTCCAGTGTCGGGGTAGAACCAGACCGCAGAACGAGCTACTACCTTTGAGGGCAATCACAGTTCTGCCTTTCTTTAACGTCGGTTCCACCCGACGGAGGGATTGAAGTTTATGGTTTCCTCCCTCGGTAGGGACTACTCACCCCGTAATGCTATCTAGAGCCTTGAGTCTGCACGCAAATGTGGTAGGCGACCAATCAGACGCTCCAATGGATCTGTTTTTTCTGCCAAGTCCGATATTCATCGCTATCTTCCAGACCCTCAAGCCTCAACCTCTCTAATTGTCGCGCAATATATCTTCTGTGCAGTTCATCATATTCATCCAGCTCGGCCTCATCCCAGTACTCCATTGGTATCCCGTTCACATGTCCAAAATGACCATTCCCTAAATCGAAGAAACGTCTCCGACCATCAGATTGTTCTTTTGATTGTGAGGCGCGCCACTCTTGCTGTTCCTGAGCATATGAGAGGCGATAGATGCGCTGACGCTCGAGTTGCTCTGGGGTCAGAGGCTTATAGCTCAGAATAATTGCCTGAACAATTCTAGCCTTAGACAACTTTGAGGCTGTCTTATGACATTCGAGCTTCTTCCAGGCGGTACTCGTGATGTCATAACTGATCTGCCTGTCGCCCTTGGAACCTTTGGATCGGACAGAAAGCTCTTTGGGATGGATCAATTCATCGGGCCAATAATATCTATCAAGCGGTGAATCGCTTCCTGAGAAGCAAGCATATCCAGGAAGGCTCTTCAGAATAATTCTGGTAAGCATCTCCCAATTGCAGATACCTGCAACAGATGCAAGCTCGCACAAGCGTTGATAGGCCTCTTCAGATACCCAGACCTTGAGGCGACGACGAGTGACTCTTACTCCGTCTGCAGCACCCTCTTTCTTAACCAGCCTAAAGTCTCTACTTGAGTCCTTCTTCCGCTTTCGATATTGCCGTTGGTGCTTGGTGAGCTTCTTGGGCATTGGTCAACTGCACGTAAGAGACAGAGGCCTACAAGGCTCTACGAAAGGATTCATTTCTTCCCGGAGCAACCTCTTCATGAAATGAACCAGAAGGGCCTCGCAGGCCCCCCCATGAGTCTCTGGTGGCATTCCCGGCAAGTCACGCCATCATAGATTTAAGGAGACTCTGGGAAACCCAGGCCTGCCGCGAGACAATGGAGCCGTGATCGCAGGCCAGGACTGAGGTGATGGGCGCCAAGCAGCTCGGCTTCTCGGATTACGAGCTGACCACCGCCAAGAAGCAGACCAAGCGTGAGAAGTTCCTCGCTGAGATGGAGGAGGTCGTGCCCTGGGCGGCGTTGATCGCCTTGATCGAACCGCATTACCCCAAAGCGAGCAAGAAAGGTGGCCGGCCTCCATATCCATTGGCCACCATGCTCAGGATTCACCTGCTGCAGCAGTGGTATTCGCTCAGCGATCCAGCCATGGAGGAGGCCCTGATTGAGGTGCCCACCATGCGCCGGTTTGCCGGCATCGCCTTGATCAGCGATCGGATCCCGGATGAGACCACGATCCTGACCTTCCGCCATCTGCTGGAGAAGCACGATCTGGGCGAGCAGATCTTTGAGACCGTCAAGGCTCACCTGAGCGAACGTGGGATGACGATGCGGCAGGGCACGATCGTGGACGCCACCTTGATCGCCGCGCCCAGTTCCACCAAAAACAAAGAAGGGAAGCGGGATCCAGAAATGCACCAGACCAAGAAAGGTAACCAGTGGTATTTCGGCATGAAAATCCACGCCGGTGTGGACAAGGACTCCGGCCTGATCCACTCGGTCGTGGTGACCGCAGCCAACGTGCATGACATCACCCCGGCAGCTGAGCTGCTGCATGGTGATGAGCAGGTCGTTTACGCCGATGCTGGCTACCAAGGCATCGCCAAAAGGCCTGAGATGGCAGGCAAGACAACGGAATTCAGGGTTGCGATGCGACCCGGCAAACGCAGGGCTCTACCAGATACACCAGATGGAAGGCTGCAGGATCTGATCGAAACGGCCAAGGCCCACATCCGCTCCAAGGTTGAGCATCCCTTCCGCGTGATCAAACAGCAGTTTGGCTTTCAGAAGACCCGGCTGCGCGGCCTGGCCAAGAACCGCTGCAAGATCCAGGTCTTGGCAGCGCTGTCGAATCTGTTTCAGGCCCGACGGCAATTGCTCGCAACAGCCTGACCAGGGGATTGGCATGGCTAAACCCCGCGATTCAGCCTCAAAAATCAGCCCAAAGTGGCTGAACAGGAGAACAAAACCACTCAGAAAGTGGCATCAGAAGTATTCCACAGGTAAAGGCACACTTGCCTCCTTGCTGCTGCCGCTCAACCCCCGTTTGTCCAGAGTCTCCTTAACAGCCAGATCAGCATAGATCATTTTTAATAAGCTCGACTTCAGTAATTCAATAAAAGAAAATGTGAATATAGCCATTTTCCGCGGCAAAGCTAGACTGAAATTAGCGCAACCAGAAATAATAAAGCAATATCGACCTATGTGGTTACGACAAAAACCTATCAGAACCAAGGGTACCAAAAAGAGAGGCACTGACCTGCTTTCTTGCCAGCATGGATGTATCGATACAGACCCGGTATGATTTACCTGGATGCCTCTGTTACTCTGCGATAAACTCACA